>JANOQS010000361.1:0-9261 GCA_031414975.1 Methylibium sp. | reverse complement strand
GGTGACGGCGATCTTGAACTTGCGCGGCAGGAACGCGAACTCGGGGTGCAAGGTGCTCCACTGGCGCATGATTTCGCAGTACGGGCGCGGGTCAACCACCTCGTCGGCGGCCACGCCGGCCAGGCCGTCGCTGGTGATGTTTCGGATGCAGTTGCCGCTGGTCTGGATGCCGTGCATGTCGACCGCCGCCAGCGCGTCCATCACCTCGGCGCTCTTGATCAGCGGGATCCAGTTGTATTGCAGGTTCTGGCGGGTGGTGAAGTGGCCATACCCGCGGTCGTATTGGCGCGCGATCACCGCCAGCGCGCGAAGCTGCTTCGCACTCAGCTCGCCATAAGGCACGGCCACGCGCAGCATCGGCGCGTGGCGCTGGATGTACCAGCCGTTCTGGAGCCGCAGCGGCTTGAACTCTTCGTCGCCGAGCTTGCCGGCCAGGTTGCGCTCGAGCTGGTCGCGGTATTGCGCGGCACGCTGGTGGACGAATAGGCGGTCGAAAGCGGTGTATTGGTACATGGTCAGTGGATCACTTTGAGTCCAGCGGTCACGAGAGACACGCAGAGCAAGGCGCGCACCAGTTTCTCGGGCATCTTGCGGGTCAGTTGCGCGCCGAGCCAGATGCCCGGGATGGAGCCGACCAGCAAGGCGCCCAGCAGCTCCCAGTTCACGTGCCCCAAGGTGGCGTGGCCGACGCCGGCCACCAAGGTCAGCGGCACGGCGTGGGCAATGTCGGTGCCGACGACGCGGTGCGACGCCAGGCGCGGGTACAGCAGCATGATCAAGGTGGCGCCGATCGCGCCCGCGCCGATCGAGCTGAGCGACACCAGCACGCCGAGCACCAGGCCGCACAGCACGGTCAGCGGTGCCTTGCTTTGTTCGGGCAGCCAGCGTTCGAGCTTCAGGCCGACCGGGTGCCACAGCTGACGAAAGGCGACCGTCACGGCCGTCAACAGCAAGGCAATGCCCAGCGAAAAGGTCAGCGCACTGGCCCAGCCCTTGGTGAGCCCGGTGAAGTGCATCAGCGCCACGGTCGCCAGCGAGGCTGGGATGCTGCCCGCCAGCAGCAGGCCGGTGATGCGCCAGTCCACATGCCCGGCGCGGTGGTGCGAAACCGACCCCGCCATCTTGGTGACGGCAGCAAACCACAGGTCGGTGCCGATGGCCACCGCCGGGTGCAGCTTGAAGACCGACAGCAGCAGCGGCGTCATCAGCGAGCCGCCGCCCACGCCCGTCATGCCGACGATGGCGCCGACGCCGAAACCGCTCAGAACTGCAATCAGGTCCATGAACTTCCAGAAGTTGAAGCCATGGCACCGAGCCCGGTCACGGCAGGCACGAACTGTAGGGGTGGCTCATATGTATGAAAAGAACTTATTTCTTGGTTGATTATTGCTGTGGAGAATAAAGGAACCTCGCAGGGCCTCCTAGAATGCCGCGATGGGCAACGGTCACGCGTCGCGAACCCCGGCCGGCCCGGCCTGGACCCGGCGCGGCTGGATCGTCGTGCAGATGGCGGGTCTGGCCAGCCTGACGGCCTGCCAGACGGCGCCGAAACCCACCCCGGTCGAAGCTCCGCTGGCGCCCGAGCCGCCTGCCCCGCCGCCGGTTCCCGACATCCCCAAACCCCCGCCCCGCCCGCCGCGCATCGGCCTGGCCCTGGGCGGCGGTGCGGCGCGCGGCTTTGCCCACATCGGCGTGATCCAGGTGCTGGAGGAGGCAGGCCTGAAGCCCGACCTGATCGTCGGCACCTCGGCCGGCAGCCTGGTGGCGGCGCTGTACGCCTCGGGCAAAACCGGTGCCGAGCTGGCGACCCTGGCCGACGCGATGGACGAAACCGCCTTCACCGACTGGTCCTACCCCGGCCGGGGCCTGATCCGCGGCGAGGGGCTGGCCAAATTCGTGCGCGAGCACACCGGCGGCCGCACGATCGAACAATTGCGCCTGCCGCTGGGCATTGTCGCCACCGACCTGGAAAACGGCCAGCCGATCCTGTTCCAGCGTGGCGACGTGGGGACCGCGGTGCGTGCGTCCAGCGCTGTGCCGGCGGTGTTCCAGCCGGTGCGCATCGGCGCGCGGGAGTACGTGGACGGTGGGCTGGTGGCCCCGGTGCCGGTGCGGTTTGCCAAGGCGATGGGCGCCGAGCTGGTGATCGCGGTCGATATTTCAGCCCCGCCCGAGGGCAACGCCACCGGCGATGCCATGCGCATGTTGCTGCAGACCTTCGCGATCATGGGCCGCAGCATCAACAACTTCGAGCTGCGTGACGCCGACCTGGTGCTGCGCCCGGCCTTGCCCGGCGTGTCGGGGGCCGACTTTGCAGCGCGCAAACGTTCGATCCAGGCGGGTCGGGAGGTTGCGCAGGCGCAACTGGCCGAGCTGCGCGCCCGTGTGGCCGCCAAGACGCGCTGACCGGCGCACCGAAAGGCAAGCCCCAAAAACAAGCGGCCCGGTGTTGCCACCGGGCCGAAAAGGTACCTTGTAGGGAGAACCAAAGGTACCGAGGAGACAACCTTCCAGAGAGCCGCAAGGGTCGCTTGCGGAACAGTTCAGAGGGGTCGCCTCGGCAAAAGTTCAGGCCGGCAACAAAAAATTACGCGGTCTGCCCGGTTCGCCCTGAGCCGTATCAGGCAGCGCGCTTGCTCTTGGCAGCGGCTTGCGTGGCCTTGACGGCGGTCGAGGTCAGCGCCTGGAAGTTGGCTTCGGCAACGTCAGCAGCTTGCTTGCTGGCCTTTTGCACGCCGTCGAAGGCGTTGTTGGCAGCGGCGACAGCCGACTTCACCAGGGCCACCACGTTCTCGCTGCCGGCCGGGGCGTTCTTGACGGCGGTGTCGACCACGGCCATGAACTTCTTCTGTGCGTCGGCGGTGGTGGCTTCGGCGACCTTGGTCACTTCGGCGCCGGTCGCGGCGGCGATGTCATACAGGTGGCGGCTGTAAGCGGCGGCCTTCTCGGCAGCGGGTTGCAGCAGGCCGGCTTGCAGGGCCATCAGTTCTTGCGCGTCCTTGACCGACAGGGCGGCCTTGGTCGAAGCGGCAACTTCGGTCAGCGCGGTGCGCGCGACTTGCAGGTTCAGCTCGACGAGCTTCTCGACGCCTTCGAACGCCTTGTTGGTCAGGCCGAAAAGGGTTTCGACGTTGGCCTTGTGGGAAGCCAGGATCTGTTCGGTGGTCAGCATGTTCAATCTCCAAGTGGGTTTAAGTTAAGCTTTGCTGCAATTTGCTGCACTGCAACATGGACCGAAGTATAGCGGCCTCGAACCGCATTGCAAGCTCTTTTTGCTGCGGCGCAACATTCTAGGTGGCGGGTTCTAGACGACGCCCGGCGGCACAATCGGCGCCGGACCCCGCGCATGCAATCCTTCTATTCCGATCACTTCGTACTGCCTTTGCCCGCAGGCCACACCTTTCCGATGGGCAAGTACCGCCAGTTGCGTGAGCGGCTGGCCGCGCTGGACGGGCTGGTGATGCAGGAGGCCCCGGCCGCCAGCGACGGCGAACTGGCGCTGGCCCACACGCCGGCCTACGTCTCGGCGGTGGTCGAGGGCCAGCTCAGCGCCGCCGCGCAGCGCGAGATCGGCTTCCCGTGGAGCGCCTTCATGGTCGAACGCTCGCGCCGCTCGGTGGGTGCCACCATTGCCGCGGCGCGCGCCGCGTTGCAGACCGGCGTGGCCGCCAACCTGGCCGGGGGCACCCACCATGCCAGCGCCGACAAGGGCTCCGGCTACTGCGTGTTCAACGACATCGCGGTGGCCGCCCGGCTGCTCCAGGCCGAATGGCGCCGCAGCCGCCGCAGCCTGCTGCGCGTGGCGGTGATCGACCTGGACGTGCACCAGGGCAACGGTACCGCGGCGATCTTTCGCGACGACCCGACCGTGTTTACCTTGTCGATGCACGGCGCGCGCAACTTCCCGTTCCGCAAAGAGCGCAGCGACCTCGACGTGGACCTGCCCGACGGCTGCACCGACGCGCCCTACCTGCACGCGCTGGACGACGCCCTGGCCGAACTGTGGCGCCGCCACGAGTCGAGCCCGCCCGGCCTGATCTTCTACCTGGCTGGCGCCGACCCGCACGAAGGCGACCGCCTCGGCCGCCTGAAACTCAGCACCGCCGGCCTGGCCGAGCGCGACCGGCGCGTGCTGGCGGCCGCGCGCGAGCGCCGCATCCCGGTGGCGATCTCGATGGGCGGTGGTTATGGCCGTGTCATCGAAGACACCGTCGCGGTCCAATTCGGTACCTTCGTGCAGGCGTTGCAGAGCTGGCGGCAATGGAACAATGCCTCTGTCCCGAACCTGCCGACCCCGGCCCCAGTCCCAGCCTTTCAAGGAGCCCTGTGAACCCGACCCCCGAACAGACGGCGCTTGTCGACACGGCAATAGCCACCCGCCGCTCGCTGCGCGCCTTCCTGCCCACGCCGGTGCCGCGCGAAACGGTCGAGCAGATCCTCGCCGTCGCCTCGCGCGCCCCGTCGGGTACCAACACGCAGCCGTGGCGCGTGTATGTGCTGACCGGCGACGCCAAGACCGAGCTGTCGCGCAAGATCCGCGCGGCCTACGACGACCCCGCCGAACGCGCCACCCACACCGAGGAATACGCCTATTACCCGACCGAATGGAAGTCGCCCTTCATCGACCGGCGCCGCAAGGTCGGCTGGGACCTGTACGGCCTGCTCGGCATCGGCAAGACCGACAAGGAGCGCATGCATGCGCAGCACGGCCGCAACTACGAGTTTTTCGACGCGCCGGTCGGGCTGATCTTCACGATCGACCGCGTGCTGCGCCAGGGCAGCTGGCTCGACTACGGCATGTTCCTGCAAAGCGTGATGGTGGCCGCGCGCGGGCGCGGGCTCGACACCTGCCCGCAGGCCGCGTTCATGCAGTTCCACCGCATCATCACCGCGCACGTGGGCGCGCCGGCCAACGAGCAGGTGGTGTGCGGCATGGCGCTCGGCCACGCCGACCCGGCGGCGGTGGAGAACACGCTGGTGACCGAGCGCGAGCCGGTGGCTGGCTTCGCGCGGTTCCTGGATTGAGGGGGCGAGATGAGTGCGATTCCCGTCGAGTTCGTTCTGTTCGCCGTGGTGCTGCTGGGCGTGGCGCTGTTCCACCATTTCACCCTGCCGATCGCGCTGGGCGGCGCGGTGGTGATCGCGCTGTACAAGATATTCCTGTCGCCGTTTACCACCGGCGCGGGCCTGGGCGGCTTCGTCGCGCACCTGGGGCATGAGTGGGTGATCCTGGTCAACCTGCTGTTGCTGCTGCTCGGTTTTGCGCTGCTGGCCAAACACTTCGAAGAAAGCGAAGTGCCGGCCATGCTGCCGCGTTACCTGCCCGAAGACTGGAGGGGCGGCTTCGTGCTGCTGGTGCTGGTGTTCGTGCTGTCGGGGTTTCTCGACAACATCGCTGCGGCCATGATCGGCGGGGCGATTGCGCACACCGTGTTCAAGGGCAAGGTGCACATCGGTTACCTGGCGGGCATCGTGGCCGCCTCCAATGCCGGCGGCGCAGGCAGCGTGGTGGGCGACACGACCACCACGATGATGTGGATCGCCGGCATCTCGCCGATGGAGGTGCTCGAGGCCTACATCGCCTCCAGCGTCGCGCTGGTGATCTTCGGCATCCCGGCGGCGCTGAAACAGCACAAGTACTCGCCGATCCAGAAAGATGCTTCCGCCAACGCGCACATCGACTGGCTGCGGGTCGGCGTGGTCGCCTTCATCCTGCTGGCGGCGGTGGCTGTCAACGTGATCGTCAACACGCGCTTCAATTCGGTGTCGGACACCTTCCCCTTCCTCGGCGCGGCCGTGTGGGTGGCGCTGCTGCTGACCGCCGTGCTGCGCAAGCCCGACTGGTCTTTGCTTCCCGGTGCGTTCAAGGGATCGGTGTTCCTGCTCTCGCTGGTGCTGTGTGCGTCGATGATGCCGGTGGAAAAGTTGCCCGCGGCGTCGTGGCAATCGGCGCTCGGCCTCGGTTTCCTGTCGGCGGTGTTCGACAACATCCCGCTCACCGCGCTGGCCATCAAGCAGGGCGGGTACGACTGGGGCTTCCTCGCCTACGCGGTCGGTTTCGGTGGCTCGATGATCTGGTTCGGCTCGTCGGCCGGCGTGGCCTTGTCCAACATGTACCCCGAGGCGCGCTCGGTCGGCCTGTGGCTGCGCCACGGCTGGTTCGTCGCGGTGGCCTACGTGGTGGGCTTTTTCGTGATGCTGGCGCTGATCGGCTTCAACCCCGGCAGCACGCCGCGCGGCAGCGCCGCGGCCCCGGCCGTCGTCGCGCCTGCGACAACGTAGCGCACGGAGGATCGTGATGAAGCTTCAAGTCCTCGCCGCCCGAGCGGTGTTCCCCGAGTCTATCGCACGCCTGCGCGAGCACTTTGACGTCGACACCAACGACAGCGACGCCGTCTGGCCGCAGCCCGAGCTGATCCGGCGCCTGCAGGGCAAGGCCGGTGTGTTCGTCACCGGCACCGAGAAGATCGACTCGGCCCTGCTGGCCGCGTGCCCGCAACTGCGCGCGGTGTGCAGCATGGCGGTGGGCTACAACAACATCGACGTGCCGGCCTGCACGGCCCGCGGCGTGCTGGTGAGCAACGCGCCCGACGTGCTGACCGAAACCACCGCCGACTTCGGCTTTGCGCTGATGATGGCCACCGCGCGCCGCATCACCGAGAGCGAACGCTTTTTGCGCCGCGGCGAGTGGACCAACTGGAGCTTCGACATGTTCGCCGGCGCCGACGTGCACGGTGCCACCCTGGGCGTGCTGGGCATGGGCCGCATCGGCCAGGCGATTGCGCGGCGCGGCGCGCTCGGCTTCGGCATGAAGGTGCTGTACCACAACCGTTCGCGGCTGGACGCCAGCATCGAAGCGCAGCTCGGCGCCCAATGGGTCGACAAGACCCACTTGCTGCGCGAGTCCGACCACCTCGTGATCGTCGTGCCCTACAGCGCCGCGTCGCACCACCTGGTCGGCGCGCTCGAACTGGGCTTGATGAAGCGCAGCGCCACGCTCACCAACATCGCTCGCGGCGGCGTGGTGGACGATGTGGCACTGGCCGCGGCGCTGCGCGCCAGGCGCATCGCCGCCGCCGGGCTCGACGTGTTCGAGGGCGAACCGCAGGTGCACCCCGACCTGCTGAGCGTGCCCAACGTGGTGCTCACGCCGCACATCGCCAGCGCCAGCATTCCGACTCGGCGCGCGATGGCGGAGTTTGCGATGGACAACCTGCTCGCCGCACTCGGCGTGGGGCCGAATGCTGGCAAGCCGCCAACGGCGCTGAACCCCGAGGTGCTGGCCAAAGTTTGAAGGGCGCGGCACCTCGGCAATGCTGCCTATGGACAGCCGCATGTGCCGCCCATAAGCTGCGCCGACCCCCACGCGAGGACACCGCCATGCTGACCGAAGCCCAATTGCGCCAGATCCTGCCGCTGCTGCCGCTGCCCAAGCTGCAGCAGTACCTGCCGCACCTGAACGAGGCGATGAAGCTCTATGCGGTCAACACCTTGGCGCGCACCGCCGCCTTCGTGGCGCAGACGGCGCACGAGTCGGCGCAATACACGCGTTTGCTCGAGAGCTTGTTCTACACCAAGGCCAGCGGGCTGATGGCCACCTGGCCGAGGCGTTTCCCGACCGAAGCGGCGGCCTTGCCCTATGTGCGCAACGAAGAGAAGCTGGCCAACTTCGTCTACGCCAACCGCATGGGCAACGGCGACGGCGCCAGCGGCGACGGTTTTCGCTACCGCGGGCGCGGCATCATCCAGCTGACCGGGCGCGAGAAGTACCGCCTGACCGGCGAGGCGCTGGGAGTCGATCTCGTTGGCAGCCCTGAATTGGCGCAGACACCGGAGATCGCGTTCAAGGCCGCTGGGCTGTTCTGGACCAGCAGCCGGCTCAACGAACTGGCCGATGCGGGCGACTTCAAGACCATCACGCAGCGCATCAACGGCGGGCAGAACGGCGCTGCCGATCGGCTCAAGTACTTCGAGGCCGCCAAACGCGTGCTGCTGGCCACCGGCTTCATGGGCGACCCGCCGCTGACGCGCGGTGCGCGCCAGCCCGCAGCGGCACGACTGCTGGCCGCCGACCCCGGCCCTTGGGGCAGCGGCAAGGAAGGCGAAGGCGAGGCCGCCGAGAAGAAGGCTCCAGCAAAGAAGGCCGCTGCAAAGAAGGCGCCGGCCAAGACGGCCGCGGCAAAGACGCCTGCCGTGAAGAAGGCCTCGGCGAAGAAAGCGGCCGTCAAGAAGGCACCCGCAAAGTCGCCCGCAAAAAAGGCGCCCGCAAAAAGGGCGCCCGCCAAGAAGGCGCCAGCCAAGAAGGCCGCACGCCGATGACACCACCTCGCCTGCGCTGGTGGCGCTACCTGTGGGCCGCGCCCGCCAGTGCCGTCGGCCTGCTGCCGGCCGGCCTGGCTTGCACGCTGGGAGCCAGCGCGCGCGTGGCTGATGGTGTGCTCGAAGTGGCGGGCGGCAGGCTGGCCCGCTGGGTCGGCAAGGTACCGGCCTGCGGCGCTTTTGTCGCCATCACCTTCGGCCATGTGGTCATTGGCCAGAGCCACGCGGTGCTGGCCGAACTGCGCGCCCATGAGCACGAACACGTGCGCCAGTACGAACGCTGGGGCGTGCTGTTCTTTGCCGCGTACCTGGGCTCCAGCGCCGTGCAGTGGCTCAGCGGCCGCGGTGCCTACCGGAACAACCGCTTCGAATGCCAGGCGCGTGCCGCAGCGGCGCGCGCGGCGTGCGGCCCGTCGGCTTCGTCGCGTTCGCCGCCTCAGCGATAACGCGCCACGTCCAGTTCAGACAGCGCCGCCGCCTGGTTGCCCCAGGCATGGCGAACGTGGCTCAACAGCGCCGAGAGTTCGGCATTCGACAGGCTCTGCGCAAACGGCGGCATGCCGTGCGGGCGCGGGTTGCCGGCGGTGGCGGGCAGGAAGCCGCCTTCGAGCACCATGCGCACCAGGTTGGCCGGCGGCTCCATCAGCACCGCCGTATTGCCGGCCAGCGCGGGGTAGGCGCCGGGCACACCTCGACCTTCGTCGCCATGGCAGGCGGCGCAACGGTCTTTGTAGAGCCCCTGGCCGGCCTTGAGCAGGGCGGGTGAAGGCATATCGCGCTCGCGCATGGGCGTCGGTGGGCCGGCGGGCAACTCGGCCAGGAACAGCGCGATGGCCTGCAGGTCGGCATCGAGCAGGTGCTGGGTGCTGTTGAACACCACCTCGGCCATCGGGCCGCTGGCCGTGCGATGTGGCGACCGGCCGGTCTTCAGCAGCATGACCG
>JANOQS010000360.1:0-24168 GCA_031414975.1 Methylibium sp. | reverse complement strand
CTGCCGCGCCTCGACCGGGCTGATCTTCTGGCGCGCCCGCTCCACCAGTTCGTCGCGGTTCTTCTGCGTGCTCTTGATCAGCACTTTCAGCGACTTGGCCTCGTCCTCCAGCTTCTTGTGCTGCGCCAGTTGCGACTCCAGGCGCTTCGCTTCGGCCTGGTGCGCCGTCCAGTCGCCGAAGCTCCTGTCGCGCTTGGCCAGCTTCATCTGGCCCTTGGCTTCCTTGAGCTGTGCCTTGAGGTCCTTCACCTGCTCGGGCGGCAGAACGCCCGTGGCCTCAAGGTCTTCGAAGTCTTCTTCACCAGCCGCCGCAAACAGCGCCTGCAGCTCGGCCAGCCGTGCATGTTGCTGCTCCAGCTCGGCCAGCACCTGCGGGAACTGGCTCTGCAGGATGTCTTCGTCAGGAATCAGCTCGGCGCCCCAGCCGCTGGCGGCGATGGACTTGAAGTCGGACGAAAGCTGCTGGTAGTAGTTGGCGAAGGCGCCGCGCACCTGGTAGCGCGTCAGCAGGTGCTGGCCGCCGAAAATGCGTTCGATGCCTTCGAGCAGTGTTGCGCGCAAGGCATAGACATTGCGCGCGGTGCCGTGCTGATTGCTGGCATCCGGCGCCAGTGCATCGATCACCGGCAGCTGCGTTTGCCACCAGGCTTGCAGCTGCGCCATGAAATCGGCCTGGCGCTGCAGCACACCGGCGTGCTGCGCCACGTGGGCGGCGATGGCCCGCTTGTCGGCCAGCGCCGCGCTGAAGTCGGCATAGGCGCCCTTGTCAGTGGGCTCGCGCGGCACGAAGCAGCTGTCGCGCAGGCCGGCGTAGTTGTCCCAAAAGTGGGCCAGGGTGTCGATCTCGGCCACCGGCACGCCGCCGTGCAGGTGCGCGCGCACGTCGTGCGGCTCGGGCGGCGGCGCGTTGTCGACGTAGCGGCGGATGTTGCAGTTGCAGTCCTCGGCCAGGATCTCGGCATAGGGCACGCGGCGGGCGTAGGCCGGCTCGTCTTGCCCGGCGCGGAACACGTGCACGATCTTGTCGATGTCTTCAGGCCGCAGGTGGTTCTGCGCCTTGCCCTCGCGGTATTCGCGGTCGGCGTTGATGAACAAGGCCTGGTCGCGCGTGGCGGCGCCGGCCTTGTTCAGCACCAGGATGCAGGCCGGGATGCCGGTGCCGTAGAACAGATTGGCCGGCAGGCCGATCACGGCTTCGAGCACGCGGCGTTCGATGAAGTGGCGCCGCACCTCGCGCTCTTCGCCACCGCGGAACAGCACGCCATGCGGCATCACGGTGGCCAGCTTGCCGTCGGCCTTCAGCACCGCCAGCATGTGCTGCACGAACATCAGGTCGGCCTTCTTGCCCTTCTCGGGCAGCCACACCGGGAAGCGGCCCGGGAACTTGATGTCCTTCTTGATGTAGTTCTGGCTGAAGGGCGGGTTGGCCAGCACGCGGTCGAAGCGCCTGAGCTGGCTGTCTTCCTCCAGGTGCTGCGGCTCGCGCAGGGTATCTTGCTGACGGATGTCGGCATCGGGGATGCCGTGCAGCAGCATGTTCATCTTGCAGATGGACCAGGTGGTGCCCATCTTCTCCTGCCCGTACAGCGACACCTGCGAGGCGCTGCGCCCATGCTCGCGCAGGTAGTCGCGCACCTGGATGAGCATGCCGCCCGAGCCGCAGGTGGGGTCGTACACCCGCATGTTTTCCTGCGGGTCACACACCTCGACGCACACGCGTACGACCTCTGCCGGGGTGTAGAACTCGCCGGCCTTCTTGCCGGCCTGGTCGGCAAAGTCTTTCAGCAGGTATTCGTAGGCCGCGCCCAGCAGGTCAGGAAACTCGAAGTCTTCGTCCTTCAGCGGAATCTTGTCGAAGTTCTGGATGAAGTTGACGAGCGTGTCATCGTCCAGCGTGGTCTGGCCGATCTTGCGGTTGAAGTTGATCGTGCCCTTCAGCACGTCCTGCAGCGCGTCGGCGTTGGCGTCTTCCAGCGCCTCCAGCGCCTTGTTGAGCATGGAGCCGACGTTCTCCTTGATGTGCTTGAGCGCGGGCTGCCGCTGGCCGTTTTCGTCGGTCCACTCCTGGCTCCAGCGCGCACGGGGGGGCACGTAGAAATACTGGCCGGAGTACTGGTCCGGGTCTTCCAGGCTGTAGGCGATGGCGTCGGCGCCCGCACCTTCCTCGGCACCCCGGCGGCGGATCTCGGCCTGGCGCTGGTCGAAGAGGTCGCTGGCGCGCTTGAGGAACAGCATGCCGAAGACGTATTCCTTGTACTCGCTGGCATCCATGTTGCCGCGCAAGTCGTCGCAGGCGGTCAACAGCAGTTGTTCAAGGCGGGCAAGGGTGAGGCGAGTACCTGGCATGGAGGTCTTGGTGCCCAGCAACCGGGACAAGTGAGATGTCGGATTCTGCCCGCTGCGGCTGGGCGGCAGGTGCATGATGGCGCCGTGCGCGGCCCGGCCGCAAACGTCCATCGTCCACCAGAGACCCCACCCATGGCAGAACAGACCCCCGGCCTGCAGGAACAGCACGCGAAGCTCGCGCCGCTCGCGTCACGCTACATCGACGTGCCGGCGCTGCCGTGGCAACCCACGCGATTCCCCGGCGTCGAGGTCAAGGTGCTGGTGGAAGACAAGGAGACCGGCCTGCAGACCGTGCTGACGCGCATGGCGCCGGGGGCGGTGCTGACCGACCACATGCACACGCGCATCGAACAGAGCTGGGTGCTCGAAGGCAGCCTGGTCGACCACGAGGGCGAGGTCAGCGCCGGCAATTTCGTCTGGCGCCCGGCCGGCAGCCGGCATGTGGCGAGTGCGCCGAACGGCGCGCTGATCGTGGGCTTCTTCCTTCAGCCGAACACGTTCTTCTAGGCGTCTATCGAGCCGCCCCGCTCACGCGCCAGATCACATCCCCCACGTCGTCGGCCACCAGCAGCGAGCGGCCGTCGGGGCCGATCGCCACGCCGACCGGCCTGCCGTACGACACCTTCTCGTCGGGCGCGAGAAAGCCGCTCAGGATGTCGCGCGGCGGCCCGCTCGGGCGGCCGTTGGCGAAGGGCACGAAGACGACCCGGTAGCCGCTGAGC
Source organism: Methylibium sp. (assembly GCA_031414975.1). Classification (GTDB taxonomy): domain Bacteria; phylum Pseudomonadota; class Gammaproteobacteria; order Burkholderiales; family Burkholderiaceae_C; genus LGRD01. The sequence goes on along the minus strand of JANOQS010000360.1, from coordinate 21,100 downwards.
GTGCTTCGGTTCCACGAGCCGTGCTGGCCGATGGCCATGCCGTCCTGCTCGAAGCCGGGCAAGGTGCCGGCCGGCAACCAGCACAAGCCGAGCGACGCGGTGTGGCCGCCGAGCGCGTAGTCGGGCGCGATCGCGCGCGCCACCATCGCCGGGTCTTGCGGCACGCGGTCGTCCACCGTCTGGCCCCAGTAGCAGTACGGCCAGCCGTAGAAGGCGCCGTCCGTCACCGAGGTCAGGTAGTCGGGCGGGGTTTCGTCACCCAGGCCGTCGCGCTCGTTGACCACGGTCCAGAGCCGGCCGGTGTTCGGCTCCCAGGCCAGGCCGACCGGGTTGCGCAGCCCGCCGGCAAAGATTCGGCTGATGCCGGTGGCCAGGTCGATCTCGTAGATGCAGGCGCGCCCTTCTTCGACCTCCATGCCGCTTTCGGCGATGTTGCTGAGCGAGCCGACGCCCACAAAGAGCTTGCGGCCGTCGTGGCTCGCCAGCAGGCTGCGCGTCCAGTGGCCGCGCGGCTTGAACTCGGTCAGCTTGCGCGCCGGCGCGGTGATGCGCGTCGCACCCGGCGTGTACGGGAAGGCCACCACGCCGTCGGTGTTGCCCACATAGAAGGTGTCGCCCAGCAGCGCCATGCCGAAGGGCTGGCTCAGGCCTTCGAGGAAGGCCTCGCGGGTTTCGGCCACGCCATCGCCGTCGGTGTCGCGCAGCAGGGTGATTCGGTTCGGGCTCGGGCCGATGGCCGCGGCGCGCTTCATCGTGCTGAACACCGCATGGTCGAAGACCGAGCGCGGCGGCCCGGGCATGAACAGCGCTTCGGCGACGGTCACGTCGCCGTTGGGCAGCACGTGGATCCAGCGCGGGTGCTTCAAGCCGGTGGCAAACGCATTGACCTGCAAGCCGGGCGCAGCGGCAGGCTTCTGCCCCGGCGCCCAGCCCTTGGCCGTGGGCATCTTCAGGGTGGGGATGCGGCCCTGCGGCCGGGCCGCGGGAATGTTCGGCGCCGTACCCACCGCCTGCCCCGGCGCACTGCCCTGCAAGCGCCGCCACCGAATGGCCGCTTCGCCGACCAGTGCCACCACCTGCGCAAAAACGCCCGCTTCGCTCATCACACGCCTCCATCAAAGTGGCGCGCATGTTACCGGCGAATGGCCAGCCTTCCGGCGGCTCAATGCACCTGCGGCGTGTTGACCCACAGCACCCGGGCCGGGCCCGGCCCGGGGTTGTTGTAGCGGTTGGTCAGGTGGTTCTTGAAGAAGAACGAATCGCCGGCGCCGAGCACGTAGCGCGTCTCGTCGATGGTCAGCTCAAGCTGGCCCTCGATCACGTAGCCCAGGGTCTCGCCCTGGTGGGTGATCGGGTCGTCCTTCGCGCCGCCGGCCTCGACGACGTGGATGTTGCCTTCGAGCAGGTTGCCGGCACCGAAGGGCACCAGGCGTTCGTAGCTGACCTGGCTGCCCTGGCGGATCGGGTCGGTGCTGGCGATCGGCCGCTGGCCGGCCCGCAGCACGATGCCGGGCGAGTTGGGGTCGGAGCCGAAGAACGAGGCCAGGTCGCGGTCCAGCGCGCCGACCAGTCGCTGCAGCATCGGCAGGCTGGGCACGACTCGGCCGCTCTCGATCTTGGAGATCATGCTTTCGGTGCAACCCACCTTGGCGGCCAGCTCGCGCATCAGGATGCCGGCCAGCAGCCGTGCGTGCTTGAGCCGGCCGCCGACCTGCAGGTCGTCGCGCTTGGGTGGGGCGGGAGCGATTGCAGCGGTCTTCTTGCCGGCCTTGGTGGCCTTGAGCGGCGCCGCTTTGCGGGCCGGTGCAATGGCCCGGGAGCTGCTGTTTGTCCGCGTCTTCTTCATGTGTCTTGCGCGCCCTCGATATGCCCTCGCTGCGAGAAGCGAGGCAGTATCGCCCACCGTTCGCAGCCCGGCACGCTGCATGCTTGCAGAAACCGGGCCAGCGACCTGAAGGACCCATCCCAATGACCCAACGCCACCTGTTGCGCACCGAGCCCTTGAGCGTCGAGGCGTTCAAGCCATACGGCGACGTGATCGAAGCCGGCGATACCGCGCAGCGCTACGGCGTGAACCGCGGCGATGCCGTGCGTTACCACGACCTGGCCCATGTCGATGTATCGGCCGGCGGCGGGCGCCCGATCATCAGCATCTTTCGCGCGCAGCCGCATGCCTTGCCGCTGCGGCTGACGATCATGGAGCGCCACCCGCTGGGCAGCCAGGCCTTCGTGCCGCTCGGGCCGCAGCCTTACCTGGTGGTGGTGTCGTGCGCCGGACCGCCGCCCGAGCCCACGCAGTTGCGCTGCTTCTTGGCCGCGCCCGGCCAGGGCATCAACTACGCGCGCGGCACCTGGCACCACCCGCTGCTGGCGCTGCAGGCCCCATCCGACTTCCTGGTGGTGGACCGCGGCGGCCCACCGCTGCCGGCCAACTGCGACGAGCACCCCCTCGAAGGCGTGCCGGTGTGGGTCGAAGCATGAAGAAGACGATGCACCCGCTCGGCTCCGGCCGCAACCACCGCTGGTTCGCCAGTGCCGACCATGTGGACATGTCCGACCCCGGCCCGCCGCCGCGCAAGCTCAGGTTGCCGTCGTTGCCGCAGCAGGTGACCGTGGACCTGAACCGCTGCGCGCTGATCGTGATCGACATGCAGAACGACTTCTGCACGCAGGGCGGCTGGGTCGACCACATCGGCGGCGACGTGACGGCCGACCGCGCACCGATCGCACCGCTGAACCGGCTGACCCCGGCCTTGCGCCAGCATGGCGTGCCGATCATCTGGGTCAACTGGGGCAACCGGCCCGATCTCGCCAACATGCCGCCGAACCAGTTGCACCTGTACAAGCCGCACGGCACGGGCACCGGCCTGGGCGACCCGCTGCCCGGCGGTGGCGGTGCGGTGCTGCAGAAAGACAGCTGGGCCGCCGCGATCGTCGACGAGCTCACCGTGGACGGCGCCGACCTGAAGGTCGACAAGCACCGCATCAGCGGCTTCTGGGACACGCCGCTGGACTCGATGTTGCGCAACCTGGGCGTGCGCACGGTTCTGTTCGCCGGCGTGAACACCGACCAGTGCGTGCTGCACACCCTGACCGACGCCAACTTCCTGGGCTACGGCTGCGTGCTGGTGCAAGACTGCTGCGCCACCTCGTCACCGGCGTTCTGTACCGAAGCGACGGTGTGGAACGTGAAGAAGTGCTTCGGCTTCGTCACCCAGGCCGACGATGTGGTGGCGAGCCTGGCGGCGCTGGCTCAGGCACCGCCACCGCGTTGAACACCACGTCCACCACGGTATCGGGCCGCTCTTCATGCGCCAGGTGCCCCAGCCCGGCCAGGGTGACCAGGCGAGCTTGCGGCACCAGCGCCAACACCCGCTGCGCCTGCGCGGGCGGCACGGCGCGGTCGTTGGCGCCCACCACCAGGGTCAGCGGCACGCTCAGGCGCGGCCAGTCGCGCGCCAGCGGGCGCAGGTCCCAGTTCGCCATCATGGCCAGCGCGCCGGCCGCGTGGCCGGGGCTGCGCAGCAGGCGGGCATAGAGCTGCGCGCCGGTGGCGTCCAGGGTCGAGCCGGTGCCTTCGATCAGGCGCCGCACCGATGCGGGGTCGGCGGCGCGCCACGAGAACACGCGCGGCACGAACGGCACTGCCGCCATCAGCTTGGCCACCGGCGGGAACAGCACCCCCGCCAGCCCGTCCAGCGGCAGCAGCGCACCGTTCAGGCTGACCAGGTTGGCCACGGCGGCCGACGCGGCGTGGCCGTCGAGCACCATGCGCGCGCCGACAGCGGCACCGGCCGAATGGCCGACGATCAGTTGCGGCGCGAGCTTCAGTTCGGTCAGCAGGGCAGCGAGCGCTTGCGCCATGCCGGGCAGCGACATCTGCCACGCCGGCGCCGCGGAAGTGAAGCCGTGCCCCGGCAGGTCGGCCGCCAGCACGTTGAAGTGCGTGGCCAGCAGCGGCATCAGCCCGCGCCATGAATGGGTGGCGGCGCCGGTGCCGTGGATCAGCAAGGCCAGCGGCGCCTCGGGCCCCTGGCCCTGGCCCTGGCCTGGGCCTTGGCCTCGTGGGCCCATCTGCTGCACGTGCCAGCGCATGCCGGCGGCACTGACGAAGCGGCTCGCTTCGTGGTGCGGCCAGTCTGCGCCGTCGCGCTGCCAGTCGAGCCGATCGCTCACGGTCTGTCAGCGTGATGCCGGCGATGCCGCCGACGCCGACGCGGCCGATCCCACGGTCGCCAGCCGCACCGCGGTGGACAGCGCCGCCGCGCCCGCGTACGGCAGCGGCAGGTAGCCGGCGCCCATCGCGGCGGCGAGCTGTTCGGCGGCCGGCTGCGGTTGCGGCGAGGTGTCGAGCAGCAGTGCGGTCACACCCGCCAGGCGCACTTGGCGCGCCGCGGAAAGCGCGTCTTCGCCGGCCCGTTGGCGGCCGGGCGAACCGTCGCGCGCGATGTTGCCGCGGCCGTCGGTCAGCAGCACCAGGATCGGCGTTTCGCCGCGCCGCTGGATCGCATCGGCCAGCGCCAGCGCGGCATCGATGGCCGTCGCCAGCGGCGTGCCACCCCCGCCCGGCAGGCCGGCCAGGCTGCGCTTGGCGCGCACCAGCGAACGTGTCGGCGGCAACAGAAGCTCGGCGGTCTGGCCGCGAAACGCCAGCACGGCCACGCGGTCGCGCCGCACATAACAGTCGGCCAGCAGCAGCTCGACCGCGCCCTTGGCCTCGGCCAGCCGGTTCAGTGCCGACGAGCCCGACGCGTCGACCACGAACACCGTGGTGGTTTCGCTGTGTTGCTGGTAGCGCGTGACGTGAAAGTCTTCGCGCCGCACTTGAATGCGCGCGGCGCGTTCGGCGTCGGCGCCCGCTTCGACCAGTTCGCGCTTGCGCACCGCCTGCCACGGCGCGGCGGCGCGCAGGGTCTCGATGACATTCAGGCGCGCGCCGGAACGCGGCTCGCCGCGCCGCACACCGCTGGGCCGGCCGCGCAGCCGGTTTTGGCGGACCTGCCCGGCGCGCCCGCCGGTGGAAGCGCCCGACCTCGCCGCCTGGCCGAGCTTCAACGCGGCCAGCAGCCCGGCGGGAATGGCAGCGCTCGCGGCGGCCAGGATCAGGTCTTCAAGCATCGAAGGGTCGAGCGGTGGCGGCTCGTCGGGCTCGTCGGGCGTGTCGCTGTTCTGCGCGTCGCGCTCGGGTTCGGCCGGTGGTGGCGGCGGCTCCGGCGCAGGTTCGGGCGGCGCGGGTTCATCGGCCTGGCGCTCATCCTCTTCATCGGCCGCCTGCAGCGCCGGGATCTGCGTCGCACGCGGTGCCAGCACCAGGCGCGCGGCGAGCGCGGCGTCATGCTCGTCCACCGCGTCACGCCCGGCCAGCGCCGCGGCGGCGCGCGCCACGCGCAAGGCCAGCAGCGGCGCCCGCACCGAGGGTATGCCCAGCGCCAGCGCGGCGGCGCACAGGGCCTGCACCAGTTCATCGCTGGCGCGCACATGGGGCAGGAGGGCGCGCGCGGCGAGCACGTCGTTGCGCAAGCCGTCGGTGGGCAGGTCGAGCGATTGCTGCAACGAACCGCGGGGGGGCCGTTGTGGTGGCGGCTGCGGTAGCGGCTGCGGTGGCGGCTCCAGCGTCAGATGAAACGCGCAGCGGTCACGCAGGCCGGCCGGCATCTGCTCGTCGTCGGCCATGCCTTCGTCGAGCGCCACCATACCCAGGCGCGCGCTCTGTCGCAGCGCCAGGCCGTCGCGCTCCATCACCACTTCCTGCGCGTCGAGCACCGCGGTGAGGCGCGCCGCGGTGCCGGCTGGCAGGCGTTCGGCCATCGCCAGCAGCAGCACGCCGCCATCGGCCTCGGCGAGCAAGCCCCGCTGCGCTACCGGCCGACCAGCACGCAAGGTGGCCGCCAGGTCGAGCCCGCCGAGCAGACGCGCATCGTGGATGTGCAGCGGCACGCGGCGCACGGGCGCGTCGGCTGGCAGCGCCTGGCGCAGCCAGAGCAGCCAGTGCTCGCGCAACGGGCCGGCCAGCGCGCGCAAGGCCACGCCGCCGGTGCCGACCGGGTCGACGGCGAACAAGGCCGCGGCCTGCAGCGCGTCGGCCCAGGCGTGTTCGGCGGTGCGTTGTTCGAGGCCTTGCGAGGCGTTGTCAAGCGGCCGTCGCGGAACTGGCTTTGCCAGGCCGCTGACGGCGCCCCCTGGGGGGAGCGGCGAAGCCGCCTCGGGGGGGTTGTTCACATCAAGCGCCGAACAGCTCGGCCACAGCGCGATCGACCCGCACCGTGGAACCCGCATCGTCGAGCGGATTGCGCCGCAGCCGATGCCGCAACGCCGGCGGGGCGACGCGTCTGAGGTGCGCGTCGGTCACCGCAGCATCACCCTGCAATGCGGCCAGCGCACGCGCAGCGCGGATCAAGGTCAGCTCGCCGCGCAGGCCGTCGGTGCCCAGGCTCATGCACAGCTGCGCGGCCCGTTCGAGTGCTGCGTCGGGCACCGTCACCGTGTCGATGCGCGCGCGGCCGGCGACGATCTGCTTGCGCACGCGGGCGTCTTCCTTGGCCCACTTTTCAGTGAAGCCGTCGGCGCCGCGTTCGAACGCATCGCGGCGGCGCACCACCTCCACGCGCGAAGGCAGGTCGGTGGGCGTCTTCACTTCCACCGACAAGCCGAAGCGGTCCAGCAGTTGCGGGCGCAGTTCGCCCTCTTCCGGGTTGCCGCTGCCCACCAGCACGAAACGCGCCGGGTGGCGCACGCTCAGGCCTTCGCGCTCGACCACGTTCTCGCCCGACGCGGCCACGTCGATCAGCAGATCGACCAGGTGGTCTTCGAGCAGGTTGACCTCGTCGATGTACAGGAAGCCGCGGTTCGCGCGCGCCAGCAGCCCCGGCTCGAAGGCCTTGACGCCTTGCGCCAGCGCACGCTCCAGGTCGAGCGCACCGACGACGCGGTCTTCGGTGGCGCCCAGCGGCAGGTCGACCACCGGCACCGGCACGAGGTGGCTCTTGAGCGCGGCCTTGGCTTTGAGCGCCGTGCAGTCATCGCAACCGGCGCCCTCACTCGCCGGGTCGCACCCGTAGCGGCAGCCGACCACCGCGCGCATCTTCGGCAGCAAGGCCGCCAGCGCGCGCACGGCGGTGGACTTGCCGGTGCCGCGGTCGCCGAACACCAGCAAGCCGCCGATGCGCGGATCGACCGCCGCGATCAGGATCGCAAGCTTCATTTCGTCCTGGCCGACGATGGCGGAAAAGGGGAACGCTGCAGGCATGAGGGGTCTCGATGGGTCGGGTCAGGAGAGAAGGAGGAGATCGGGTCAGGGCAGCTGTTCGGCACGCGCCAGGCGCCGGTGCGCGCGCCGCAGCCCCAACATCACCAGCACCGCCACCACCGGAATCAGCAGGCCCACGGTCAGGTCGGGGTCGATGTGAACGCCAGCGGCTTTCAGGCCCTTGGCCAGGTAGCCGATCACGCCCGCCATGTAGTAGGTAATGGCCGCCACCGACAGGCCTTCGACCGTTTGCTGCAGGCGCAATTGCAGCTTGGCACGCCGGTCCATCGACGCGAGCAGCGCCTGGTTCTGGCGTTCGCGCGCGATGCTCACGCGCGTGGACAGCAGCGCGCTGGCCTGCGCCACCCGTTCGGACAAATCGTGCAGGCGCTGCGACACGGTGGTGCAGGTGGCCACGGCAGGCGTGAAGCGGCGGGCCATGAATTCTTCGATCGTCTGCAAGCCCGGCAGGCGCTGTTCACGCAATTCTTCGACCCGTGTGCTGACCAGTTCGAAGTAGGCACGGCACGCGCCGAAACGGAACTGGCTCGCGGCCAGGCCGCTTTCGACTTCGGCGGCCAGGCGGGTCAGTTCGTGCAGCAGGGCTTCGTCGTCGTCGGTGGTGGTGACCGTGGTCGCGGAATTGCGGGCGGTGTTCTTCGCGATCGCCTCCGTCAGCGCCGCGAGCGACTTCTCGATCGCCACGATCAGTGGCGCCTGACGCCGCGCGATCGGCAGCGCCAGCAAGGCGAGCAGGCGGTAGACCTCGATCTCGAACAAGCGCTGCAAGCTGCGCCCGGCCTGGCGCGGCGTGAGGCTGCGGTCCAGCACCAGGAAGCGCGCGCAGCCGTCGGGATGCACATGGAAGTCGGTGAAAGCCAGCCCGGCACCGTCGCCGATTTCGGCACCGACCGCGATGTGGTCGTTGAAGCAATGCGCCAGAAAGGCCGGGGTGGGTATTTCCTTGCCGGCCGGCATCAGCTCGGCGTGCGCGGCCACGATGGTCTGCCCGGGCAGGCCGGCCAGCCAACCCGGCGGCAGCAAGCCGAGCGCCGGTTCGCTGAACGGTTCGGGGCTGATGCCGTCGGCAAACACGGTGTAGCCGGAGAACTCGCCGTGCCGTTCCCACTTGATGCGCAGCCCGCCGAGCGCCGCGCTGAAGTGCGTTGCCCCCGCGGCGGGCGGCAGCACGCCGAAGCGCTGGCACAAGGTGGCCAGGTGCGTGCGTTCAAGCTCCCGGTGATCGTGCTCGACCAGCAGCGCCACATGGGTGGCGCGCGACGGCCCCTGCAAAGGTTCGGGCGGGCGCGCGTGGGCTTCATCGGCGAGGGCGCGGCGTTGCGGGTGGTCGGGTGGAAGGGTGCTCATGCCCCATTTTCCGCGCAGCGCGCAGCGTGCGGCTGCGACCGGATCACGACAGTGGCTTGGCGCCCAGCGACTCGTGGGGCAGCACGGCTCGCGAGCGCAGGCCCCAGTTCCACAGGGCTTCGAACGGCAGCGGCAGCACCAGGAACCAGTGCTCCAGCACGGCCAGGCTCAGCAGCGCGGCGGCCAGGCTCAGCGAGGTTGACTGGAACGGGTCTGCCGCGCTGGCCAGCGCGGCCTGCCACAGAACCACCGCGAACAGCGTCGACACCGTCACCGACACCGGGAACAGTGCATTGAAAGGCCGACGCGCAAAGTAGGTCTGCAGATACTTCAGGTGCTCGGGCAGAAAGCCTTCGTTCAGATTGCGCACGCCGAGGAACACGTTGAGCTTGGCGCTCTGGCGCATGGCCCACAGGATCAGGTAGGTCCACAAGCCGGTCTGGTTCACGCCGCCCCAGGTGGCGGCCAGCACCGCCAAGGCCAGCATCACCAGCGCCACTTCGTGGTGCTGCACGGCCTGGAACGCATAACGCGCCCGCAGCCAGCCGGTGGCGCCCGGTGGGCACGGCGTGCGCCGCGGGCCGGTGACGTAGCCGAGCAGGAACGCCACTTCCTGCCACGCCCACACCAGCAGGCCGCAGGTGAACGCGCAATACGCCGCGGCCTCGCTGGCCACCGCGCTGCTGGCCGACAAACCCAGCAGCGCGAGCGCCAGCACGATGCTGAACGCGCCCATCGTCCACTTGAAGGTGCGTTGCGGCAGCCCGTCGAGGTACAGGATCACGCCGGTGCTGAACCACCAGATGAACAGCGTGAAGAGCACGGGGAGGGCGAACTGCATCATGTCAGTGGCGCCCGGCCGCCCGAAGCCACTGACCGCCCTCGGGGCCACGCAGAGGCCCCTTCGAGGCCGTGGGGGCAGGAGCGAAGCGACGTGGGGGTTGTCATCCTAGGGGCCGAACCCGTTCACCATGCCGGCGCGACGCGCGGGTTGGCGGGCAGCGCGTTGGGGGTGGCCGGCAGGCAGTAAAGGCGCACGAAAGTCGCACCGGCTGCCACGGTCAAACCCAGGCGCTTGATGCCGCCCAGCAGCCCGCCCTGCGCACGCGCCGCGTCGCTCGCGATCGAGATCTTGCGCAGCCGCTCCAGCCCGGCGCGGAAACGCGGGTCGTCGATGTTCAAGGTCATCGGGAAGACCTGCTTGGTGATCTCCGACGTGATGCGGAACACCTGGTAGTCGTACTCGGTCGGGTCCAGCCCCATGGCCGCGTGCATCTCGGGGCGGGTGTGGTCGCGCACGTACATGGTGGCGTAGACAGCCAGCACGAAGAAGCGAATCCACAAGCTGTTCAGGCCCGTCAGCAAGTGCGGGTTGGCGCGCAGCAGCAGCGCAAACGCCTCGCCGTGGCGGAACTCGTCGTTGCACCACTTTTCGAACCACTTGAAGATCGGGTGAAAACACGCCTCGGGGTGCTTTTCGACCTGGCGGTAGATCGCGATGTAGCGCGCGTAGCCGATCTTCTCGGACAGGTAGGTGGCGTAATAAATGAACTTGGGCCGGAAGTAGGTGTACTTCTTGGCGCGCGCCAGGAAGCCCAGGTCCACACCGACGCCGAAGTCCTTCAGCCACTGGTTGATGAAGCCGGCGTGGCGGCTCTCGTCGCGCGCCATGTAGCCGAACAGCTCCTTCATGTCGGGGTTGGTCACGCGCTTCTTGATCTCGGCGTAGAGCACGCAGCCCGAAAACTCCGACGTGACCGAGCTGATCATGAAGTCCTTGAACTCCTGGTACAGCGCCGGCGGCAGGTCGGACTGGTTGCCCATCAGCTCGGGCGGGCGCTGGAAGTGGTCGGTGTTCGAATCGGCCCGGAACTCGGCCATCAGCACGTCCCACTGCGGGCGGATGGCCTCGATGTTCAGCTTGTCGATCGCGTCGTAGTCGGTGCGGTAGAAGCGCGGCGTGAGCACCGTGTCCTGCAGCGCCGTCTGGGTGGCTTCGTTGGGGATGGTGGCGGCTGTGGTGCTCATGACTTGCTCCTTGGGTTGGCGCCTGGGTTGGCGCCAAGAAGGCGCGCAAAGACGGCGGCGTTGGTTGGCCCGAACGACTCCAGGTCGATGCGCTGACCGGTGGCCGGGTCGGCCAGGGTGAGGCGGCCGTCGGCACGTGCGATCAACTGGAAAGCGGCCTCCGGGCCAAGGCCCATGCGGCGCCGCTCGCGCGCCAGGCCACGCAAGGCACCGCGGAAGAAGCCGGCCTCGCCGGTCACGGTGTAGACGACCGCGCCGCTGCGCGCGTCGAGCACGGCCACGCTGCCGTCGGGCCGGTCTTCGAAGCGAAACTCGCGCAGGTACGCCGCGGGCGCGTCGGGTGTGCGGATCTCCGCGCCGGTCAGGCGCACCGTTGCCACGGCGGCCAGAGCGGCCAGCAGCAGCGCGCCCACCGCGAGCACGGCCTTGCGCGGGAAATGGCCGGCGGCTGCGGGGGTGTTCACGGCGGTGTTCATCGAAGCGGGTTCTCGGTGATCAGGCGTGGGCCGGCTGATGGGCGCTGCCCCGCGGCGCACGCTCCTGGCCCGCGGCCACAGGCACAGACACAGGCACCGGCCGGGAGGCGCTCAGCCCGGTGGACTGTGCCCAGGCATCGGCCAGCAGGCTCGACACCTCGGCCGCATTCGGCACCGCGCGCAACATCGGCTCGGGCTTGGCCACACGCCAGGGCCGCGCATGCGGCCACAGGTGCAGGTAGGCGATGGTGTCGGTGCCGGTCAATGCGAGCGGAATGTCGCCCGAGCCGCCGGCATGCAGGCGCAGACCGGCGGTGGCCAGGCGCTTCAGCGGCAGGTTGAAGGTCAGGCTCAGCACGATGCCGATGCGCATCACCACCCGCTTGTCGGTCAGCGTGTAGACGGTGGTACGGGCGGCCAGCCAGGCCAGCGCTGCAGCAATGCCGATGGCCAGCAGCGCCAGCGGCAGCAGCATCGCAATCGCTTTGGCGGCCTCGGCCGTCGTGCCGCCGTCGGCGAACACGAACACCGTGCGCAAGGCCAGGATCGCGCCGAAGTAGACCGCCAGCTTGCGCACGTGAAAGGCAGTGCGCGCCAGCACGCGCCAGTCGGGCGAGCCTTGCCAGAGGATGCGCTCGTCGGCCGGCAGCGGCTCGGGCAGCCCGAACTGCGGCTCGAACTCGTGCTCGTGGCCGTGGTGGTCGTAGTTGACTTTCATGACGATGCCCTGCCCGCCTTCATACCAGCGGCTCTTGCCGGTCCGGCGTCGCGTACAGCGTGCCGCCGCCGTAGGAGGCGACGATCTTCTCTTCTTCCAACAAGGTCACCTGCTCGGCATGGCGCAGCCCCGGCACCTGAGCAAACTGGTCGCCAAGGATGGCCTGGACCTTCACGCCGTCATCGGTCACGCGCGCAAAGTTCATCGGCAGCAGCACCTGGCGCCACGCGTTGCCGGCCGGCACGGTGAGCTCCATGTAGCGGAAGATCATCTCGGCCTTGTCGATCCACAGGTCGGTCACGGTGCCGCCCACCGTACCGTCGGCGCCGAAGACCTGCATGCCGCGCGGGTCGGGGTCTTGCTCGGCCACGCCGTAACCGTGCGCCACGCGCAGCGGCACGATCGTCGTTTCGCCGTTGCTCCTGCGCTCGGGCACGTCGGCGCGGTCGGCATACGCACCCGGGCCCACGCCGTCGAGCATCGGGTTGCCGGTGGGCTCGAGCGGCGCGCCGATCCAGCGGTGGCTCGGCCGGGCGTGCAGGGTCTGCGTCGAGCGCTTGTCATTCGGCACCGTCACCGGCTCGCCATGCGCGAGGTAAAAGGTCTTCGGGCTGGGCATCCAGATCAGGCCCGGGGTGATGCGCGTTTCGCCCGACGGCAGGTCGCTCTCGAGCGGAAAGCCCTCGCGCTTGCTCTCGCGCTGAAGGTAGTAGATCAAGCCCGCGAAAAAGATCCAGAACGCGTACAGCACGAGTTGTGCGACGTCGATGTAGCCGGTGATGGCGCCTGTGCCACTGCTCATGGTGTGTCTCCTGTTCTGGACAAAATCATTCGTGTCATCGCGGGTACTCGGCCAGCCCGAACTTGCCGGTCGTCCGCTGCGCGCCGGCCCTGCCGGGGTTGCGCACCAAGGGCCCGATCGCCACCAAAGTGGCGAACAACAAATACAACTCGATGTGATAAACGAAGCTGTAGCCGGTGGCCGGGCTGGCGAGCGCCGTGCCGAGCCAGCCTTGAGCGGCCAGGCCCGAGACGATGTCGCGCAGCGCGCCGCCCAGCAGCACCGCGGTGCCGGCGCAGGTGGCCTGCACGGCGCCCCAGGCGCCCAACGCCAGGCCGTTCAGGCCGTTGCTCTCCAATCCCATTGCCGCGGTCAGCGTGCCCACGGCAAACAAGCCGCCACCGAAGCCGATCAACGCGGCCCCGGCGCGAAACAGGTTGGGCGACTCCAGCGGCTCGGCAAAGATCACCGCCGCAAACGCCACCAGCCCGAACAGCAGACCCAGCGCAGCGACGCGGTACGGGTCGGCACCGCGCTGCAGCGAGCGCCCGGCCAGGCCGAAGGCGAGCAACGCGCCGACGGCGGTGAGCGCCGTGATCACGGTCGTGGCGCTGACGGACAGCTTGAGGATCTCGCCGCCGTACGGCTCGAGGATGATGTCCTGCATGTTGAAGGCCGCCGTGCCCAGGCCGACCGCCACCAGGAAGCGCCGTGCCTTGCTGTTCTGCGCGAACTGCCGCCAGGTGGCCTTGAAGCTCGGCCGCGGCTCGTCGGTCTGGCGCGGGCCGCGCCGGCGTGGCTCCTGCTTCCACAGCGCCACCAGGTTCAGCAGCATGGCCACCACGGCGCAACCCTGAACGACCTGGATCAGCCGCGTCGGGCTGAAGTCGGCCAGCAAGGCGCCGAACACCAGGCTGGTGCCGACCATGCCGACCAGCAGCATCACGTACATCAGCGCCACCACTCTCGGGCGCGATTCGACCGGCGCGAGATCGGTGGCCAGCGCCAGCCCGGCCGTCTGCGTGACCTGCATTCCGGCACCTACGAGCAGGAAGGCGAGCGCCGCGCTGAGTTGCCCCAGCCAGTGCGGCGACGGCGACTCGGGCGACAGCAGCAACAGCGCGAACGGCATGATCGCCAGCCCGCCGAACATCAGCCAGCTGCCGACCCAGATGTAGGGCACGCGCTTCCAACCCAGCACCGAGCGGTGCGTGTCGGACCGAAAACCCACCAGCGCGCGAAACGGCGCCACCAGGCACGGCAGCGCGACCATCGCCGAGACCAGCCACGCGGCCACGCCCAGCTCGACGATCATGACCCGGTTCAAGGTGCCCACCAGCATCACCGTGGCCATGCCCACCGCCACCTGGAACAGCGACAGGCGCAGCAGCCGGCCGAGCGGCAACTCGGCGGTGGCGGCGTCGGCAAACGGCAGGAAGCGCGGCGCAACTTCGCGCCACGCCTTGACCCTGAACAGTGACAGCGGCGTGATCACTTGCGCACCAGCTCCAATGCCTGCGAGGTGTAGAAGCCGCTGGACACGCGCTGCGTGCGCGCGGCGGCCCAGTGCTGCAGCAGAGGTTCGGTGCCAAGCAGGCGACGCAGCCTGGCCTCGCCCACCGGCACGATGCTCGGCGAACGGTCACCGCGCGGGAACAGCTTGCCGACGGCCTTGAAGACCTCGAGCGCCGGGCTGCTGGGCGCAAAGGTGAACAGCAGTGCGGTGGAGGTGCGCTGCGCCAGGCCGGCCAGCACGCGCACGGCGTCGGGCGCCTGGTAGTGGATCAGCGAGTCCATGCCGACCACGTAGTCGAACTGGCCAAGCCCGGCGTCGAGCATGTCGCCGGAGCAGAAGTGAATCTGGCCGTCACCTTCGATGTTCGGCGTGCGCTCGCGCGCCAGCGCCACCAGCGTGGGCGACAGGTCGATGGCCACCACGTGCGCGCCGCGCCGTGCCGCTTCGACCGCGAGCGCGCCGGTGCCGCAGCCGGCGTCGAGGAGCCGCGCGCCGCGCAGGTCGGCCGGCAACCACGCCAGCAATTGCGCACGCATGCGGTCGCGCCCGGCCCGCACGGTGGCGCGAATGCGGCCGACCGGCGCGTCGGACGTGAGCCGCGCCCAGGCCTGCACGGCCGTGCGGTCGAAGTAGGTTTCGATCTGGCCGCGGCGTTCTTGATACGTCGTCATCTCGGCACCCCTCAATCGAAACCCAGCAGGTCGAAGATGTCGCGGTCCTTCATCGGCACCGCGTTCAGCGGCTCGCCGCCGAGCCACAAGGCGGCGGCCAGCCGCATGTATTCCTTCTGCACCGCTTCGAGCTCGGGCGAGTACTCCATCTCGAACAAGGTGCACTTCTTCAACCGGCTGCGGCGGATCACGTCGAGGTCGGGAAAGTGCGCGGCGAGCTTGAGACCGATCTTGTTGTTGTATTTGTCGATCTGGTCGGTCGCTGCACTCCGGTTGGCGATCACGCCGCCGAGCCGCACGTTGTAGTTCTTCGCCTTGGCGCCGATCGCCTGCACGATGCGGTTCATCGCGAAGATCGAGTCGAAGTCGTTGGCGGTCACGATCATCGCGCGGTCGGCATGCTGCAGCGGGGCAGCGAAGCCACCGCAGACCACGTCGCCGAGCACGTCGAAGATCACCACGTCGGTGTCTTCGAGCAGGTGGTGTTCCTTCAGCAGCTTGACGGTCTGGCCGACCACGTAACCGCCGCAACCCGTTCCGGCCGGCGGCCCACCCGCTTCCACGCACATCACACCGTTGTAGCCTTCGAACACGAAGTCCTCGACGCGCAGCTCCTCGGCGTGGAAGTCCACCGTCTCGAGCACGTCGATCACCGTGGGCAGCATCTTCTTGGTCAAGGTGAAGGTGCTGTCGTGCTTGGGGTCGCAGCCGATCTGCAGCACGCGCTTGCCCATCTTGCTGAACGCGGCCGACAGGTTGCTCGACGTGGTGCTCTTGCCGATGCCGCCCTTGCCGTAGATCGCGAACACCTTGGCGGTGCCGATCTTCACGTTCGGGTCGAGTTGCACTTGCAGGCTGCCCTCGCCATCGAGCCGCAGGTTCTTGCGCACCCCGGGGTTCTTGATGTCGGGGATGGGAATCGTCGTTGTGCTCATGCGGGAGCTCCTTGGGGGTTCTGTTCAAACACGCCTTCGAGCCGGTCTTCAAGCTCTTCACCGGCCCGGCGCAATGCAGCGAGCATCGCCGGGTCGGGCGTCCAGAATTTGCGGTCCGAGGCTTCGAGCAGCCGGTTGGCCACGCGCGCCGAGGCGGTCGGGTTGAGCTTGGCCAGGCGCTCGCGCATTTCCGGGTCGAGCATGAAGGTCTGGCTCAGTTGTTCGTAGACCCACGGCTGCACCTGGCCGGTGGTGGCCGACCAGCCCATCGTGTTGGTCACATGCACCTCGATCTGGCGCACGCCCTCGTAGCCGTGCTTCAACATGCCCTCGTACCACTTCGGGTTCAGCATGCGGGTGCGGGTTTCGAGCGCCACCTGTTCGGTGAGCGTGCGCACCGTGCCGCCGCCGTTGGCGTCGCGCGTCTGGTCGCCGATGTAGACGGGAGCCATCTGTGCGCTGGCGCCTTGCCTGTCGGTCTTGGCACGTTTGATCGCGCGGCTGATGCCACCCAAGGTGTCGAAGTAGGTGTCGACCGTGGTGACGCCCAACTCCACCGAGTCGAGGTTCTGGTAGGCCAGCTGCACACCGGCCAGCACGCTCTGCAGCAGCTTCGGCTGCTGCATCGGGCGGCCGGCGCGGCCGTAGGCAAAACCCTTGCGTCGGCTGTAGGTCTCGGCCAGCTCGTCGCCGTCTTCCCAGCGGCTGTTGTCGATCAGGCTGTTGACGTTGGAGCCGTAGGCGCCTTCGGCGTTGCCGAACACGCGCAGCGAGGCCGTCTCGAGATCGCCGCCGTGCTCGGCCTGGTAGGCCAGCGCGTGTTTGCGGATGAAGTTCAGCTCCGGCGCTTCGTCGGCGCTGGCGGCCAGGAAGGCGGCTTCGGCGAGCAGCTTGATCTGCAAGGGCAGCAGGTCGCGGAAGATGCCGGACAGCGTGATGATCACGTCGATGCGCGGGCGGCCGAGCTGCTCCAAGGTCATCAACTCGGCACCGGCCAGGCGGCCGTAGCTGTCGAAGCGCGGCTTCGCACCCATCAGCGCCAGCGCCTGCGCGATCGGGCCGCCTTCGCTCTTCAGGTTGTCGGTGCCCCACAGCACCAGCGCGATGGATTCGGGGAACGCATGCCCGTCGGCCATGTGCTTTTGCAACAGGCGCTCGGCCTGCAGCGCACCGTCTTTCACCGCGTAGGCGCTGGGGATGCGGAACGGGTCGAAGCCGTGCAGGTTGCGGCCGGTCGGCAGGATGGCCGGCGTGCGCAGCAGGTCGCCACCGGGCGCGGGGCGCAGGAAGCGGCCATCGAGCGCATGCAGGATGCCGTTGATCTCATTGTCCTGCGCCATCAACTGGTCGGTGGCGGCGAGTTCCTTCAGCAATGCGAGCGTTTCGGGTTCGGATGCAGCGGTGCCCTCGGCCAGGGCCTGCTCGGGAGTGCGACCTGCCACCAACGCTTCGACCACCGCGCGCTCCGGCCTCGCGCCGTGCGACGCTTCGGCGCATGACAGCAGCAGGTCCACCCGCTCGGGCGCGCTGGGCGCCTGGCCGACCACGTGCAGGCCGTAGGGGATCAATGTGTACTCGACCTCGAGCACGTCGGTGGTGAGCTTGACGATGCGCGACTCGGACTCCGCGCCCCACGCGGGCTCGGCCACGGCCAGCTCCAGTTCGGCAGCCTGGGCCTGGATCATCAAGCTCAACTCATCGCGCTCGGCCTGTGCCTCTGGCTCCAGGCTGCGGTAGCGCTCCAGGGCTTCCTTCAGGTCGACCAGCCCCTTGTACAGCCCTGCCTGCGCGACCGGCGGCGTGAGGTAGCTGATCAAGGTGGCAGCGGCGCGGCGCTTGGCGATCGTGCCTTCGGACGGGTTGTTGGACGCGTACAGGTACAGATTCGGCAGGTCGCCGATCAGCCGGTCGGGCCAGCAACCGGCCGACATGCCGTTCTGCTTGCCGGGCATGAACTCGAGCGCGCCGTGGGTGCCGAAGTGCAGCACCGCATTCGCGCCGAAGTCTTCGCGCAGCCAGCGGTAAAAGGCCGAGAACGCGTGCGTTGGCGCAAAGCCCTTTTCGAACAGCAGCCGCATCGGGTCGCCTTCGTAACCGAACGCGGGCTGGATGCCGACGAACAGGTTGCCGAAGCGTTCGCCCAACACGAACAGCGAGCTGCCGTCGCTCTGCTGCTTGCCGGGTGCCGGGCCCCACTGGGCCTCGATCTCCTTCAGGTGCTTTTCACGCCGCACATGGTCGTCGGCCGAAATCTTCGCGTGCACGTTGGCCTGCGCGCCATGGCGCTGGGCGTTGCCGGTGATGATGCGTTCGCGCAGTTCGTCCACCGAGGCCGGCACATCGACCGCGTAACCCTCGCGCTTCATCGCTGTCATCGTGTTGAAGAGCGACTCGAAGACCGACAGGAACGCCGCCGTTCCGGTGTTGCCCGCGTTCGGCGGGAAGTTGAAGATCACCGCGGCGACCTTGCGCGCGGCGCGCTCGGAGCGGCGCAGGTCGACCAATCTGCCGACGCGCGCGGCCAGCATGTCGGCCCGCTCGATGCAGCTGTGCATGTCGTGGCCGCCTTCTTCCACCGTGCGCGCCACGTTCTTGAACGTGCAGGCGTGCGAGCAGCCGGTGCAGGCGATGTGGGTGGCGCTGCCGCGGCCACCGAAGACCATCGAGCCGGTCGCGCCGTCGAGTTCGGGAATGGCGACCATCATCGTCGCCTCGACCGGCAGCAGGCCGCGCGGCGAACCGCCCCATTGGTCCAATGTCTGGAACTCGACCGGCGTGACTGCGAGGTAGGGCACGTCGAGCCGGGCCAGCATGTCTTCGGCCGACTTGGCGTCGTTGTAGGCCGGGCCGCCGACGAGCGAAAAGCCGGTGAGCGAGACGACCGCGTCGATGTTGGGCCGGCCGCCGTCGAAGAAGAAGGCCTCGATCGCGGGGCGCGAGTCAAGCCCGGTGGCGAACACCGGCACCACGCGAAGGCCCCTGGCTTCCATCGCGGTGATCACGCCGTCGTAGTGGTCGCTGTTGCCGGCCAGCAGGTACGAGCGCATCAGCAGCAGGCCGACCGTGCCGCGCTTGCCGGTGGTGGCCACCAGCGGCAGCGCAGCCACGTTGTCGGCCAGGCGCTGTTTCATCTTCGGGTGGTAGACGCCGACCTCCGGGTACTCGACCGGCGCGTTCGTCCTGGCCAGCCCGCGCAAGGCCTTGCGCGGGCCGTCGGCGTACCGATCGACCAGCAGGTGGACCATGTTGGCGACGTTCTCTTCCGAGCCGGCGAGCCAGTACTGCAGAGTCAGGAAATACGCGCGCACGTCCTGCGCGGTGCCGGGAATGAAGCGCAGGATCTTCGGCAGGCGGCGCAGCATGCGCATCTGCTTGGCGCCGGCCGTGGCCTTCACGCCGGATTCGTCGCCCTTGGCTTCGGGCTTGCCGCGCAGGCGCTTCAAGAAGGCCATCGGCCCGGTCGTCGGCGCGCCCATGTCGAACTTGCCCATGCGGGTGAGCTTCATCACCTCGCTGGCCGACATGGCGCAGACCATCGCGTCGCAGGCGTCGCGGCGCGCCTGCAGCGCGGGCAGCACCGGCAGGAAGTGGTCTTCCATGAACAGCATGGTGGCGATGACGATGTCGCCCTGCGCGATGTCGGCCTTGCAGCGCTCCAGCGCCTTGCTGTCGTCGCCCCACTCGGCCGCGGCGTGAACGCTCAGGCTCACGCCCGGCAGGGCGCGCGCGAGCGTGCGGTTGGCGCGCGCAGCGGCGCTGGCGAGGTGGCTGTCCATGGTGACCAGGACCACGCGCATGGCAGGGGCCTGGGCCGCTCGATCAGCGGCTGAAGTGCGCTTTGGCGTCATACAAAGTCTCGACGGTGATCACCGCTACGCGTTTGTCCAACGCGTAAGCCTCGGTGTTGCGGCGTGCCTTGCCGCGCACGAAGAAGGGGATCTTTCGAAGCTCCTTCTCCGCATCAGGGGCCCACGTTGCCGGGATCGCGGCCAGTGGGCTTTCTTCGTTGTGGGGGGCTGCGGGACGGCTGTTCGCAGCGGTCTCGGCGGTCACGGCAACTGCGGCCGGGATCTGAACCGGTTCGACGCTTGCAGAACGCGCGGGCTTGTTTGCGTGCCCGCCCAGGTGCGACGGCGCTGCGTCTTCGTGAAACTCCGAGTCGCCGCGGAACATGCCGATCAGGTGCTCTTCCAGCCCCATCATCAGCGGGTGGACCCAGGTGTCGAACAGCACGTTGGCGCCTTCGAAACCCATCTGCGGCGAGTAGCGCGCCGGAAAGTCCTGCACATGCACGGGGGCCGAGATGACGGCGCAGGGCACGCCCACGCGCTTGGCGATGTGGCGCTCCATCTGCGTGCCCAGCACCAGTTCGGGCTGCAACTCGACGATCTTCGCCTCGATCTCCAGGTAGTCGTCGCTGATCAGCGGCTCCACGCCGTACAGCTTGGCGGCTTCGCGCACCTCGCGCGCGAACTCGCGGCTGTAAGTGCCGATGCCAACGACGGTGAAGCCCATCTCGTTTGTCGCCACGCGCGCCGCCGCCACCGCATGGGTCGCGTCGCCGAACACGAAGACGCGCTTGTTGGTCAGGTAGGTCGAGTCGACCGACTTCGAATACCAGGGCGCGTTCGATGCGGCCTGCGCCAGCACGGCGGTCGGGTCGATGCCGGCGAGGGCCGCCACTTCGTTGATGAACTCGCGGGTTGCACCGGTGCCGATCGGGATGATCTTTGTCGCCGGTTGGCCGAAGGTGCGCGTCAGCCAGGTGGCGGTGAGCGAGGCGATCTCGGGGTAGAGCACGACGTTGAAGTGGGCGTCGCCCAGGCGCGCCAGGTCGGCCGGCGTGGCGCCGAGCGGCGCGACGACGTTGACATCGATGCCGAGTTGCGCCAGCAGGCCACTGATCTCGCGCAGGTCGTCGCGGTGGCGAAAGCCGAGCGCGGCCGGGCCGAGGATGTTGCAGCGCGGGCGCTGGCCTTCGGCGCGAACGGCCTTGGGTGTCCCTGGCGCCGGCGCGTGCGGGCCTGCCAGCGCGCGGACCATCTGATAGAAGGTCTCCGACGCGCCCCAGTTTTCCTTGCGCTGGTACGACGGCAGCTCCAGCGCGACCACCGGGATCGGCAGGTTCAGCGCCTTGCACAGGCCGCCCGGGTCGTCCTGGATCAGCTCGGCGGTGCACGACGCGCCGACCATCATCGCTTGCGGCTTGAAGCGTTCGAAGGCATCGCGCGCGGCGGTCTTGAACAGCTCGGCGGTGTCACCGCCGAGGTCGCGCGCCTGGAAGGTGGTGTAGGTGACGGGCGGGCGCTTGGGGTTACGCTCGATCATCGTGAACAGCAGGTCGGCGTAGGTGTCGCCCTG
>JANOQS010000359.1:0-1725 GCA_031414975.1 Methylibium sp. | reverse complement strand
AGCGCCGGCCTTCCGCGAAGCGCTCGATCGCTGCCTCGCCATCGCGCACAAGGCGCTCGGTGTCGACTTGCGCGCCTGGCTCGTCGCGGCCGACCCGGCCGATACCGCGGTCGCGCAATCGCTCGCCGAAACCCGCTACGCGCAGCCGGCGCTGTTCAGCGTGTCGTACGCGCTGGCAGCGTGGCTCGACAGCGTGGGCCTGCAACCCGACGCGATGATCGGCCACAGCATCGGTGAATACGCCGCGGCCTGCCATGCCGGCGTGTTCTCGCTCGAAGACGCGATGACGGCGGTGCTCGCGCGCGGTCAGGCGATGTTCGACCAGCCGCGCGGCGCCATGCTGGCCGTGCGCACCGGCACCGACGCGCTGCAGCCGCTGTTGCCGGCAGGGGTCGAAATCGCCGGTGCCAATGCGCCCACGCTGACGGTCGTGGCCGGCAGCCACGACGCGATAGACGCCTTTGCGAAGCAGCTCGAAGCCAAGGACATAGTCACCACACAACTGCGCGTATCGCATGCCTTCCACAGCGCTTCGATGGACGGCGCGCTGCCGCTCGTCGCGCAGGCCCTGCAACGCGCCAGCCTGCAGGCGCCGAAGTCGGTTGTCTACTCATGCATCAGCGGCGCGCCGCTGCAGGCCGCCGAAGCGACCGACCCGCAGTACTGGGCCCGCCAGGTGCGCGCGCCGGTGCAGTTCAGCCGCGCCGTCGCGGCCGAACTGGCCAAGGGCGAGGCCGTGTTCGTCGAAGTCGGCCCTGGCCAGGCGCTGACGGCCTTGCTGCGCCAGCACCGCACGCCGCAAGGCGCGGTACCGCGCAACGTGCCGCTGCTGGGCACCGCGGCCGACCCCGGCGACCCGGCTCTGCAGACGCTGCAGGCGCTGGGCGCACTCTGGTGTGCCGGGGTCGACATTGCCTGGCCGGTGGCCGCCTCGGCCCGCCGGCTGCCGTTGCCGACCTACCCGTTCAAGGGCGAGCGCTACTGGTTTGCGCGCCGCACTGTGGCCGCTCAAGCCGCTTTTGCCACGCCGGTTGCCACGCCGGTCGCGGCCGCCGCGCTGACTGCCCCCACCGAATCTTCCATTGCCGTTCAACCTGCCGAGATCGTCGTCACCATGAGCCGAATTCCCAACCTAGAAACTGAACTCAAGCGC
Source organism: Methylibium sp. (assembly GCA_031414975.1). Taxonomy (GTDB): domain Bacteria; phylum Pseudomonadota; class Gammaproteobacteria; order Burkholderiales; family Burkholderiaceae_C; genus LGRD01. The sequence continues at coordinate 572 of JANOQS010000359.1, read as the reverse complement.
GTCCTCAGCGACGTCTCGGGGCTGCCCGCCGACGAGATGACGACCGAGGCGAGCTTCGTGGACATCGGGCTCGACTCGCTGTCGCTGACGCAGGCCACGCTGGAGCTGGAACGCGTGTTCGGCGTCAAGCTGCGCTTCCGCCGCCTGCTCGAAGACCTGGACACGATCGGAAAGCTGGCGATCTTCCTCGACGGCGAAATGCCGGCCGACAAGTTCGCGCCGGCGCCCGTGGCTGCTCCCGCGGCAGCGGTCGCTGCGCCGGTGCTTGCTGCAGCGCCCGCGGCTGCCCTGCCCGCCGCGATGGCTCAGGCCGCCCCGATGGCGATGACGCAGTACGTGCCGTCGGCACTGCCCGCGCTCAGCGTCGGCGCGAACGCGGTGCACCAGTTGCTGCAGCAGCAGATGCAACTGATGTCGCAACAACTGGCGGTGCTGTCGGGCCAACCGATGGCGGCGCCGACGCAAATGCTCGTCGCCGCGCAAGCGCCGGTGGCACCCGCTCAAGCCGCCGCAGTGCCGGCGCAGGCCGCGAGCGTGCCAGCCGCCGCAGCGACGGATCTGGCCCAGCCCAC
>JANOQS010000358.1:0-20222 GCA_031414975.1 Methylibium sp. | reverse complement strand
TCTTCGTAGCCGAGGGCGTAGTACATCGAACGGTTGGGCGCTCGGGCGACCCCTTCGGTGATGTTGGCGGAGCGGCGGTTGATCTTCATGGTGCGATGCTGGCGGTGGCTGGGGCGCACAGTATCCGGCGCGCGCGGGGGCTCGTCCAATATATGTGGGTGGCGTGATTGATATGCTCGGCAAATGAACGAGCCGCCGCCCGATCGAGCCTCACCCGGTATCGAACTGCGCATGTGGCGCCAGTTCCTGACCCTGGCCGAGACCTTGCACTTCGGGCGGGCGGCGCTGAAACTGCACATGACGCAGCCACCGTTGAGCCTGGCGATGCAGCAGCTCGAGCGCCGGCTCGGGCACGCGCTGTTCGAACGCAGCCGCCGCAGCGTGGCGCTCACCGCGGCCGGTGCGGCGCTGGTCGAGCCGGTGCGGCAGTTGCTGCGCCAGGCCGCGGCACTGCCCGCGGTGGCCAGCGCGGCGTCGCAAGGCGAAGTGGGGCGGGTCCGGCTCGGGTTCGTCTCGACCGTGGGATTCGGGCCCTTGCCGGGTTGGCTGCTGCAGTTTCGTGACGCCCATCCCAGGGTGTCGGTGGACCTGCGCGAGGCCACTGGCGACGTGCAACTCGCCGCGTTCGCGCAACGTGAGCTCGATGCCGGCTTTCTGTTGCACGCCCCGGGCATGGCACCGGACGGGCCGAATGGTCTGCAACGCCTGTCGCTGGGCGTGGAGCCGCTGGTGCTGGCGCTGCCCCAGGGAGCGCCCTGGTCGGCCGCGTCCCGGCTGCGGCCGGCGAGCTTGCTGGCCCAGCCGCTGGTGATCTTTCCGCGCCTGATCGCACCCTCGCTGTACGACGCCGTGCTGGCTTTCTACCACCGCCATGGGATCACGCCGAGCATCGCGCAAGAGGCGATCCAGATGCAGACCATCGTCAACCTGGTCTCCGCCGGCCTCGGCCTGGCGTGGGTGCCCGAGTCGATGAAGTTCCTGCAACGGGCCGGCGTCGTCTACCGGCCGCTGCCAGCCGCGCTGGCCAAAGCTGCGCCGCGCAGCGAGACCAGCCTCGTCTGGCCCGGCGATGCACCGCCCGCGGTGCTGCGCTTCGTCGACTTCGTGCGCGAGCGCGTTGCGAGGCCGGGTTCGAGCTGAGTCGGGTATCGTTCGCGCTGCATCGCCTTCACCCACCCCATGCTTGTTCACCCTCAGTTCAGCCCCATCGCCCTGCAGCTCGGCCCGGTCGCGATCCACTGGTACGGTCTGACCTATCTGGTGGCCTTCGGGCTGTTCATCTGGCTCGGCGCGCAGCGCGTGAAGCTGCCGCACTTCGCACAGACCGGCTGGACGCGCCGCGACGTCGAGGACCTGTTGTTCTACGGCGTGCTCGGCGTCGTGATCGGCGGGCGGCTCGGTTATGTGCTGTTCTACAAGCCCGGCTACTACGCTGCCAACCCGCTAGAAATCCTTGCAGTCTGGAAAGGCGGCATGGCCTTTCACGGTGGGCTGCTGGGCGTGCTGGTGGCGATGGCGTGGTTCGCGCGCTCCAAGGGGCGGCCGTTCCTGAACGTCACCGACCTGATCGCGCCCTGCGTGCCCACCGGGCTGGCGTCAGGCCGCATCGGCAACTTCATCAACGGCGAACTGTGGGGCCGCGCGGCCGACCCGAGCCTGCCGTGGGCGATGCGCTTCCCGCAATCGGGTACCGACATCGCACGCCACCCGTCCCCGCTGTACCAATTTGCGCTCGAAGGCCTGCTGCTGTTCGTACTGCTGTGGTGGTACTCGAAGAAGCCACGCGGGCTGGGCCAGGTTTCGGGCATGTTCCTGATCGGCTACGGCGTGTTCCGCTTCATCGCCGAATACTTCCGCGAGCCCGACAGCTTTCTCGGCCTGCTGGCGCTGAACATGAGCATGGGGCAGTGGTTGTGCGTGCCCATGGTCCTGGCCGGCGCCTGGCTGTGGTGGCGCGGCCGGGGCGCCGCATGAGGCAGATCTTTCTGGACACCGAAACCACCGGCCTGAGTGCCGAAGCCGGCGACCGCGTGATCGAGATCGGCTGCGTGGAAATGCTGAACCGGCGCCTGTCCGGCAACAACCTGCATTTCTACCTGAACCCGGAGCGCCCCAACAGCGAAGGCGCGTTCGCGGTGCACGGCCTCAGCGACGAGTTCCTGGCCGGCAAGCCGCTGTTCGCCAGTGTCGCCGACGAACTGCTCGAGTACCTGCGTGGCGCCGAGGTCATCATCCACAACGCGGCCTTCGACATCGGCTTTCTGAACCACGAACTGCGCCGCATCGGCCACCCCAAGCTCGACAGCGTGATCGCCCAGGTCACCGACAGCCTGTTCATGGCGCGCGAGATGTTCCCCGGCAAGGCCAACTCGCTCGACGCGTTGTGCCGCCGGCTCGAGGTGGACAGCTCGCACCGCGAACTGCACGGCGCACTGCTCGACGCGGGGCTGCTGGCCGAGGTCTACATCCGCATGACACGGGGCCAGGACTCGCTGGTGATCGACGCTGTCGAGTCGCACACGGCCGAGCTGCGTGTCGAGGTGATCGACTTCAGCCTGCTCGACCTGCTCGTGATCGAGGCCGACGAGGCCGAGGCCGCTGCCCACGCCCAGATGCTGGTCGAGCTCGACAAAGCCAGCGGCGGCAAGACGGCGTGGCGGGTGCTGGCGGCCGGTGCTGTGGCATAATCCAAGGCTGTTTTTGAAGTACCGAATACACGGAACAGCCCCTCACTCAGGACGCGTTCAGGGTGGTTAGCTCAGCGGTAGAGCACTGCCTTCACACGGCAGGGGTCGCAGGTTCAAACCCTGCACCACCCACCAAAATAGTGTGGAATATCAAGGACTTGGCAGAGATGCCAAGTCCTTTTTTCTTGGGGGTGTCCAAAAAATGTCCAAAAAGCGCTCCGAATCCGACGTGGGCTGAGGGCCGGACGGAGGGCGGGTGCTTGACCCACCGGTCTGGTTGCCGGGGTTCTTCATCAGCATTGCGGCGGGCGACAAGCTCGAAGCGACCGGCACCTTCAAGGTCGGTCCGAGTACCAAGGCGGTGGTCTGGAAAGCCAGGCCGGCGCTGCCGACGGTTCACGGAGTCCAGGTGCGCGTCACGAACGCATTGACGAGGAAGTCAATCAGCACCCGCACCTTGGGCACCAGGTGCTTGCGCGTCGGATAGACGGCGTACACGCCGAGTTCGATCGATTGGTACGCCGGCAGCACTTCGACCAGCGCTCCGGACGCGAGGTGTGTGCCGACGAGGAACGTGGGCTGCAGCACGATGCCCTGGTGCTGCAGCGCCGCTGCACAACAGGTGTCGCCGCTGTTGCTGCGCATGCGCGGCACGATCTTGACGTTGACCGCGCCTTCCGGGCCCGTGAACTCCCATTGGTCACCCATTGACAGGAGGGTGTAGGCCATCACGGCATGCCGCGTGAGTTCCGCCGGGTGCGCCGGTGCGCCGTGGTCGCGCAGGTACTGCGGGGACGCGCAGAGAATCAGTCGTGTCGACGTGAGCTGACGGCTGACCAGCGACGAACTTGGCAGGCGCGCGATTCGCACCGCCAGGTCATATCCCTCGTCCACCAGGTCGACCAACCGATCGCTCAGGCTCACGTCCAGCTGCACCTTCGGGTGCAAGCCCATGAACGCTGGCCACAGAGGTGCCAGATGCACCACCCCGAAGCTCACCGGCACGTTGACCCGCAATGGGCCGGCGGCTTCGCCGGCGTGCGCGGTGACCTGAGATTCGGCTTCGTCGACGATGGACAGCAGCTCCCTGCAGCGCTCATGGAAGACCTCGCCTTCGGGCGTCAGCGACAGCCTTCGTGTTGTGCGATGGAGCAGACGCACGCCCAGTCTCGCTTCGAGATCGCCGACAAGGCGAGAGACCGCGGTCTTCGACAACTGCAAGGTCTCGGCGGCACGCACAAAGCTTCCGGCGTCGACGACTCCGACAAAGGCTTGCATCTCCTGGAATTTGTCCATGGCGGTCTATTGTCCCGAATTGTGGGCCAACCATTCCCATCCAGGCGACTTTATCTCTTGATCGGCGACTTATAGAGTCACTCCCATCGCAGCAATTCGCTGCGCCAACTCAAGGAAACAGTCATGAAGATCACCGTCATCGGCGCCGGCAACATGGGCTCGGCATTCGTCAAGCAACTCACCCGCGCGGGCCACCAGGTCAGCGTCACGGCGCGCGACGCCGTCAAGGCGGCAAAGGTCGCCGCAGAACATCCGGGTGCGAAGGCCGTCGCGGTTGCCGGCTCGGCGCAAGGTGCCGACGCCATCGTCGTGGCCACTGCCTACGCCGACGCCGCGATTGCGCTGCGCGCGGCCGGCGTTCAGCCAGGCCAGACCGTCATCGACATCACCAACCCGCTGACGGCCGACTACATGGGCCTGACGATCGGGCACAGCACCTCCGCTGCCGAGGAGATTGCCAAGGCCGTGCCGGGCGCCGAGGTCGTCAAGGCGTTCAACACCTTGTTCGCCCAGGTGCTGGGCGAGGGTGCCGACTTCGGCCAGGGGCAGAAGGCCAGCGTCTTCGTCGCCAGCGACAGCGAAGGTGCAAGGAAGACGGCGCGCTCCATTGCCGAGAGCATGGGCTTCGCAGTCGTCGACGCGGGCGGCCTGAAGAACGCGCGTTACCTCGAGCCGCTGGCGGGCCTGAACATCTATTTCGGCTATGGAGCGGGGCAGGGCACGGCGATCGCGCCGACCTGGATTCGCAAGGCCTGAACATTCAAGCATCAACCAGGACTTCATGAACCAGATCGGCCTCGGCTCCAAGTAGCCCGCCTGTCAACACGCAAAGGAACCTTCAAATGAGCAATTCATACTTTCATCGCGCGCTGGCCACCAACGGTGGCAGCGGCGCACTCGCCCTGCGCATCCCCGTGGGCATCATCTTCGCGGCCCATGGCGCACAGAAGCTTTTCGGCTGGTTCGGCGGTTACGGCCTCGAAGGCACCGGTCAGTTCTTCGCTTCGGTCGGCCTCAACCCGGGCTACCTGATGGCGCTGCTCGCCGGCCTGGTCGAGTTCTTCGGTGGCCTGGCGCTGGTGCTTGGTCTGCTGGTACGCCCAGCCGCCGCAGCGCTCGGTTTCGCGATGCTGGTGGCCATCGTCTCGGTGCACTGGAGCAAGGGCTTCTTTGCGGCTGCCGGGGGCTACGAGTACGCGCTGGCGCTCTTTGCCGCATCGTTGTCGTTGCTGTTCAGCGGCGCAGGCCGGTTCTCGGTCGACCAAACGTTTGCCGAGGCACGTTCGTGACGAGCGGGCCGGGCGACACGCGACTTCGGTTCGAACCGGGTCGTGTGATGCTTTCCACCAGCGCATCCGAGGTCGTGCTGGACGTCGGCCCGCAATCCGTCGCCGACTCCCTCTTTCGCCACGATCCACCGACGGGCCTCGAGGTCGAGCAGGCGATCGACGCGGTCGAGGACGCGCTGGAGGCCAGCCGGCTGCGGCAGACTGACCGCGGCGAGCTTGTCACCGACGATCCGCTGATGGGTTCGCTGCCCGGCCTGGAACACGAAGGGGCGCAGCTGTCGCGCGACGACATCGAGGCCTTGTTCCAGCGGCTCGCCTCGGCCGCGCTGGGCCGCCCTGACGCACTCGCCGGCCTGGCCGGCGGCCCGCAGGCGGCTGCCCTGCTCATCTTGCGCGAGTGCATGCACCACCTCGGATTCGTCAGCATTCGACGTGTGGCTGCTGACACGCCGGGCGCCGCGCGTCGGACTCAAGTTCAGGTGTAGCTTGCGGCCAGCTTGGGATCGCCACTTACGTAGGTGATGGCCTTGGGATACACGCACACGGGCATGCTGCGCGTCTCCCCGCCGGCGCTCGCCTGGAGGACCACGCTGTCGGGAACCACGCCCTTCTCGACCCAGTCGGTGAGCAGGCCGTACATCTGGGTCGGCGTGAAGTTCGGGACGATGGCCGTCGCGTTCGATGTTCCGTTCGGCGTGCCATGCCCGAGGCCCGGGACCATGTACAACCGAAAGAACTCCTGCGCGCCGGCCATGCCGCCCGATTGGTTCGCCACGCGGTGGTAGTAGTTCACCGTGCCCTGCGGGAAGATCAACTCGTCGGCGAGGCTATGCCAGGTCAGGATCTTGCCACCGCGGTTCTTGTAGGCGCCGAGGTCGGGGCTGTCAGTGTTGATGTTCCCGAACTGCGCTTGCAGAGCCACGAAGGACGAAGACCCGGTCAATGCAGCGCGAGACTTGTCCAGGTCGCTGGATCAAATGAAGGCAGCGCCGGGACCGAAAAAGTAGACGCGGGCCTCGACCTCTCCGCGAACCTCAGGCGAACTGAAGTTCGATCTTGCCCGCGCGTCGACGCACCGGCCCCACGGCAATCTTGACGTCGTGCCCCAGCTTCGTCACCAGTTCCAGCAGCTTCGCCTCGCTGACGCCGCGGAACTGGCCGCGGGTGATGCGTGACACCTTGGACTGGTCCACACCCAGCAGCTCGGCGGCACCCTGCTGGGTCAGCCGGCGCGCCTTGATCGCGCGGGCGATCTCGGCGGCGAGTTGCGACTTTCGTTGCATCTCGGCGGCGTCGGCATAACCCAGGTCGGCGTAGACATTGGTGCTGCCTTCTTCGATCAGGATATCGGTCTTGCGGCTCATCAGCGTGCTCCCTGTCTTGCTTGCCAGGCCTCGAAGTCCAGCTTCGCTGCCCTGAGCCTGGCGTGAACCAGATCCATGTCTTCCTTCGGTGTCTTGATGCCGGCTTTCGACTTCTTCTGAAAGCAATGCAGAACGTCACCCGGCGACAGAGGGCATCCAGGCGCCCAGGCCTGCCTGTTCGACCTGCGGGCAGTAGGGTGTTGCCTCGGCTTCAGTGCCTCGCGCGCTCGAACCGTGTCGATTGTTCCAGCCATACTCCAGGTGTCTAAAAAGTGTCTAGAACATGGGGGTGCATTTTGGGACGTTTCTGGACTCTCGTCATAGGTAAGTGGTGTCCCGCTTGGTCCCGAAAAGTACCCAAAATCGGCCTTCACACGGCAGGGGTCGCAGGTTCAAACCCTGCACCACCCACGACATTGGCAGCCCGGCATTGCGTTTGCAGTGCCAGGCTCTTGTTTGTCTGCGGCGCTGGGGCCGCGCGGTGGCAGGAGGCAAGCGCATGTTCGATCTGAAAGGCAAGGTCGCGCTGGTGACCGGCGGCAACGGTGGCATCGGGCTGGGCATGGCGAGCGGGCTGGCGCGTGCAGGTGCAAAGGTGGTGATCGCCGGCCGCAATGCCGACAAGTCGGCCCGGGCCGTGGCCGAGTTGGCCGTCTTCGGCGGCGAGCCGTTCGCGTTGAGTGCCGACGTGACCGACGAAGCTTCGGTCTCGCGCCTGTTCGCCGACGTTGTGCAGCGCTGCGGCCGGCTCGACATCCTGGTCAACAACGCCGGCACCAACATCCGCAAGCCGGCGCAGGATCTGTCGCTGTCCGAATGGCATGCGGTGATGGACACCAACCTGACCAGCAGCTTCCTGTGCGCGCGCGCCGCCTACCCGCACTTCAAGCAGGCCGGCGGCGGCAAGATCGTCAACATCGGCTCGATGCTGTCGATCTTCGGCGCGTCGTTCGCGCCGGCCTATGGCGCAAGCAAGGGCGGCGTGGTGCAACTCACCAAGTCGCTCGCGGCGGCCTGGGCGGCCGACAACATCCAGGTCAATGCCGTGCTGCCGGGCTGGATCGACACCGAGCTGACGCAAAAGGCGCGCCTGGACGTGCCCGGGCTCAACGAGCGTGTGCTGGCGCGCACGCCGGCCGGGCGCTGGGGTGCGGCGGACGACCTGGCTGGCGTGGCGGTGTTCCTGTCGAGCGCGGCTTCAGACTTCGTCACCGGCGTGGCGATCCCGGTGGACGGGGGCTATTCGATGCAGGTGTGAGCGGGCCTGCAAGTGCGGCCATCAACTCGGCTGTGAAGCCGGCCACCGCGGGCGTTGAATTGCGCGGCCCTGAGACAATGCGCCCATGACAGATTGGCTGATGCATGCGCTGCTGGCGCTGACGGCGCTGTGCCTGATCCTGCTGCTGTGGCTGATCTTGCGGCGCACTGACAACTCGGGCCTGAGCGCGCTGGCGGATGCGGTGCAGGGCTCGACCCGCGCGCAGGCTGACCACCTCGAACGCGAGCTCCGAACCGAGGTCCAGACCAGTGCACGCAGCTCGCGCCAGGAACTGGCCTCGACCTTGACCTTGTTCCAGCAGACCCTGCTGCACCAGGCCGGCGACGTGGCGCGCACGCAGAACGAACAGATCGACTCGTTCCGCACCCAACTGGCCGCCATGCAGCAGGCGGTGGCGCAGGCGCTGCAGACGGCCACCGCCACGCTCGCGCAACTGAACCAGGCCGGCCGCGAGGCGCAGGATCTGGCGCTCAAACGCCAGGCCGAAGCCGGCGCGCAATCGCTGCAGCGCTTCGGCGACACCTTGAACGAACAACTCCGCGCGCTGTCGGACGCCAACGAGCGCCGCCTCGCCGAGGTGCGCGCCACCGTCGAACAAAAGCTCGGCGCGCTGCAGCAGGGCAATGAGCTGAAGCTCGAGCAGATGCGCGCGACCGTTGACGAAAAGCTGCACGCCACCTTGGAGCATCGCCTGGGCGAAAGCTTCAAGCAGGTGGCCGACCGGCTCGACCAGGTGCACCGCGGCCTGGGCGAGATGCACCTGCTGGCCAAGGACGTGGGCTCGCTGAACCGGGTGCTGACGAACGTGAAATCGCGCGGTGTGTTCGGCGAGGTGCAACTGGCCGGCCTGCTCGAACAGGTGTTCACACCGCAGCAGTACGGCACCAACGTGGAGACCGTGCCCGGCAGCGGCGCGCGGGTCGAATTTGCCATCAAGCTGCCGGGCCGGCGTGACGACGGCGACCCGCTGTGGCTGCCGATCGACGCCAAGTTCCCGCGTGAAGACTACGAGCGGCTGCTCGACGCGCAGGAACGGGCCGATGCGCCGGCGGCCGAAGCGGCGGGCAAGGCCATCGAACAGCGCCTGCGCGCCGAGGCCAAGTCGATCCATGAAAAGTACGTGGCGCCGCCGCACACGACCGAGTTCGCCATCCTGTTCGTGCCCACCGAGGGCCTGTACGCCGAAGCACTGCGCCGCCCGGGGCTGATGGAAGCGCTTCAGCGCGAGCACCGCGTCACCCTGGCCGGGCCGACCACCTTGCTGGCCACCTTGAACAGCCTGCAGATGGGCTTCCGCACCTTGGCGCTGGAAAAGCGCAGCTCGGAGGTGTGGGACGTGCTCGGCGCCGTGAAGACCGAGTTCAGCAAGTTCGGCGCGGTGCTTGCGCGGACCAAGAAGAAGCTCGACGAAGCCAGCAGCACCATCGACGAAGCCCAGACCCGCACGAACGTGATGCGGCGCAAGCTGAAGGAAGTGGAGGGGCTGTCCGACACCAAGACCCAGTTGCTCTTGCCCGGTGTCGAAGCCGACGCGGCCGATGCGGCCGACGATGAAAGCGCCTGAGGTGGCCGACGAGGGGGTCGATTCACCCGGCGCCGCCCGCCTGGGCGTGACCACGGCGCTGGCAGCACTGGTCATCGGCCAGATCGGCCTGCATTCGTGCATGGCCGGCATTCGCATGGCGGCTCCTCTGCAGGCCTTGCGGCAGGGGCACGCCGAGTGGGCGGTGGGCGTATTGCTGGGCCTGTTCGCGGCCGCGCCGGTCGTGCTGGCGCTGCAGGCCGGGCGGCTGGCGGACCGCCACGGCTACCACCGCCCGATGCACATTGCGGTGGCGCTCACCGTGGCGGGTGGGGTGGTGGCGGTGCTGTCCACCTGGCTCAACGGCCTGGGCGCTTTTGTGGTGATGTGCGGCGCGGCCTGCCTGGTCGGTGCGGGCGCCAACATCGGGCTGATCGCGATCCTGCGCAGCGCCAGCCGCACCGCACGCGACGCCACCGACCTGAAGCGCGTGTTCAGCCTGCTCGGTCTGGCGCCGGCGCTGTCCAACCTCGTCGGGCCGGTGCTGGCCGGGACCTTGATCGACCTGGGCGGCTTTCGCACCGCCTTCATCGGGCTGTCGCTGCTGCCTTTTTTGAGCCTGTGGTGGGCGCGCCGGGTGCCGCTGGAAACGCCGGCGGCGCCGGCCGGGACGGCACACTCGCGCAACTCATGGGATCTGCTGAAGACCCCCGGCCTGCGCCGCCTGCTCGTGGTGAACTGGCTGATCTCATCGAGCTGGGACGTGCACACCTTCGTCGTGCCGATCCTGGGCCACGAGCGCGGCTTCAGCGCGTCGGCCATCGGCTGGGTGCTGGGCGTGTTTGCGGCCTCGGTGTCACTTGTGCGGCTGGCGATCCCGGCCTTGGCGCACCGCCTGCGCGAAGCGACTGTCCTGGTCGGTGCGATGCTGTTGACGGCCGCCGTCTTTGTGGTCTACCCGCTGGTGCACACGGTCTGGGCGATGATGGCCTGCGCCATCGTGCTCGGGCTGGCGCTGGGCTCGGTGCAACCGATGATCATGAGCACCTTGCACCAGATCACGCCACCCCACCGCCATGGCGAGGCGATTGCGCTGCGCTCGATGACGATCAACATGTCGAGCGCCCTGATGCCGCTGATGTTCGGCGTGGCCGGTGCCGCGCTCGGCGCTGCGACTCTCTTTTGGGTGTTGTCCGCGGCCTTGACCGTCGGCAGCACTCAGGCCCGGCGCATCGGGCGCAGCCTGGCGCCCGAAGAACTCAGAACTTGATGCCGCCGGGAGGCGGGGGCGGCGCGGCCGGCGGCTGGGCCGGCGCTTGGGCCGATTCAGCACGCGCCGTCTGCCGCGGCGGCGGCGCGGCGACGCGGGTGGCTTCGCGCCGCTCGGTCAGCGGGCTGGCGGCCGGGTACTGGTAGTTGGCCGGCAAACGCGACTCGCGCGGGTAGCCAGCCGCATCGAGGTAGGACTTCCAGACCTCGACGGACAGGCCCTTCATCGTTTGCGCGCCCAGCGTCAGGGTCGGCGCATCGCGCGCGCCGGTCAGCCGCTCCAGCGCTTCACTGTCTTCGGCGGTCACGATCTGCTTCTCGGTGAACGGCACGCCGCGCTGGCGCAGCAACTGGCGCGCGCCATCGCAGGGTTCGCAGGCGCCGGTGGTCACGTACAAGGTGGCCGGGTAGCGCTGCGTGGCCTGGCGCAACTCCTGCGGCAGCGCCACTTCGGTGGTGACGGGCGTGCCGCGGGCGCCGAGTGTGGTGGCCTTGCCTTCGGCCGGCGCGGGCGGCCGATCGGTGTAGGTGGTCTTGCCGTCGGGGCCGATCACCTTGTATTGCGCGAACGCGGGCGCCGCTGCGAGAACCGCGCCCAGCAGCGACGCGGCCCACAGCAGCGCATGCGTGGTCGGCGGGGAAGGGCGGTGGGTCATGGGCGGGCTCCGGGTCGGGACATCACGGGTGAATCTATCGCACAGCCCCGCGGGGTTCAAGGCACATTTGCCGCGTTCCCCGCGGGCGTGAGCCCTTGGTGGCGTAACAAGGCGTCGATGCGCGGTTCGCGCCCGCGAAAGGCCTTGAAGCTGTCCATCGCGCTGCGGCTGCCGCCGGCCTCGAGCACGCTCTGGCGGTAGCGCCGCCCGGTCTCGACGTTGAGCACACTGCCGTCCTGGGCCGATTCTTCAAAGGCGCTCCAGGCATCGGCCGACAGCACCTCGGCCCACTTGTAGCTGTAATAGCCGGCCGAGTAACCCCCGGCAAAGATGTGCGAGAAACCGTGCAGGAAGCGGTTGAAGACCGGCGCCTGGACCACGGCCACCTCTTGCCGAACTTCATCGAGCACACGCTGGATGTCGGCCTCGCAACCGGGCTCGGCATGCAGCCGCATGTCGACCAGCGCCAGCTCGACCTGGCGCACCGTGGCCAGCCCGCTGTGGAAGTTCTTGGCTGCGAGCATGCGGTCGAACAAGGCGCGCGGCATGGCTGCGCCGGTGTCAACGTGGGCCGAGAGGTGCTTGAGCACGTCCCACTCCCAGCAGAAGTTCTCCATGAACTGGCTCGGCAGTTCGACCGCGTCCCATTCGACGCCGGAAATGCCGGCCACGCCGATGTCGTCGACCTGCGTCAGCATGTGGTGCAGGCCGTGGCCGAATTCGTGGAACAAGGTGGTCACGTCGTCGTGCGTCAGCAGGGCGGGCCGCTCTTTCCCGTCCACGATCAGCGGCGCCGCGAAGTTGCACACCAGGTGCGCGACCGGCGTTTGCAGGCTGCCCTCGGGGCGGGCCCAGCGGCCGCGGACGTCGTCCATCCAGGCGCCGGGGCGCTTGCCGGGGCGGGCGTAAGGGTCGAGGTAAAACTGCCCGACCAGCGTGCTCGCGCCGCCGTCGGCGTGTTCCGACTTTCGTTCGATCCGGTAGAAGCGCACGCTCGGGTGCCACACTTGCGCCTCATCCGGCCGGATGCTCACCTCGAACAAGGTCTCGATGATGCGGAACAGCCCTTCGAGCACCTTCGGTTCGGTGAAGTACTGCTTCACCTCCTGGTCACTGAAGGCGTAACGCTGCTCCTTGAGCCGTTCGCTGACGAAGGCCATGTCCCAGGCCTGCAGGTCATCCAGGCCCAGTTCGGTGCGGGCAAATTCGCGCAGCTCGGCCAGGTCGTGTTCGGCGCCGGGGCGGGCCCGGCGTGCCAGGTCGAGCAGGAAGTCGCGCACCTGCTGCACCGACGTTGCCATCTTGGGCACCAGCGAGACCTCGGCATAACTCGCATAACCGAGCAGGCGCGCTTCTTCCTGGCGCATGGCCAGCAGTTGCTGCATCAGCGCGCTGTTGTCGTGTTCGGCGTCGCCCAACTCGCTGGCCCGCGTGACGTAGGCGCGGTAAAGCGTTTCGCGCAGCGCGCGGTTGCGGCCGTACTGCATCACCGGGAAGTAGCTCGGGAAGTGCAGGGTGATCTTGAAGCCGGGTTTGCCGTCGGCCTCGGCCGCGGCGCGCGCAGCGGCGCGCGCGTCGTCGGGCACACCGTCAAGTTCGGCTTCGGTGGCGAAGTGGGCGAAGCGGTCGGTGGCGTCGAGCACGTGCTCGGAGTAGGTTTGAGCGGCCTCGGCCTGCGCCTCTTGCAACTCGGCAAAACGCTGTTTGGCGGCGCCACGCAGTTCGGCGCCCGAAAGCACGAAGTCGCGCAGCGCGTTGTCGAGTGCCTTGGTGCGTGCCGGGCTCAGGCGCACGGCGCCCGGGCCGGCCTTGATCGCCTTGTATTTGGCGAACAGGCGCTCGTCTGAGCCCAGGCGGGTGTTGAATTCGGTGACCTTGGGCAGGTTCTGGGTGTAGGCGGCTCGCAGCGCTGGCGTGTCGGCCACGCCGTTGAGGTGGGTCACGGCGCCCCAGGCCCGGCCGAGCCGCTCGGTGGCCACGTCGAGCACGGCTGACAGTGCGTCGTAGTCGGCCGCCACCGCGTCGCTGGTGGCGCGGTCCAGTGCCGCGTCGGCGGCAGCGAGCAACTGATCCACCGCGGGTGTCACGTGGTCGGGCTGGATATCTGCAAAGCGGGGCAGGCCGGTGGTGTCGAGCAAAGGGTTCATCGCGATTCGATCCGGAAGAATGTGTCGGTGCGCCGCATCAGGGCGCGTCAGGAACAGAGCCCGATCAGACGCCCGAGGCCGCCGATCGTTCCGCCGCTTCGACGGTGTTGACCAGCAACATCGCAATCGTCATCGGCCCAACGCCACCGGGCACCGGGGTGATGGCCGCGGCGACTTGCGAGACCGCGGAAAAATCCACATCGCCGCACAGTTTGCCCTCTTCGTTTCGGTTGATGCCCACGTCGATGACGATGGCGCCGGGCTTGACCATGTCGCCCCGCAATGTGTTGCGGCGGCCAACCGCGGCCACCACCACATCGGCCTGGCGGGTGTGGTAGCCCAGGTCAGCGGTGGCACTGTGGCAGATGGTGACGCTGGCGTGCGCCTGCAAGAGCAGCAGCGCCATCGGCTTGCCGACCGTGTTGCTGCGGCCAATCACCACCGCGTGCTTGCCGCGCAGGTCGATGCCGGTGCTTTCGATCAGTTTCATGCACCCGTACGGCGTGCAGGGGCGAAAGCCGGGCAGGCCTGCCATCAGCTCACCGGCGCTGAGCACCGAATAACCGTCCACGTCCTTGTTGGTGGCAATGGCCTCGATCACCTTGTGAGAGTCGATGTGCCTGGGCAGAGGCATCTGCACGAGGATGCCGTGGATCGAAGGGTCGGCGTTCAGAGCCGCAATGCGCGCGAGCAACTGGGCTTCGGTGCAGTCGGCGTCGTACTTCTCGAACACCGAATGCAGCCCGGCTTCATGGCAGGCCTTGACCTTGTTGCGCACATAGACCTGGCTCGCAGGGTCGTCGCCGACCAGCACGACTGCCAGGCCGGGCCGAACACCGCGGTCGGTCAGCGCCGCAGCGCGAAGCGCGACGTCGGCACGGATGCTTTTGGACAGCGCGCTGCCGTCGATCAGTTGAGCGGCCATCGCCTGCCCCGCACCGCCCGTCCTGCCGCAGCCACTCAGGTCGTCGGCGCCTTGGACTGCGCGCCGAGCGCGATCTTGAGCAGGTCGGCCACGGTGTTGGCGTTGAGCTTTTCCATGATGTTGGCGCGGTGCGCCTCGACCGTCTTGATGCTGATGCCCAGGTCGTCGGCGATCTGCTTGTTCAGCCGGCCGGCGACGATGCGTTCGAGCACCTGCGCCTCGCGCGTGGTCAGGCGCGACAGCAGCGCGTCGCGGCTGGCGGCCTCCTGGTGCTGGCTGAACGCGGCGCGCGCCTGGTCGAGCATGCGTTCCACCAGGCCTAGCAGTTCTTCTTCCTTGAAGGGCTTTTCGATGAAGTCCATCGCCCCCTTCTTCATCGTCGTCACCGCCATCGGCACGTCGCCATGGCCGGTGATGAAGACGATGGGCAGCGGCGAGCGGCGGTCCATCAGCCGGTCTTGCAGTTCCAGGCCGCTCATGCCGTCCATGCGGATGTCAACGATCAGGCAGGCCACCTCGCGCGGGTCGAAGCGCGAGAGAAAGGACTCGGCGGAATCGAAACACTTGACGCGGTAGTCCTTGCCCTCGAGCAACCACTGCAGCGAGTCGCGCACTGCCTCGTCGTCATCGACAACGTAGACCGTGCCCTTTTTGGGGATCAAGCTCATGTGGTGACTGCCGTGTTGGAAGGTGTCGGGGCTTCGGATCGAGCGGTTTCAACGGGCAGCGTGAACGAAAATCTGCAGCCGATGACAAGCGCGCCATTGTAGAGGTTCTGTGCCTGTATCCGGCCCCGGTGGCTCTCGATGATCGAGCGGCACAGGCTCAGGCCGATGCCCATGCCATCGACCTTGGTCGAGAAGAAGGCTTCGTACAGCCGCGCGATCACTTCTTCCTTCAGCCCCGGGCCCATGTCGGTCACGCTGAACTCGATCACGCCGCCTTCTTCGGCGCTGTGGCGCGGGATCACGCGCAGTTCGATGTTGCGGCGCGACGGCGGCAGCTGTGCGTTGTCGATCGCCTCGGCCGCGTTCTTCAGCAGGTTCAGCAGCACCTGCTCGATCAGGATCGGGTCGACCATCAAGGTGGGCATGCGCTGGGCCACGTAGGTCTGGATCGTGACCTTGCGGCGGCGCAACTCGATGCCGGCCAGATCGACCGCGTCGTCGACGATGCTGCGCGCCTGGCTGGCCTGGCGCTGCGGCTCGTTGCGCTTCACGAAGTTGCGGATGCGGTGGATGATCTGGCCGGCGCGTTCGGCCTGGCGCGAGGTCTTCTCCAACGCGGCGATCAGGTCGTCCTTCTCGATCGCGTCGCTCTTCACGCGCGAGACCATGCCGTTGCAGTAGTTGGTGATGGCCGTCAGCGGCTGGTTCAGCTCGTGGGCGACGGAAGACGCCATCTCGCCCATGGTCACCAGCCGGCTGGTGACCTGCGCGCGTTCGGCCTGGCTGGCGGCGAGCGCCTCGGCGTGGCGGCGCGCGGTGATGTCGGTGGCGATCAGCATCTGCGCCAGGCGACCGTCGGTCCATTGCAGGTAGCGCGCGCGCACCTCGAACCACTTCTGCAGCGCGTCGACGAAGACCTCGCGCGAGTCCGAACCGGCGTCGGTCAACTCCTGCGTCGGCAGGCCGCCCAGGTTGTCGACCGAGTCGTCACCTTCGGCCATGTAGGGCCGTCCCGGTTCACCGCCTGCAAGCAGCGCGTGGCCCTGCGATTCGGCGCCGAACCACAGGCGGTACGAACGGTTCGCGAACAGCAGTTCGCCCTGCTGCACCGACAGCACCGACACCGCCGCATCCAGCCCTTCCAGCACGGTGGTGAAACGCTCGTGCGACGCCGAGAGCTGGTCGCGGATGCGCTTGGCCTCGGTGATGTTGGTCATCGACGTCATCCAGCCGGTCTGCTGGCCCTTGGCGTCGATCAGCGGCGAGACGTACATGCGCGAATCGAACTGCGAGCCGTCCTTGCGCTGAATCTTGACCTCGATGCCGCCGGCCGGGCTGCGGCCATGCAACTCCTGCTGCAGAAGGCGCGAGTTCTCTTCGATGCGCTCGGGCGGCCAGTGCGGGAAGGGCGGCATGCGGCCCATCAGGTCGGTCTCGGAAAACCCCGTCATCGCGCAGAAGGCCGGGTTCACGTAAGTGATCTTGCCGGCCTTGTCCATCGCCCGCATGCCGGTGAGCATGGAGTTTTCCATCGCGCGGCGGAAGTTGGTTTCCGACACCAGGGTCCGTTGCATCTGCAGGCGCCGACCCATGTGCCGCCAGGTGCCCAGCAGCATCCACAAGGTCAGCAGCGACAGCGCGGCCACCATCCAGAACAGCGTGTTGCCGATCAGGCCGATGGAGGTGCGGTAACCCTGGCCGCGCAGGATCAGACCGTTGCCCATCGGCGCCACCGGTACTTCGTGCACGATGGATGCGCGCTGCGGCGTGCTGCCCGGCATGGGCATCACGGTGCTGGCCAGTGCACGGTCCTGCGCGTCGAGCAGGGTGATGGCATGCCGGTTCGACACCTCCGAGGGCACGAAGTAGCGCATCAGGTTTTCGATCGAGTACTCGGCGATCAGCGCGCCGACGAAGGCGTTGTGGTCGATCAACGGCACGTGCACCTGGAAGACAGCGGTGCCGTAGGTGTCGGTGAAGGGCTGCGAGTAGACCGGCTGGCGCAGGCTGCGCGCCGTCGTGAAGGCGGCCTCGGGCTCGTTGGGCTTGCCGGGTTGCGGCAGCGAAGCCGAACTGCTGTCGCCGGTGACGCTGGTTTCGGCGTGGAAGGTGGTGGCCGAGTGGCTGGCCTTGCGGGCGCGGTTCGGGCCGAGCCAGATCAGGTTGGTGATCTCGGGCCGCTCGCGCGCAAAACTTTCGGCCTGCACGATGAAGTCGGCCGGGTCGATCACCTGCGTGGCGATCTCGCGCGCGATGCGAACCAGTTGCTCCTGGTTTTCGATCAGGCGCAGCCGAATCTGCTGCTGCGAGATCTCGGTGTCGCGCTTGACCGACTCTTGTTCACGCTCGAATTCCTCATTGCGCAGGTACCAAAACGCAAGGATGATCGCCGCGAGAAACAACAGCACCGAGGCCAGCGGGCCGAACGTGGCGTAGCGGTCCTGGCGCGCGGCAGACTGGCGCCGCCACCATTGGCCGAACAGCCGCTGGGCCCAGTTGCTGCGGTTGGAATGAGAGGCGGCGTCCTCGCCTGGCGTTTGCATCGCCGGATTATCAAGGTGCTTTGGCAGGCCGGTGGTCCAGCGGGTCAGGTGCAGGGCAGGTTGTCAGGCGGATGAAATTCATAATATGAAACATGTTCGCGCCATTTGAAACCCATTGAGAGTTGTGCGAGACTTGCGCGCCACGCCACGCCACGACCTCACCCCCAAGACGGAGACAAGCATGTCAGCAGTGCCAGATTCATTTCGCAGCCCCGCCGCCAACGACGCCGATGCGCAGGAGACCCGGGAGTGGCTCGACGCACTGTCGGGTGTGATCGAGACCGAAGGCCGCGAAAGAGCGCACTTCCTGCTCGAACAACTGCTCGAGCACGCGCGCCAGAACAGCATGGACATGCCGTTCTCGGCCACCACGGGTTACGTCAACACCATCGAGACCGACGAAGAAGAGCGTTGCCCCGGCAACCTCGAGATCGAAGAGCGCCTGCGCGCCTACATGCGCTGGAACGCGATGGCGATGGTCGTGAAGGCCAACCGCCTGAACCCGGAAGACGGCGGCGACCTCGGCGGCCACATCTCCAGCTTCGCATCGTTGGCCAACATGTTCGGCGCCGGCTTCAACCACTTCTGGCATGCCGAAAGCGAGGGCCACGGCGGCGACCTGCTGTACATCCAGGGCCATTCATCGCCCGGCATTTATGCACGCGCCTTCATGGAAGGGCGCATCAGCGAAGACCAGTTGCTGAACTTCCGCCAGGAGGTCGACGGCAAGGGCATCTCGAGCTACCCGCACCCCAAGCTGATGCCGGAGTTCTGGCAGTTCCCGACCGTGTCGATGGGCCTGGGCCCGCTGATGGCGATCTACCAGGCGCGCTTTCTCAAGTACCTGCATGCGCGCGGCATTGCCGACACCAGCAACCGCAAGGTCTGGGTGTTCTGCGGCGATGGCGAGATGGACGAGCCCGAATCGCTCGGCGCCATTGGCCTGGCGGCGCGCGAGAAGCTCGACAACCTGATCTTCATCGTCAACTGCAACCTGCAGCGCCTGGACGGGCCGGTGCGCGGCAACGGCAAGATCATCCAGGAGCTCGAAGGCGAGTTCCGCGGCGCGGGCTGGAACGTGATCAAGCTGCTCTGGGGAAGTTACTGGGACCCGCTGCTGGCGCGCGACAAGGAAGGCATCCTGCGCAAGGTGATGATGGACACGGTGGACGGCGACTATCAGGCCATGAAGGCCAACGACGGCGCCTTTGTGCGCAAGCACTTCTTCGGCCAGCACCCCAAGCTGCTCGAAATGGTGGCGAAGATGAGCGACGACGACATCTGGCGCCTGCAGCGCGGCGGGCATGACCCGCAGAAGGTCTATGCCGCCTACCACCGCGCCGTCAACACCAAGGGCCAACCGACGGTGATGCTGATCAAGACCGTCAAGGGCTTCGGCATGGGCAAGAGCGGCGAGGGCAAGAACACCGCGCACCAGACCAAGAAGCTGACCGACGAGGACATCAAGAGCTTCCGCGACCGCTTCAACATTCCCATTTCCGACGAGCAGATCGCCGGCGGCATCCCGTTCTACAAGCCGGCCGACGACACACCCGAGATGCGCTACCTGCACGAGCGCCGCAAGGCGCTGGGCGGTTACCTGCCGCATCGCCGTACCAAGGCCGACGAGAAACTGGCCGTGCCGCCGCTGGACACCTTCAAGGCCGTGCTCGACCCGACCGCAGAGGGCCGCGAGATCAGCACCACACAAGCCTACGTGCGCTTCCTGACGCAGCTGCTGCGCGACAAGGACCTGGGCCCGCGCGCCGTGCCCATCCTGGTCGACGAAGCGCGCACCTTCGGCATGGAAGGGCTGTTCCGCCAGATCGGCATCTACAACCCCGCGGGCCAGAACTACACGCCGGTCGACAAGGACCAGGTGATGTACTACCGCGAGGCCACCAACGGCCAGATCCTGCAGGAAGGCATCAACGAACCCGGCGGCATGAGCAGCTGGATCGCCGCGGCGACGAGCTACAGCACGAACAACCGCATCATGGTGCCGTTCTACGTGTACTACTCGATGTTCGGCTTCCAGCGCATCGGCGACCTGGCATGGGCCGCCGGCGACATGCAGGCGCGCGGCTTCCTGCTCGGCGGCACTTCGGGCCGCACCACGCTCAACGGCGAAGGCCTGCAGCATGAAGACGGCCACAGCCACATCCTGGCCGGCACCATCCCGAATTGCATCAGCTACGACCCGACCTTCGCGCACGAGGTCGGCGTGATCCTGCACCATGGCCTGAAGCGCATGGTCGAGAACCAGGACAACGTCTACTTCTACATCACCTTGCTGAACGAGAACTACCCGATGCCGGGGCTGAAGGCCGGCACCGAGGAGCAGATCATCAAGGGCATGTACCTGCTCGAAGAAGGCGCCAAGAAAACGCCACGCGTGAACCTGCTGGGCAGCGGCACGATCCTGCGCGAAAGCATGGCCGCCAAGGTGCTGCTGAGCAAGGAGTGGGGCGTGTCGGCCAATGTCTGGAGCTGCCCGAGCTTCAACGAACTGGCACGCGACGGTCAGGACGCCGAGCGCTGGAACCTGCTGCACCCGACCGAGAAGGCGCGCGTGCC
>JANOQS010000357.1:0-3522 GCA_031414975.1 Methylibium sp. | reverse complement strand
TCCTTATCTGGGACGCCTGGAACAAACACACCGGCCAGCCGTCGATGTTCAGCCCGCCGCCGGCAGCCAAGCCGGCCGCGGCCGGCGCCGCGCCGGTTCCTGCTGCCAGCGGCATACCGGTGCCCGCGGGTGCGGCCACCTCCCCGCCGACCGCGGCCGCCGCCGCCCCGGCCGCGCCGGCTTCCGCTGCCGCGGCGACGTCGGAAAAGATCGTGGTCACCACCGATCTGGTCAAGGCCACCTTCGACAGCAAGGGTGCCGACCTGGTAAGAGTCGAGTTCCTGCGCCACCACGACCAGGTCGATCACACCAAGAACATGGTGCTGCTCGACCAGTCGGCCGAGCGCCTGTACGTGGCGCAAACCGGCCTGGTGCCGCCCAGCGGCGGAGGCGGACTGCCTAACCACCACACCGTGATGCGCCTGATGCCGGGCGACACCACGCTCAAGGACGGCGCGGGCGAATTGCAGCTCAAGTTCGAGTCGCCCGAGGTGTCGGGCGTGAAACTGGTCAAGACCTACACCTTCAAGCGCGGCGACTACGTGATCGGTGTGAAGCACGAGGTGCTCAACAGCTCGGCGGCGCCGGTCAGCCCGCGCCTGTACCTGCAGCTCGTGCGCGACGGCAACGCGCCGGCCGGTGAGTCGAGCTTCTACTTCACCTTCACCGGCCCGGCGATCTACACCGACACGGCCAAGTTCACCAAGGTCGACTTCAGCAGCATCGAAAAACACCGCCCGGGCGACAAGCCCGGCCACGAGACGAACGCCGACACCGGCTGGGTCGCGATGGTGCAGCACTATTTCGCGTCGGCCTGGCTGATCGACCCGGCCGACGGCACGAAGCTGGCGCGCGAGTACTTCACCGGCAAGGTCGCCAGCAACACCTACTCGGTCGGCATGTTCGTGCCGGTCGGCGAAGTCGCCCCGGGTGCATCGAAGGCCTTCGAAGCGAAGTTGTTCGTCGGCCCGCAAGAAGAAGACAAGCTCGCCGCCTTGGCGCCAGGTCTCGAGCTGGTGAAGGACTACGGCTGGTTCACGATCCTGGCCAAGCCGCTGTTCTGGCTGCTGACGCAGCTGCACAAATTCATCGGCAACTGGGGCTGGGCGATCGTGGGGCTGGTGGTGGTGCTCAAGATGGCGTTCTACTGGCTCAACGCCACCGCCTACCGCTCGATGGCCAAGATGAAGGCCATCAACCCCAAGGTGATGGTGATGCGCGAACGCCTGAAGGACAAGCCGCAGGAGATGCAGCAGGAAATGATGCGCATCTACCGCGAAGAGAAGGTCAACCCGCTCGGCGGCTGCCTGCCGATCTTCGTGCAGATGCCGTTCTTCATTGCGCTGTACTGGGTACTGCTGTCGAGTGTGGAAATGCGCAACGCACCGTGGATCGGCTGGATCGCCGACCTGTCGGCCAAGGACCCGTACTTCATCCTGCCGCTGCTGATGACCGCCACCAGCCTGTTCCAGACCTGGCTCAACCCGACCCCGCCGGACCCGATCCAGGCCCGCATGATGTGGATCATGCCGCTGGTGTTTTCGGTGATGTTCTTCGTCTTCCCGGCCGGCCTGGTGCTGTACTGGCTGACCAACAACGTGCTGTCGATTGCCCAGCAATACCTGATCAACAAGCAGCTCGGCGTGCTGGGAAAGTAGCGCCGCATCAAAAGTCACGAAGAATTTTCGTGACTAGTTGGCGAGCCCCTCGCGCCACCGGAGTTAGGGGCTTGCGGCGCGGTGCTCACATGCGAGACCATGCGATCAACGGTTGACGAAGCAGTCGAAAGACAGCGATTCACCGAAAGATCAATGCGGGGCAGACCCGACCGTCGATCGAAGTGCAGGAAGGCCATCAAACGCCGACCTCGCCTCTCGAACTGCGGGCCGGCTCGGGATGTGTCTCTGTTCAGCCCACGCGGGCTGCCAGGCCCTCCCCCCGCGCCATCCAAGCCTTCCGGCGGCCATGCCGCCGAAAGCTCGGTCCACGGCAGAATCGCCGCATGCTGGCGCACCCCTCCGACCCCATCGTTGCCGTGGCCACCGCCGCGGGTCGCGGCGCTGTCGGCATCGTGCGCGCCTCGGGGCGCGACCTTGAGCCGCTGATTCAGGGGCTGTGCGGCCGGGCGTTGCAGCCTCGCCATGCGACCTATCTGCCCTTCCTCGACGCCGACAGCCAGGCCGTCGACCACGGCCTGGCCATCCACTTCCCGGCGCCGCACTCGTACACCGGTGAAGACGTGCTCGAACTGCAGGCCCACGGCGGCCCGGTGGTACTGCAACTGCTGCTGGCGCGCTGCCTGCAAGCGGGCGCCGGCATGCGCCTTCGGCTGGCCGAGCCGGGCGAGTTCACACAACGCGCGTTCCTGAACGACAAGCTCGACCTGGCCCAGGCCGAGGCCGTGAGCGACCTGATCGAGGCCAGCACTGAAGCGGCGGCGCGGTCGGCCGGCCGCTCGCTCAGCGGCGTGTTCTCGGCCCAGATCGGCCTGCTGCGCGAGCAGCTCATTTCGCTGCGCATGCTGGTCGAAGCGACGCTCGACTTTCCAGAAGAAGAGATCGACTTCCTGGAAGCCGCGAACGCGCGCCAGCGCATTACCGCAGCCCGAACCAGCGTCGACGCGGTGCTGGCGCACGCGCGCCAGGGCGTGCTGCTGCGCGAGGGCATCAAGGTGGTGCTGGCCGGCCAACCCAACGTGGGCAAGAGTTCGCTGTTGAACGCGCTGGCCGGCGCCGAATTGGCGATCGTCACGCCGGTGCCCGGCACCACGCGCGACAAGGTCAGCGAGACGATCCAGATCGAGGGTGTGCCGGTGCACGTGAGCGATACCGCCGGCCTGCGCGACTCGACCGACGAGGTCGAGCGCATCGGCATCTCGCGCAGCTGGAGCGAGATCGAAGGCGCCGACGCGCTGCTGTTCCTGCACGACCTGACGCGCCGCGGCGAGCCGGCCTACGAAGCCGCCGAAGCGCAGATCGAGGCGCGCCTGCCGGCCGCCTTGCTGCGCGAGGGCCGGCTGCTGCACGTCCACAACAAGGTCGATGCGGCGGGGGGCGCGACGGGTGCGGCCAGTCCCGACGCCATCGTCCTGTCGGCCAAGACCGGCGCCGGCATCGAAGCCTTGCGCAGCCGCCTGCTCGAACGGGCCGGCTGGCACGCCCAGCCCGACGGTGTTTTCATCGCGCGCACCCGCCACGTGCAGGCCTTGCAGCGCACCGGCGAGCACCTGGCGCACGCCGATGCGCTGGCCGCGCAGGCCAACGCCGCGCTCGACCTCCTGGCCGAAGAGCTGCGCCTGGCGCACGACGCGCTGGGCGAGATCACCGGCGCGTTCACGCCGGACGATCTGCTGGGCGAGATTTTCAGCCGCTTCTGCATCGGGAAGTAACACGCGCCGCGCCGGTCGCACAGGCGCGGGGTGCTGGGGTGTTGCTTGTGCGACATTTGGCGGCAAAAGCCGACCCCGCCGGTTGTTGATGCGAACTAGGGGGTCGATAATCGCGCACTCCTTGGGGCAAGCGG
>JANOQS010000356.1:0-8431 GCA_031414975.1 Methylibium sp. | reverse complement strand
GCGCTGGCAGAAAAGTAGCGGGTTCCACCTTGGGGCAACGCTGATCAAGTCCCTCGCGGTTCGCGCATCCTCGCTTCGGGCGGTCTGCGGCGTTGCAAAACCTCGCCATGGCGGGGGCCATGGCTGTGGTTTGCGCCTTGCAGCCCATCCCGAATCGAGGCGCGCGCACTCGCGGGGACTTGATCAGCGTCGCCTGGGGCGTCGCCCATGACGGCGCTTCATTGAACCGATCGCAGTCGGGCTGCAACCCAAGGGGCAGCTCAGGGCATTTCCAAGACCGGGTGGCCGCGCTTTGGTCGGACCACCGGCCCTGCGGCCTGGCCGCAACTGCGAGAAGGACCGTCATGACAAGCTGCGGGATGGGTTTGATCAAGCGCGCCGCGCTGGTGTCGGTGAGCGTGCCGGTGATCGTGACGGTGATCGTGCTGGCCGTCGCCGGCGCGTTCACTGGCTGTGCGGCGCCGAACCCGCCGCCGGCCGGCGCCGCGCCGCCAGCGCAGCCAGCGCCCGCACCGGTGGCGGCGCCCGCGGCAGTGCCCGGCGGGCCATCCGCGCATTCGATTGCCGATTTCTCGGCCGGCCTGCGCTGCATGGACAACCTGTTTCTCGACCATGGCGTGCGCGACCTGTCGGTGCTGCTGGAAGACCGCCTCGCACCGGCCCAGGGGGTCGACGCCGGAACCCGCGACATGCTGGCCGCGGCCGTGTCGGACATGACCCAGCGCAGCCGCGCGATCCGGCTGGTGAGCTCGGGCAAGGAATGGAACACACCTGCTGCGGCCCAACCGCCACGACGTGAGCCCTTCGCCGTGGCGCCGCAATGGGCGCTGCGCGGCTCGATGCGCCGGATCGACGACTTCATTGCCGCCGGCAAGCCCACCGCCTCGGTGCTGGGGCTGGACCTGGCGCTGCTGTCCACGCAAGACCAGAGCGTCGTGCCGGGCACCGCGTCGCGCAACACGGTCAGCGTGTTCAGCGCCGGCCGGGCCGAGATCCGCAAGTTCGGAGTCGCCTTCAACTTGCCAGCCAGCGCCCACGACGGCCAAGCGTCGGCGCTGCGTGCGCTGGCGGACCTGGCCTCCATCGAACTGTTCGGCCGTCTTGCGCGCGTGCCCTACTGGGGCTGCCTGGGGGCTGCCCCCGGCGAGCCAGCGGTCGCGGCCGAAATCCAGGACTGGTACGACGTGATGGCGGCCCGCCCGGCCGACCTGATCGGCTACTTCCAGGCCCAGTTGCGGCTGCGCCGGGCGTATGACGGGCCGCTCGACGGCGTCGTCAACCCGCCGCTGAAGGACGCGGTGGCGCGCACGCGCGAGGCGCTCGGCCTGTCGCGCGAACCCAGGTTGTCGCTCGACCTCTTCAAGGCCTACCTGGGGGCCGAGCCGCGCCAGCTCGAAGCACGCCTGGTGCCGGTGGCGGTGCCGGCCGCCCCGGCAACCGCCACCGCAAGTGCCAGCACGCCGTTGGCCGTGCGCATTGCAGCCGACAGCGAAGCGCGCCGCTACGCCCCCGGCGAGGCCGTGCAGCTCACCATCCAGCCCAACCGGGACGCGCACGTGTACTGCTTCCTGCAGGACGAGCACCGCAAGATCACCCGCTTCTTTCCCAACCGCTTCCAGCGCGACTCGCGCGTGCAGCCTGCCAAGGGCGTGCAGTTGCCGGGCGCGATGCGTTTCGAGATCCGCATGAACCCGCGCGGCGTGCCCGAGACGGTGTTGTGCTTCGCCACCGAACGCGACGTGCTGGCGCAACTGCCCGCGGGCGTGAACGCGGGCGACTTCGACCCCTTGCCGGTCAGCGGACTGGAGCAGTTGCGGGGCGCCTTCTACAAGGTGGCCGCCGGCTCGTTCGCGCAGGACTCGTTCCAGATGCGCGTGCGCTGATCAGATAGCGCCGAAGCTTTGAACCGGCCGCGCCGGTCGTGCAACTCAGCTTCGAACCCCCTCAACCAGGAGACCGCCCATGTTCGGCTGCCCCGGCACGCGCTGCGCTCGTACCGCCATCGGATTTGTCGTCTCCTGGGCCGCCTTGTCGGCGTCCGTGGTGCTGGCCCAGCCCTGCGCCGGTGCGCCCGGCGGCACGGGCGTGGCCAGCGGCGAGAAGTTCAGGCTGATCGTGCAGCAGTGCCCGTCGCTGGCCGAACCGCAGCGCGTGCACCATGCCGCGCAGCTCGACCTGTACGCGAACGGCGCGGGCCTGGCGATCGGCCTGCCGCGCCTGGACGCCCCTCTCGCGAGCAACGCCTCGAGCACAACTCCGACCCCGGCGGCCACCACACTGCCGAGCCCGCGCGCACCGTTCGGCAGCGACCCCTTGCCGCCACCCGGCCGCGACGCTGCGCGCGTGCTCACCCTCGCCCCCGCGCTGACCGCCGCGGCGCGCGCCCACGACATCGACCCGCTGCTGCTGCACGCGATTGCGCACATCGAGTCGCGCCACAACACCGAGGCGGTGTCACCGGCCGGCGCGCGCGGTGTGATGCAGGTGATGCCGGCGACCGCGCGCCGCTTCGGCGTGGGCGACCCCGAGCGTTCGCTGCACGACGCCGACACCAATTTGCGTGCCAGTGCGGCCCTGCTGCGCACCCTGCGCAAGCGCTACGGCGACGACCTGCGCCTGGTGCTGGCGGCCTACAACGCCGGCGAAGGCGCGGTCGAAAAGTACGGCCGCGACGTGCCGCCCTACCCCGAGACCCAGGCCTACGTGCGCAACGTGACGGCCGTGTACCGGCGCCTGTCGGCCGAGTTCAGCGTCAGCGAAAGCGGCGCGCTGGTCGCGCGGGGGGGCAAGTCATGACCATGTCGGCCTACTTCCGCAGCACGGCGGAGGTGCGCGAGGGCGCCTTCGCGCGCTACAGCGACCTGATCCTGGTCGTCGGCGTGATCGCCATCGTCGCGATGATGGTGTTGCCGCTGCCCTCGTGGCTGATCGACGTGCTGGTGGCGGTCAACATCGCCTCGGGCCTGGTGCTGCTGCTGCTGGGCATCTACATCGTTTCGCCGCTGGAGTTCTCGGTCTTCCCGAGCGTGCTGTTGATGACCACCTTGTTCCGCCTGTCGCTGTCGATCGCGACCACGCGGATGATCCTGCTCGAAGGCCACGCCGGCCACATCATCGACACCTTCGGCAAGGTGGTGGCAGGCGGCAACCTGGTGGTCGGGCTGGTGGTGTTCCTGATCATCACCGTGGTGCAGTTCATCGTCATCGCCAAGGGCGCCGAGCGGGTGGCCGAAGTGGCGGCGCGCTTCTCGCTGGACGCGATGCCGGGCAAGCAGTTGTCGATCGACTCCGACCTGCGCTCGGGTTTGATCGACAAGGACGAGGCCAAGCGCCGCCGCCGCAACCTCGAGATGGAAAGCAAGCTTCACGGCAGCCTGGACGGCGCGATGAAGTTCGTCAAGGGCGACGCCATCGCCGGCATCGTGATCATCGCCATCAACCTGCTCGGCGGCCTGGCCATCGGCGTGATGCAGCAGGACATGGACATCGGCTCGGCCATGTCCAAGTACTCGATCCTGACCATCGGCGAAGGCATGGTGGCGCAGATCCCGGCGCTGCTGGGTGCCATGGCCGCCGGCCTGATCGTCACCCGCACCAGCGACGAAGACGACAAGCACCTGGGCGATTCGATCCGCAAGCAGCTCAGCGCCAAGCCGCGCGTGCTGCTGGTGGCCGGCGCCATCTGCCTGCTGATGGCGCTGGTGCCCGGCTTCCCGGCGCTGGTGTTCGTGGTGCTGGCGGCCTTGGTCGCCGGCTTCGGTGCCGCGCTCACGCCGGCCTGGCGCGAACGGCTGCGCAACCTGCGCCACCCGGCCGTGCGCCAGCTTGTGAAGCGGCTCGACACGCACGAGCAGGTCAGCGCCACCGCGCTGCCGCTGCAACGCCCCTCGGTGCCCCTGCTGCTGCGCGTGCCGGCCGCGCTGCTGGCCGACGAAGACGCGCACCGCCTGACCCGTTGCCTGGAAGAGGTGCTCGACGAGTTCCAGCTCGGCCTGGGGCTGTCGCTGCCGCGCATCCACCTGCATGGTCAAAGTAGTGCGGCAGTCGATGCGGCAGGCATCGACACACCCGCCTGGCAACTGCTCGCCTTCGAAGTGCCGATTGCGCAGGGCGAGCTGCCCGCGCAAGACGTTCCGCGCGCGCTGGCCGAGGCGGTGCGCCAGGCGCTGCGCCGGAACACGCCGCTCTTTCTGGGCACGCAAGACACCACCAACCTGCTGACGCGCGCTTCGGCCGACATGCCCGACATCGTGAAAGAGGTGCTGCGCGCCGTGCCGCTGCAGCGCGTGGCCGAAGTGCTGCGCCGGCTGGTGAGCGAAGCGGTCTCGATCCGCAACCTGCGCGACATTCTCGAAGCCCTGGCCGAAGCCAGCCAGCGCGACAAGGACGTGCACGCGCTGACCGAATTCAGCCGCGTCGCACTGCGCCGCCAGATCAGCCACCAGGTCGCGCCGCAGGGCCGGCTCGGAGCGGTGATGCTGGAGCCGGCACTCGAAGAACTGCTGCGCCAGTCGGTGCGGGCCAGCGGCGGTGTGGCGCAGCTCGCGCTCGACCCCGAGGCCGCACGCCGGATCTGCGATGCGATCGCCGCGTCGGTGGCCGCGCATCGGCCGGCCGCGGTGGTCACCTCGATCGACGTGCGCTGGCACGTGCGCAAGTTGATCGAGCCGGAGTGCTTCGACACGCCGGTGCTTTCGTATCACGAGCTCAGCCCGAGCTTGCAGCTCGACGTTCTCGACCGCGTTGCCGCCCCCGGCGCGCCCTTGCTGGAGGCGGCTTGATGTTCCACCTGAACTCTCTCTGGCTGGCGCCCCGGGCGCCCCTGGCACGCCCAGCGCGTCTTGCGTACGGCCTGACCCTCCTGGCCGCTCTCGCTGCGGCCCTGCTGAGCACCCTGGCCGAAGCGGCGCCGATGCCGCGCGGCGGGCGCATGGTGTCGATCACCGCGCGCGAACAGCCCGTCACCGCGTTCCTGCAAGACCTGTTCGCTTCGGTGGACGTGCCTTCCTCGCTGGCGCCCGGCATCACCGGCACCGTCAACGGCAGCTTTGCCGGCCCGGCCGACAAGGTGCTGAAAGACGTGGCGCGCATCTACAACCTGCTGCCCTACTTCGACGGTGCGGTCATGCATGTGGTGCCGGCCTCCGAGGCAGCCCGGCGCAGCTTTTCGGTGGCGCCCGCGCTGGCCGAACGCGCGCTGCGCGAGGTCGAAGAACTGAACCTGATGGACACCCGCAATCTGCTGCGCCGCAGCGGCGACGGCAGCATGCTGGCCACCGGCAGCAAGCGTTTCGTCGACCAGGTCGAAGAGATCGTGCGCGCCGGCCAGGCCCAGCAAGCGGTGCCGACGGTGCCCGCGGGCGCGGCCGACTTTCGCGTCTTCTACCTGCGCTACGGCTGGGCTCAGGACGTGACCACCACGCAGGCCGGCCGCCAGGTGGTGGTGCCCGGCGTGGCCTCGATCCTGCGCTCGCTGGTGGGCGTGAGAGGCGGCCCGGTGCTGGGCAAGGAAGTGGCGCTGCGGCCCACCTCGCCGTCGCTCAAAGGCCAGGGCCTGGGCGGCCAGGGATCGCCGCGCACCCAGACTTCTGACGACGGCGCCCGCAACGGTCCGAACGCCCCGGTCGATCTGCTGGTGGCCGCCTTGCAGCGCACCGCGCAACCGACCGACGCTCAACCCGCGGCGGCCGCCACCACGGCGCCCGAAGGCCACCAGATCCGCATCGAAGCCGACCCGCGCCTGAACGCGGTGATCGTGCGCGACCTGGCCGAGCGGCTGCCGCGCTACGAACAGTTGATCGCCGCGCTCGACGTCGAGCCGCAGTCACTCGAGATCGAGGCCACGATCATCGACGTCAACACCGACAAGCTGCGCGAACTGGGCATCAACTGGCGCTGGAACAACGACGGCCGCGAGGCCTCGTTCGGCGGGGCCGTGCCCACCTCGGGCCTGGGCGGCATTGCCTCGGTGGTGCTGGGCTCGGCCGGGCAGTTCCTGGCGCGCATCCGGGCCATGCAGTCCGAAGGTGCGGCGCGCGTGGTGTCGAGCCCGCAGGTGGTCACCCTGTCGAACGTGGAAGCGGTGTTCGACAACAGCTCGACCTTCTATGTGCGCGTGGCCGGCCGCGAACAGGTGGACCTGTTCAACGTGAGCGCCGGCACCTCGCTGCGGGTCACGCCGCATGTGTTCCGCGACCGCGACGCGAACCGCATCAAGCTGCTGGTGAATGTGGAAGACGGCAACGTCACCGGCCGCCAGGTCGACCAGATTCCGGTCGTCGAGCGCTCCACCATCAACACCCAGGCCTTGATCACCGAGGGCGAGAGCCTGCTGATCGGCGGCATGGTGCGCGAGACCACGCAGTCCAGCGAAGACAAGGTGCCGGGCCTGGGCGACGTGCCGGTGGTCGGCAACCTGTTCAAGACGCGCAGCAAGGGATCGACGCGGGTCGAGCGCATGTTCCTGATCACGCCGCGCCTGGCCGGTGCGCGGCCGGCGCTGCCTCAGACCACGCCGCAGTCCACGCCTCAGTCGGCCCCCTCGGCGCCGAACGCGCAGCGCGTGGCCGAAGCGGGCGCGCCGGCGCCCGCAGTCCCGGTCGGACCGGCTGCAGTCCCGGCCGCACCCGCCGCCACGCCCGCCGTTTTCACCCCCGCGCGCCGCCCCTCGGTGGAGCTGGACCTGAATGCCCCGCTGCCCGGCGGCCGCCCGGTGGCGCCGACCCGCGTCACCGCGACGAACTGAATCGAGCCTGAAGGAGCATTGCCATGGACCGTGCCGCCGCCCCCGTCGAATCGCTGCAGGCGCTCGAACTGCGCGTGCTCGAAGGCCCGCAGCGCGGCGCGAATGCGCCGCTGCCCACCGGGCTGGCCTGCCTGCTGGCCATCGAACCCGAGGGCCGGGAGAACGGTGCTGAAACGGCTGAGGGCGCCGACATCGTGCTGCGCGAACCTTCGGCCGCGCCGACCCGCCTGCGCGTGACGGCCGACGCGCCGAACGCGATGCTGGAGGTGCTGCAGGGCCAGGTGCAACTGGCCGACCGGGTGGTGAGTGCGGGCGAACAGGCGCTGTGGGCCCTGCACGCGCCGCTCCGCGTTGGCGCCACGGTGGTGGCCTTCGGCCGCGCCTGCGTCGATGATTGGTCTTTGGATGCAGCCGCGACCGAACCCGCCAGCGCATCTGCAGCCCCTGCCACGGCCGACGCCGCCGAGCCCCGCGAGCCCCCCACGCCGCTGCGCCGCCGCCCCGAGGTGTGGCTGGCCTCGATGGGCGCGGGCGTGCTGTTGGCCTGCGCCGGCGCCTTGGGGCTGGCCCATGTGGCCGCGGCACCGCGCCCGCTGCCGGTGATGGACTCGGCGACCTTGTTCTCCGCGCTGCGCGACAGCGAGTTCGCGGCGCTCGAAATGGAACGCGCTGCCGACGGCCGCCTGAGCCTGCGCGGCCGCCTGGCCACGCAGGCGCAGCGCGAGCGGCTCGACGCCTGGCTGGCGGCGCGCCGGCAGAGCGCCACGATCGACGTGTTCATCGACGAAGCCGTGGCGCACGACATGACCGAGACCTTCCGCGTCAACGGCGTGGCGGTGAAGGCGCAGGTGGCCGGTTCCGGCCGCTTCATCGCCGAGGTGGCCGAGCGCGACCACGACCGGCTGGCCCGCGCCGAAGCCGTGGTGCGGCGCGACGTGCGCGGGCTCGACACCATGAACATTCGCAACAGCGCCACGCCGCTGCCGCCGCCCGCACCGCCGGTGCCCGACGACCCGGGCAAGCGCATCGCCTCGCTGGTGCCGGGCGAGACGGCCTACCTCGTCACCGCCGACGGGGCACGCTATTTCCTCGGTGCGCTGTTGCCCAGCGGGCACCGCATCACCCAGATCGCGCGCGCCAGCGTCACCCTGGAGCGCGACGGGCAGCAATCGACCTTGAACTTCTGAGTCCCCCACCGCAACCCACCCAGCAAGGAGCATCACATGAGCAACTATGTCAACCCGTCAGCGCAACTGGTCACCGCGTCGCTGCCACAACCCAAGCGCAGCGGCAACTTCTTTGAAGCGCTGTCGCTGGCCTGGGCCAGCGCGCTCGACCGCCAGGCCGAGGTCATCCAGGAAAAGTCGGCCACCGTCGCCGACGGTGGCGACAAGATCAGCGACCTCACCTTGCTGACCGCCGAGGCCTCGAAGATCAGCTTCATGGCCACGAGCTCGAACACCTCGATGTCGGAGTCGGCCAAGGCGCTCGAAGCCGTGGCGCGCAAGGGGTAGGCATCATGACCATCGATGTCGTCACCGCCGCGCAGATGGCCGGCGCCCCCACGGCGGGGGGGGGCCCTGGCCCCAACCCGGGCCCGGGCGGCGACCGGGTTTTGCAGTGGGGCGTAGGCGCCCTTGAGCAGGGGGGGGGCCCCGCCCCCGCCCCCCACGCGGGCCCGCCGGG
>JANOQS010000355.1:0-16227 GCA_031414975.1 Methylibium sp. | reverse complement strand
GTGATGCGGATCGCGCTGTCGGTCTTGTTCACGTGCTGGCCTCCGGCGCCGCTGGCGCGGAAGGTGTCGATGCGCAGCTCGGCCGGGTTGAGCTTGACCTCGTCGGCCGCATCGGCTTCGGGCAGCACCGCCACGGTGCAGGCGCTGGTGTGGATTCGCCCTTGCGTTTCAGTGGTCGGCACGCGCTGCACGCGGTGTCCGCCCGATTCGAACTTCAGGTGCGCGTAGACATCGTCGCCGTCGATGCGGAACACCACTTCCTTGTAGCCGCCCAGGTCGGAGACGCTCTCCGACATCAGCTCGCTGCGCCAGCCGCGTCGCTCACAGTGACGCAGGTACATGCGTGCCAGGTCGGCGGCGAACAGCGCCGATTCGTCACCGCCGGTGCCGGCGCGGATCTCGAGAAAGGCGTTGCGCGTGTCGTCGGGGTCGCGCGGCAGCAGGGCGGTCTGCAGTTCGAGGTGCAGCCGTTTGGTGTCGGCCAGGGCCGAATCGACTTCGTCCTTGGCGAGCTCGGCCATCTCGGGGTCGGCGAGCATCCCGCGCGCCGCCGCCAGGTCGCGCTCGCGCTGCTCGAAGCGTTGAAAGCGTTCGACCAGGCTCGCCACCTCGGCATGCTCGCGGGTCAGTTCGCGAAAGCGCTTCATGTCCGACGCCATCGCCGGGTCGGACAAGGTGGCGTCGAGCTCGTTCAGGCGCAGCGCGAGGCGCTCGAATTGTTGGCGGAGGGAGTCTTTCATTCGGTGCTTGAGGTGGAAGGAGGAGCACCTCGCGCCGACCCAGCGCGCGCAGGCCCCGCCAAACGGCGGCGGGGCGGGTCGCTAATGTTTGTCGCTGCTCTGGCCGCGAGCCGATTGGCGCAGGAACAGGCGCGACACCACCGCCGCCAGTTGCGCGCGTTGCTCGCCATCGGCCGCATGCAACTCGGCCAGGGTGCCGTGCAACATCTTCTGCGTGAGGCCGCGCGACAGCGCTTCGAGCACCGTGTCCACGTCCTCGCCCTTGGCCAGCAGCTTGCGGGCGCGCGCGATCTCGGCGGCGCGCCAATCGTCGGCCTGGGTGTGCAGGGCCTGGATCAGCGGCACCGACACACGCTGGTCGAGCCAGTGCACGAAGCCCTGCACGCCGGTCTCGATGATCGCCTCGGCCTGCTCGACCGCGGCCTGACGCTTCTCGCCGGCGCTTTGCACCAGTGTCGACAGGTCGTCGACGGTGTAGAGGTAGATGTCCGACAGGCGCGAGACCTCGGGTTCGATATCGCGCGGCACCGCCAGATCGACCATGAACATCGGGCGGTGCTTGCGAGCTTTCAGCGCCCGCTCCACCGCGCCCAGGCCGATGATGGGCAGCGAACTGGCCGTGCACGAGATCACCACGTCGAACTCGCCCAGGCGCGCCGGCAGGTCGGCCAGCCGCAGCGCTTCGGCGCCGAAACGCGCGGCCAACCGCTCGCCGCGTTCAAGCGTGCGATTGGCCACCGCCATCGCTTTCGGGTTGCGCGCCGCAAAGTGCGTGGCCACCAGCTCGATCATCTCGCCGGCGCCGACGAACAGCACCTTGGTGTCGCTCAGCTCTTCGAACAGTTGCGAGGCCAGCCGCACTGCGGCGGCGGCCATGCTGATGGAGTGCGCGCCGATCTCGGTGGAGGTACGCACCTCCTTGGCCACCGCGAACGAACGCTGGAACATCTGGTGCAGGGTGGTGCCCAGGGTGCCGGCGGATTCAGCCTCACGCACCGCCTGCTTCAACTGGCCCAGGATCTGCGGCTCGCCGAGCACCATCGAATCGAGCCCGCTCGCAACGCGAAAGGCGTGGCGCGCCGCCGAGCCGCCCTCAAGCACATAAGAGTGTTCACGCAAGGTGTGGCTGGGCACGCGGCCGATGCCGGCCAGCCAGTCGAGTGCGGGCAGTACCTGCGTCGGGTCGTCGCCCACATACACTTCGGTGCGGTTGCACGTGGAGACGATGGCGACCTCGCTGGGGCGCTGCAGCCGGCCGCGAAAGGCCTGCAGGGTGGGCGCCAACTGGTCAGGCGTGAAGGCAAACCGGCCGCGCAGATCGACCGGCGCGGTGGTGTGGTTCAGGCCCAGGGCGAAAACGCTCATGGCACGATTATAAAATTTGTCGACCAGTTGTGGGACTTCGGCGTGCGGGGAGTTTCCTGTGGGGGCCCGCAACACGTGACAGAGGGTAGGCCCAGCCCATCGATCCACCCTGCAGAAAGGCGCGCCGCTTGGGCCCCCTGGACACACTTTGGCACCTGTTGAACTTCTTCGCGCCGGCCGTCGGCGTCGGAGTTCTGGCGCCTGCGATGGCCAAGTTGCTGTGGCGCCGTCGCCTCAAGCCGGTGGCCTGGGTCTCGCTCAGCCTGTGGACGACCGGCGGCGCGGCCATTGCCTTGCTCGCCGGGCTGGTGGTGTTCGGCCGTGATGGTCGGGTCTTGACTTACGCGCTGCTGGTGATGGGCAGCGCCGTGGCCTTGTGGTGGGCCGGCTTCGTGCGTGCGCGCTGATCTGGAGCGCCGGCTGCCGCATCAAGCGGCGGCAGTGTCTTCTATCGCGAGCCGCACTTCGCCGCGCAAGGTGTGCGCGTTGGCTTCGGTGATGGTCACGTCCACGATCTGCCCCACGAGCCGCGGCGGGCCCTTGAAGTTGACCGAGCGGTTGCACTCTGTCTTGCCGGTCAGCTCGTTCGGGTCTTTGCGCGACGGCCCTTCGACCAGGATGCGCTGCACCGTGCCGACCCGCGCCAGGCTGATGCGCATGGCGCCGGCGTCAATGACGGCCTGCAAGTGGTGCAGACGCTTGAGCTTGTCCTGTGCCGGGGTTGCGTCGGGCAGTGCGGCGGCCGGTGTGCCGGGGCGGGGGCTGTAGACGAAGCTGAAGCTGGCGTCGAAACCCACATCGTCGATCAGCTTCATCAGCTTGGCGAAATCGTCGTCGGTCTCGCCGGGGAAGCCCACGATGAAGTCGCTCGACAGGCTGATGTGTGGCCGCACCGCGCGCAGCTTGCGCACCGTGCTCTTGTATTCCATCGCGGTGTAGCCGCGCTTCATCGCCATCAGGATGCGGTCGCTGCCGTGCTGCACCGGCAGGTGCAGGTGGCTCACCAGCTTGGGCACCTTGGCGTAGACGTCGATCAGCCGTTGGGTGAACTCGTTCGGGTGGCTGGTGGTGTAGCGCAGGCGTTCGATGCCGGGGATCTGCGCGACGTGTTCGATCAGCAGCGCAAAGTCGGCGATGTCGTCGGTGCCACCCATCGCGCCGCGATAGGCGTTGACGTTCTGGCCCAGCAAGTTCACTTCCTTCACACCCTGCTCGGCCAGGCCAGCCACTTCGGCCAGCACGTCGTCGAACGGGCGCGAGACTTCTTCGCCACGCGTGTACGGCACGACGCAGTAGCTGCAGTACTTCGAGCAGCCTTCCATGATCGACACGAAGGCCGTCGCGCCCTGCACGCGGGCAGGCGGCAGGTGGTCGAATTTCTCGATCTCGGGGAAGCTGATGTCGACTTGCGGCAGTTGTTGCGCGCGGCGCCGCGCCAGCAACTCGGGCAGCCGGTGCAAGGTCTGCGGACCGAACACCACATCGACGTACGGCGCCCGCTTGACGATCGCCGCGCCCTCCTGGCTCGCCACACAGCCGCCCACGCCGATCAGCACGCCTTTGGCTTTCAGGTGTTACACGCGGCCGAGGTCGCTGAAGACCTTCTCCTGCGCCTTCTCGCGCACCGAGCAGGTGTTGAACAGGATCAGGTCGGCCTGCTCCACGTCGGTGGTGGGTTCGTAGCCTTCGGCGACGCGCAGCACGTCGGCCATCTTGTCCGAGTCGTACTCGTTCATCTGGCAGCCGAAGGTCTTGATGAACACCTTGCGGCTCATCGCGGGCTCCCGTCTATGGCCTCGACCAGGCCTGGGCCGTGGGATCGAACAACCAGGCTTCGGCCTGCGCACGATTCGCCGGCCAGGGCTTCTTGGCCAGCTCCTCGGGGCGCAGGATCCACACGTCCATCACCGAGCCCTGCGTGTCCACCGTGTAGTGCACCCACAGCTTCATGCCGACCAGCGCGCCGGACATCTCGATCATGTTGTTCTGGCCGCGGATGCGCGAGCCGGGCGCCAGCACGACGGCATTGCCGTTCAGCTTGACCTCGGGCGGGTTGACGAATGCCATCTCGCCGCGCAAGGCGCTTTGCGGGAACTGGCGTTGCATCTGGGCCAGCGACGCGGAGGCGAAACTCGCGGTGACCAGTGCAGCAATGAAACAGCGAAGCATGGTGTTCATCCAGTGGCTGTCTAGGAGGCTCGGCAAGCCAAGGGAGAAATTCTGGTGGCGCTTCAGGGATTCGAACCCCGGACCTGCGGATTATGATTCCGTCGCTCTAACCGACTGAGCTAAAGCGCCTCAGCCTCGGATTATATCGTCGGCATGAGCCGCCATTGCCGGTTCACACGCCGGGCCCCGCACCCGAGACCGCTTCCCGATGTTCAGCTTCTTCAAGAAAAAGCCGCCTGCCGAAACAGCGCCCGTGCCCGTGCCCGCGCCCGTGCCACTTCCCGTGCCACTTCCCGCCGCGCCGCTCACACCCGCCGACCCGGTGGCTGGTGCACCGCCCGCCGACGCCGAACGACGCGGCTGGTTGACCCGCCTGCGCACCGGCCTGAGCAAGACCGGCAGCAGCATCGCACAGGTGTTCACCGGCGCGAAGATCGACGACGCGTTGTACGAAGAACTCGAGACGGCGCTGCTGATGGCCGACGCCGGCGTGAAGGCCACCGAGTTCCTGCTGGCCGACCTGAAGCGGCGCGTCAAGGGGGCCGGTGCCACCGAACCGGCGGCCGTGAAGGCGCTGCTGGCCGACGCGCTGGCCGAGTTGCTGGCGCCGCTGCAACAAGCGCTGAATGTGGGCGAACACGCGCCGACGGTGGTGATGGTCGTGGGTGTGAACGGTGCCGGCAAGACCACCAGCATCGGCAAACTCACGCACCACCTGGCCGACGCGAACAAGAAGGTGCTGCTGGCGGCGGCCGACACCTTCCGCGCCGCCGCGCGCGAGCAGCTCGCGGTGTGGGCCGGGCGCAACCAGGTCGAGATCGTCAGCCAGGAGGGCGGCGACCCGGCCTCGGTGACCTTCGACGCGGTGGTGGCCGGCAAGGCGCGCGGCTGCGACGTGGTGATTGCCGACACGGCAGGGCGCCTGACCACCCAACTGCACCTGATGGAAGAGCTGAAGAAGATCCGCCGCGTGATCGGCAAGGCGATGGACGGCGCACCGCACGAGGTGTTGCTGGTGGTGGACGGCAACACCGGCCAGAACGCGCTGAGCCAGGTGCAGTTGTTCGACGAGGCGCTGCAACTCACCGGCCTGATCATCACCAAGCTCGACGGCACCGCCAAGGGCGGCGTGCTCGCGGCCGTGGCGCTGTGGTCGCGCTCGCGGCAGCGGCCGGTGCCGGTCTACTTCATCGGCGTGGGTGAAAAGCTCGAAGACCTGCAGACCTTCGACGCGCGCGAGTTCGCGCTCGCCTTGCTGAACTGACCCCGCTGCCGATCAGCGCTTGCCGGGCTCCAGCGGCCGGGCCGGCTGCAGCGGTGTCGGGCCGGAGTTCATGTCGTCGTACCAGGTCGGCGGCGGTTCGCCTTCGTCGAGCGGGCCGCCGTGGGTCGAGTCGCGCCGGGTGTCGTCGAACGCACCCGGCGCGGCCAGCACGGGAGCCGGCACCGGCACGGCAGCAGGTTCGGCCGGGGCGGCCGCGGCGGCCGGTTGCGCGCCGGGTGCGGGAAGGGGTTCGATGCGCAACTCGAGGATCGATGCGCGTGCGATCTCGACCGAAGGAAACGCGTTCTCGACCCACACGAAACAACGCACCTCGGCCGCTTTCAGCACCCGCAACATGCGTTCGTGGCGCAACCGCGCCCGCTCCGACGGCGCACCGCCCGGCGCCTCGACGATGATCACCGCGAGCGGCTGGGTGGCCGTGTCGCACACCACCAGATCGGCGCACAACTGGCCCACGCGGCGCAACCATTCGGCGTGTGAGTAGCGTGTGGGCACGCGCAAGAAGCGCGACAGCGGCACCTGCGCCAGGATCAGGTGGTCGGGGAAGGCGCGCAGCAGCGTGTTGTGCGCCAACCGCTCCTGCGAGGTGAGGATGCGCGTGACCTTGGGCGGCCAGGCGGCCAAGGTGTCGAGCCGGTCGCCGTTGCTGTCGGCACTGGCGCCTTCGTTGCGGCGGTTGCGCAGCCACCAGCCCACCAGCACCAGCAGCAGCACGACCAGCACGGCCACGATCGTCGTTGAGTTCGTCATGTCGTCTCCAGCTCAGCGCGGGCCGCCCAGGCCCTTCATCGCGCCCATGCGCTTCATCATCTTCATCATGCCGCCGCCCTTCATCTTCTTCATCATGTCGCGCATCTGCTCGAACTGCTTGAGCATGCGGTTCACGTCTTGCACCTGCACGCCCGAACCCATGGCAATGCGGCGCTTGCGGGTGGCCTTGATCAGGTCGGGCTTGCGCCGCTCCAGCGGGGTCATCGAGCAGATGATGCCTTCCATGCGGCGCACGTCGCGCTCGGCCCGGTCCATGTCGGCCTGGCCGGGCGGGGCGGCATTGCCCATCATTTGCGTCGGCAGCTTGTCGATCAGGCCGGACAGGCCACCCATCTTCTTCATCTGCGAAATCTGCGCCAGAAAATCGTTCAGGTCAAACGCGTCGCCCGACTTGACCTTGTCGGCCAGTTTCTGCGCCGCCGCGATGTCGACGCCCTTCTGCACCTCTTCGACCAGGGCCACGATGTCGCCCATGCCCAGCACGCGGCCGGCATGGCGTTGCGCGTCGAACACCTCCAGCCCGTCGAGCTTCTCGGACACGCCGGCAAACTTGATCGGCGCCCCGGTAATCTGGCGAACCGA
Organism: Methylibium sp.; assembly: GCA_031414975.1. Taxonomy (GTDB): domain Bacteria; phylum Pseudomonadota; class Gammaproteobacteria; order Burkholderiales; family Burkholderiaceae_C; genus LGRD01. Next base: position 9,315 of record JANOQS010000355.1, on the reverse strand, counting down.
CAGCGCCGCACCGCCGCGCGAGTCGCCGTCCATCTTGGTCAGCACGATGCCGGTCAGCGGCAGCGCTTCCTTGAACGCCTTGGCGGTGTTGATCGCGTCCTGGCCCTGCATCGCGTCGACGACGAACAGCGTCTCCACCGGCTCGAGCGCGGCGTGCAGCTCGGTGATCTCGGCCATCAGCGCCGCGTCGATGGCCAGGCGGCCGGCGGTGTCGACCAGCAGCACGTCGAAATAGTGCCTGCGCGCGTGGTCGAGCGCGGCCAGCACGATGGCCAGCGGCTTGTCGCTGGGCTGGGACGGGAACCACTCGGCCCCGGCCTGCCTGGTCACCGTCTTCAGCTGTTCGATCGCGGCCGGGCGGTACACGTCGGCCGAAACCGTGAGCACCTTCTTCTTGCGCTTTTCGATCAGGTGCTTGGCGAGCTTGGCGGTGGTGGTGGTCTTGCCGGCGCCTTGCAGGCCGGCCATCAGGATCACGGCCGGGGGCTGGGTCGCCAGGTCGATGTCGGCAGGGGGCTTGAGGGCCCCAGTCACAGGGTCCGCCTCGCCCATCGTCGCGGCGAGCTCGCGGTTGACGATGCTCACCAGCATCTGCCCCGGCGACAGCGACGCCGCCACCTCGGCACCGAGCGCGCGCTCCTTCACGCGGGCGATGAAGTCGCGCACCACCGGCAGGGCCACGTCGGCCTCGAGCAAGGCCATGCGCACTTCGCGCAGCATGTCCTGCACGTTGCTTTCGGTGATGCGGGCCTGGCCACGCATCGTCTTGACGAGTCGGCTCAGCCGGTCAGTGAGGGTGGAAGCCATTCAGGGGTGAGTCGGTCGGGGGCGGGCTGCGCGGTGGCCGGGGGTTGTCCGCGGCGCGGGCCACGGCGCGGGCCACGGCGCGGGTCACGGTGTGGCTCACGGTGTGGGTCACGGTGTGGGTCACGGTGTGGGTCACGGTGTGGGTCAGAGCGGGCAGGCTCGAAAGTACACTGCGCGCTTTCATTCTATCGTTCGATTCCCACATGAACAGCGCGATGACCACCTCCTACGTGCTGGGCCTGCCCGGCCTGCTGGCGATTGCCGGCTATGGAGTCGCGGCACTGCCGGGCGATCGTTTTGCCGGCCGCTTGCGCATGGCCCTGCTGGTGGGGTGGCTGCTGCACGCGGTGGCGATCGTCGTGGACATCGGCGGCCTGGGCAGCGATGCAAGTGGCGCGCGCTTCGGGTTTGCGCCTGCGTTGTCGGTAACCTTGTGGCTGGTGCTGGCGGTCTACGGCGTCGAAAGCCGCTTTGTGCCGCTGCCCAATGCGCGCCGTGTGCTGGCCTGCCTGGGCGCGCTGGCGGTGGCGCTGGCGCTGGCCTACCCGGGTGAGTTGCGGCCGCAGGCGTCGTCGCGCTGGGCGCCGCTGCACTGGATGTTGGGCATCGCGTCCTATGCCCTGTTCGGCGCCGCGGTGCTGCACGGCGTCTTGTTGAACCGTGCCGAACGCCTGATGCGCGGTGGCCGCGCCGCCGCGCTGGCGCCGGGCGCCGGGCTGCCGTTGCTGCGGCTGGAGCGGCTCACGTTCTGGTTCGTCGGGGCCGGCTTCGCCGTGCTGTCGGCGGCCATCCTGCTCGGGGCCTGGTTCGCCAGCCCCTGGCGCTGGGACCACAAGGCCGTGCTGTCGGTGCTGGGCTGGGCCGTCTTCGCCAGCCTGCTCGGTGGGCGCCAGCTGTTCGGCTGGCGAGGCCGCCGGGCCACCCGCTGGCTCTATGCGGGTGCGGCGCTGCTGCTGCTGGCCTACGTGGGTTCGCGTTTCGTGTTCGAGGTGCTGCTGCACCGCGTGCCGAATGGTTGACGGGGCGATGCCATGAAGTTCATCTTGCTGATGCTGGCCGTGATCGTGCTGCTGTGGCTGGTGCGCGGCGCACTGCGTCGGCGTGGGGCGCCACCCTCACAGAAATCTCAGGAGCCACCGTCGGCATCAGCCCCCGAGCCGAAGCCGATGCTGAGTTGCGCCCACTGCGGGCTTCACCTGCCGCGCGACGAGGCGCTGCCCGGCCGCGGCGGCGTGTTCTGCGGCGACGCGCACCGCAAGGCCTTCGAGCAAGCCAACCCCGGGTCCTGACATGGCGGCACGGCACGAAGTGCGCCGGGTGCACCCATGAAGCCCGAAGGTCCGCCCCCGCCGAGCCGCGACGTGCCGCAAGTGACTCGCCCGATGAGCGCCGAGCAGCTCGAGACCGAGCGCCGCGTCAGCGATCGGCGCGGCGCGCGGCGTGCGCAGTCGGCCGATGAATCATGGTTCAAGGCCTTTGGGTCGGTCGACGACCGGCCCGGCACGCGCGGCGGCGAGTTCGATGACAAGCCCACGGCGCAAGACTCCTGGCTTTATCCCGAAAGCCCCGAAAGCCCCGAAAACCCTGAAGACCCCGAAGGCGCCGAAGGCGGCTCCGGTCTGGCGGCCCGGGAACGCGCGGCCGCCGAAGGTTCGGGCCAGACCACGTTCGCGCGCCTGTACCGCACCTTCATCGGCGCCCGCGCCGTGCTCGGCATGGCGCTGGTGGTCACGCTCGGCGTCGTCACGCTGTTCGGCGTGCGCCCCAGCGTGCCGACGGCCACGGTCAGCATCATCTACGCAGCGCTGGCCTTCAGCATGTGGCTGACGCCGCGGCTGTGGGGCGCCGCGGGGCCGCAGTCGCTGGCCCGGCTGGGCAGCCCGCAGTGGCTGGCCACCATCGGCGCCGACCTGGTGTGCTTCATGTTGCTGCACGTGCTCGCGCCCGGCACCAGCCTGAACTATGTGGCGCTGCTGGTGATGCCGGTGCTGATGGCCGGCGTGCTGACGCCGCGCACCATGGCGCTGGCCACCGTGGCCGGCGTGACCTTGGCCTTGCTCGGCTCGGCCTGGCTGGCGGCGCTGTCGGGCGGCGACATCACCGTGCTGATGACGCAGGCCGGGCTGGCCGGCAGCGGCTTCTTCATCCTGACGGTGCTCGTGGGCGAACTGGCCGGGCGCCTGGCGCGCGAAGAAATCACCTCGCGCGGCAGCCTCAAGCTGGCGCGCCTGCAGGCCCAGCTGAACCGGCTCGTGATCGAAGAGATGCAGGATGGCGTGCTGGTGGTCGATCGCAATGGCCGGGTGCGAGCGGCCAACCCGGCGGCGCGGCGCCTGTTGTGGGCCAGCGGCATGTGCCGGCCGGCACCGTTCCAGATGCGCGGCGTGGCCGCCTGGGAGGCGCTGGTCAAGACCGCCGAGCGCGCGTTCATCGACGCCGCCTGGCCCGAGGCCGGCCGCGACGTGACCCTGGAGTTCGGGCCCGGCTCCAGCCGCACCCTGCGCGTGCGCATCCGCTTCACGCGCCGCCAGGAGCCCCAGGCGGGCGAGGAGTTCTGCGTTATGTTCCTCGAGGACGTGCGCATCCTGCAGGCGCGCAGCCGGCAGGAAAAACTCGCCGCGATGGGGCGCGTGTCGGCCGGCGTGGCGCACGAGATCCGCAACCCGCTGGCGGCCATCGCGCAGGCCAACGCGTTGCTGGCCGAAGAAGCGCGCGATCCCGGACAGCAACGTCTGATGCAAATGGTGACCGAAAACGTGGAGCGCCTGAAGCGCATCGTCGACGACGTGATGACCGTGGCGCCCGGCCAGGCGCTCGACGTGCACCCGATCGACGCCACCGCGCAGGTCGCCGCGGTGTGCCGCGAATGGGCGCTGGCGGCCGACGTGGCGGCGGGCGAGCAGGGGGTGCTGCACCTGCACCTTCCGGACGAGGCGCTGGGCGCGCTGTTCGATGCCGAACACCTGCGGCGTGTGCTCGTGAACCTGCTCGACAACGCGCGCCGCCACGCCAGCCGCGACGTCGGTGCGATCGAAGTGCGGCTCGATTCGCGCGACGAGACGCGCGTATTCCTGAGCGTTTCCAGCGACGGGCCATCGATTCCGGCCGACGTGGAACGTTACCTCTTCGAACCTTTCTTTTCAACGCGCAGCCGCGGCACCGGACTGGGCTTGTACATTTGCCGCGAGCTGTGTGAACGCTATGGCGCGAGCATCGATTACCGCCTGCGCCGCGCCGGCGGGATCGACCGCAACGAGTTCTTCATTGCGATGCGCCGCAGTGTTCTCAGCGTCCCGGAAGCCCGAGTTCACGCCACACCCTGAGAGGGTTCACTTGACGAACGCATCGCATTTCAGCCTACTCGTCGTCGATGACGAGCCTGACCTGCGCACCTTGTACGAGTTGACGCTTCTTCGCGAGGGTTACGACATCGAGACCGCCGGCACGGTCGAGCAGGCCATGCTGCACCTGAAGGACCGTACCTACAGCGCCGTGATCACCGACATGCGCCTGCCCGACGGCACCGGGCTGGACCTGTTGCGCTGGCTCGAAGAGACCGGGCGGCGCGAAAAGGCGATCGTCATCACCGCCTACGGATCGGCCGAAAACGCCGTGCAGGCGCTGCAGGCCGGTGCCTACGACTACCTGACCAAACCGGTCGACCTGCGCCAGTTCCGCGCGGTGATCTCTTCGGCCCTGGGGCGCGGCGGCGTGGCGGTGCCGACCATGGACCCCAGCAGCCTGCCCTCGGAACGCCCGGAGCGGGCGGAGCGCCCAGAGCGATCCGAGCGCGCCGGCATGCCGGTGGTGCACGCGCTGCGCGCGCTCCCGGTCGCTGCGCCCGCGCCGCCGGTGAGCCAGGCGCTGGCGCGCATGGCAGGCCGTTCGGCGGCGATGGATCAAGTGCGCAGCCTGGTCGAGAAGGTCGCTCGCAGCATGGCGCCGGTGCTGGTCAACGGCGAATCGGGCACCGGCAAGGAACTGGTGGCGCGCGCCATCCACGAGGTGAGCGTGCGCAGCACGCAGCCCTTCATCGCGGTGAACTGCAGCGCCATTCCGGAGCAGTTGCTCGAGGCCGAATTCTTCGGCTACCGCAAAGGCGCGTTCACCGGCGCGAACGAAGACCGCGAGGGCTTCTTCCAGGCCGCCAGCGGCGGCACCTTGTTCCTCGACGAAATCGGCGAACTGCCCTTGCCGATGCAGTCCAAGCTGCTGCGCGCGATCCAGGAGAGGCTGGTGCGGCCCGTGGGCGCCGTCAGCGAACTGCCGGTCAACGTGCGCCTGCTCAGCGCCACCCACCGCGACCTGGGGGCCGACGTGCAGTCCGGCCGCTTCAGGCAAGACCTTTACTACCGCTTGAACGTGATCCAGATTCGCGTGCCGCCGCTGCGCGAGCGGCTGGTCGACCTGCCCGACATCTGCGAGCGCGTGCTCGCGCGCCTGGCCAAAGACGCCGGCGTGGCGCCGCCGCCGCGCCTCACGCGCGAGGCGCTGGTGCACCTGGCGCGCTACCCGTTCCTGGGCAACGTGCGCGAGCTCGAGAACCTGCTTCACCGCGCGGTCGCACTCACCGGCACCGAAGAGATCGACGTGCACGACCTCGGCCTGCCCGACGAGGTATTTACCGACAGCGCCGCACAGGAGCTCGACCTCATCACCGAGAACACCCGTCAGGACGTGGTCGACGCCGGCCTGGTGCGGCCGGCCGTGCTGCCGCAGCCGGCGCTGCCCAGCGACCTGGGTGAGTACCTCGACCAGGTCGAGCGCGACATCCTGGAGCGTGCGCTGGAGCGGCACCGCTTCAACCGCACCGCGGCGGGCGCGAGCCTGGGCCTGTCGCTGCGGCAGATGCGCTACCGCATGGCGCGCCTGGGGGTTCATGTGGGCGGCGATTTCGGCAACGAACGCGATTGAAGCGGCCCATCGAACCCGAGACACCCGACGCGGCGTGGGTCGACGGTTGGTGGCAGCGCGCCCACCGCGTGCTGTCGCCCAACCAGGGCCCACGCCTTGGCGGTGCAGGCGTGAGCCTGGCGGTGATCCACTCCATCAGCCTGCCACCCGGCGAGTACGGGGGCGACGCGATCGAGCGGCTGTTCACCAACCGCCTCGACTGGGACGCGCACCCGTACTTCGAGCGCATTCGCGGGCTGCAGGTGTCGTCGCACTTTCTGCTGCGCCGCAGTGGCGAGCTGCAGCAGTTCGTGTCGTGCGACGAGCGTGCCTGGCATGCCGGGCTCTCGTCTTGGCGCGGGCGCGCCGGCTGCAACGACTATTCGGTCGGCATCGAGCTCGAAGGCCTGGAGGGCGGGCCCTTCGAGGCTGCGCAATACGACGAGCTCGTGAACCTGTTGAGGGCACTCGAGCAGCACTACGGCGTGACCGAAGTGGCCGGCCACGAACACGTGGCGCCGGGCCGCAAGCAGGACCCGGGCGCAGGCTTCGAGTGGTTGCGCCTGATCGATGCGCTGGGATGGCCGCACTCGTGCTTCCCCCCCGACGTGGTGCATCGCGGCTGATTCGGCAGCCCGGGCCTTTTTTGCCCGACACACTACATCTAGTGCTTGATTGATCTGCAGACCACAGATATAGTGTCCGCTTGTACTTCGCTTCTTGAAACTGACACATCGACCGAGTAGGCACTTTGTGGCCCAAGAGGTCGATGGGCTCGCCGGCCATCAGCCTGAAGCAGGTCTCGTTGCCCACCCTCGCGGCCAAGCCAGCGGGGGACGCAGCGAGCCGATCGGAGTGCGGCGCAGCGCCGCACAGGAGGATAAGAATGACCTGCCGCCCTCACGCCATTTCGCAGCCCGCGACGCTGCACCGCCATTGCCGCTGCTGATGTTGCGCGCGCCGCCGTGAGGGGCGCCGCAAGCCGCAGCCGGAAGCGACACCTTTGATGTCGCTAGTGAACCAAGACCCGACAACCAGACCAGAAAGCAAAGGGGGAATCCATGCAAACCGTTTCCGTTTCGACCGCCGGCAATGTCACCGCCATGCGCCCCGCGGCGCCCGCTGCGGCAGCCGCATCGGCTTATCAGGGTTACCAGACCTTGCGCCGCAACGGCGCCGTCGTGGCCTTCGAGCCGAACAAGATTGCCGTGGCACTGATGAAGGCCTTTCTGGCCGTGCACGGCACTCAAGGCGCCGCATCGGCCAGCGTCCGCGAGACGGTCGACGGCCTGACCGAAACCGTCGTGCGCGCCTTGCTGCGCTCGCGCCCGGGCGGCGGCACGTTCCACATCGAAGACGTGCAGGACCAGGTCGAACTCGGTCTGATGCGCGGCGGCCACCATGAAGTGGCGCGTGCCTATGTGCTGTACCGCGAGCGCCGCACGCAGGAGCGCGCCAGGCAAGGCCGGCCAAGCGCACCGGCCGAGCCGACCCTGATGGTCACCGACGGCGGCCAGCGTGTGCCGCTCGACCTGGCGCGCCTGCAGACCATGTTCGAGGCTGCCTGCGCCGGCCTGGGTGCCGACGTTCAGCCCGGCCCCATCATGGCCGAGACCAAGCGCAACCTCTACGACGGCGTGCCGATCGACGAAGTGCACAAGGCCGCCATCCTGGCCGCGCGCACCCTGATCGAGAAAGACCCCGGCTACTCGCGCGCGACCGCGCGGCTGCTGCAGCACACCATCCGGCGCGAGATCCTGGGCGAAGACGTACTGCAGTCCGACATGCAGGCGCGTTACGCCGACTACTTTCCCGGCTTCATCAAGAAGGGCGTGCAGGCCGAGCGGCTCGACGAGAAGCTGATGCAGTTCGACCTGCCCCGCCTGGGTGCGGCGCTGAAGGCCGAGCGCGACCTTCAGTTCGACTACCTCGGCCTGCAGACCCTGTACGACCGCTACTTCCTGCACATCGACGAGCAGCGCATCGAACTGCCGCAGGCCTTTTTCATGCGCGTGGCCATGGGCCTGGCGCTGGGCGAGATCGACCGCGAAGCGCGCGCCATCGAGTTCTATGAAGTGCTGTCCACCTTCGACTTCATGAGCAGCACGCCGACCTTGTTCAATGCCGGCACGCAGCGCTCGCAGCTGTCGAGCTGCTACCTCACCACGGTGGCCGACGACCTCGACGGCATTTATGAAGCGCTGAAAGAGAACGCGCTGCTGTCCAAGTTTGCCGGTGGCCTGGGCAACGACTGGACCAATGTGCGCGCGCTCGGCAGCCACATCAAGGGCACCAACGGCAAGAGCCAGGGCGTGGTGCCGTTCCTGAAGGTCGTCAACGACACGGCGGTGGCCGTGAACCAGGGCGGCAAGCGCAAAGGCGCGGTGTGTGCCTATCTTGAAAGCTGGCACCTCGACCTGGAAGAGTTCCTGGAGCTGCGCAAGAACACCGGCGACGACCGGCGCCGCACGCACGACATGAACACCGCGAACTGGATTCCCGACCTGTTCATGAAGCGCGTGATGGAAGGCGGCGACTGGACGCTGTTCTCGCCCAGCACCTGCCCCGACCTGCACGACAAGTTCGGCAAGGCCTTCGAGACCGCCTACACCGCCTACGAAGACAAGGCCACGCGCGGCGAGATCAAGCTGTTCAAGCGGACGCCGGCGCGCGACCTGTGGCGCAAGATGCTGTCGATGCTGTTCGAGACCGGGCACCCCTGGATCACGTTCAAGGACGCCTGCAACGTGCGCTCGCCGCAGCAGCACGTGGGTGTGGTGCACTCGAGCAACCTGTGCACCGAGATCACCCTGAACACCAGCGAGACCGAAATCGCGGTGTGCAACCTGGGCTCGGTGAACCTGGTGCACCACCTGACGGTCGTCGATGGCCGCAAGGAAATCGACCACGCCAAGCTCAAGCGCACTATCTCCACGGCATTGCGCATGCTCGACAACGTGATCGATATCAACTACTACGCCGTCAAGAAGGCACGCGACTCCAACCTGCGGCACCGGCCGGTGGGTCTGGGCATCATGGGCTTCCAGGATGCGCTGTACGAGCTGGGTGTTCCGTACGCGTCCGACGCTGCGGTGGAGTTTGCCGACCGGTCGATGGAAGCGGTGTGTTACCACGCCTACTGGGCATCGACCGACCTCGCCGCCGAACGCGGCCGCTACTCCAGCTACCGCGGCTCGCTGTGGGACCGCGGCATCCTGCCGATCGACTCGCTCGACCTGCTGGCCGAAGCGCACGGCGGCTACGTCGAGGTCGATCGCAGCACCACGCTCGACTGGGATGCATTGCGCCAGCGCATCGGCCAGCACGGCATGCGCAACTCCAACTGCGTCGCCATTGCGCCCACGGCCACGATCTCCAACATCATCGGCGTCAGTGCGTCGATCGAGCCCTCGTTCGGCAACCTGTCGGTCAAGTCCAACCTGTCGGGCGAGTTCACGATCGTCAACGAGTACCTGGTGCGCGACCTGAAGAAGCTCGGCCTGTGGGACGACGTGATGGTCATGGACCTGAAGCACTTCGACGGTTCGCTGCGCCGCATCGACCGCGTGCCCGAAGAACTGAAGGCGCTCTACGCCACCGCGTTCGAGATCGAAA
>JANOQS010000354.1:0-2812 GCA_031414975.1 Methylibium sp. | reverse complement strand
GACGCCAAACCCATGGCCGCCAGCTCGACGAACAAGACCGTTCCCGCCTGTCCGGACGACAGGTGCGCGTCTTGCCGAAGGTAGGTTTCGGCCGCAGGCGCCACATTGAGCATGATGACGGCGACCGATGTGGCGTAGACGATCGACGCCATGGCTGCGCCATCCAGCTCGGTGCCACGAGACGTGTCGTGAGGATGATCGGTCGCTTGCATGAGCGTGGTGTAGCGTGTGATGTGAAGCTAGGAGCGTGGGCGGCAGAAGGCGTCGAAGCGAAACGTGCGAAAACCGAGTACCGCGGGGGAGCGCCGACAAGCCCAGGGTCTTCCCCCTGGGCGCAGGAGGTGATACCCGGCGGTGCCGGTTTCTCGCGGGTTGCAGCCGACGACCTTCTGCCGCCCACGCTCCTAGGCCCGTCCCGCCGCAGTCTTCAGTTGCCGCCGAAGAAACTGGCCGGCCACGAAGATGTCTTTTTCAACTGCCCTCCGTACGCCGGCGCTGTCACCGCGCGCCAGGGCCTTGATCAGATCCTCGTGAGCGTCGTTGAGCACGGCCGCAGCCTCGGGCACATCGAACAGTTGATTGGAGACGGGACCCGCCTTGAGCCACAGTGTGTCGATCAGACCGTACAGCAACGGTGAGCCGGCCGCGCGATACAGCAGGACATGGAAGTCCACATTGAACGCCAGGTAGGCGACGAAGTCGCCGCCCGCGAGCGCGGCGCTCATCTGCTTGCAAAGGCGTCGCATGGCCACGCGTTGGGCGCCGTCGAGCATTGCAGCGCCGCGTTCGGCAGCCTCGCCCTCCAGCAGCATGCGCATCTGCACCAGGTCGTCGAGCTCCGCCACGGCCATGCGCGGTATGGCCACACCAGCATTGGGTATGTTGATCAGGGCACCTTCGGCGGCCAGCCGCTGCAATGCCGCACGGACCGGCATGTGCCCCACGGCCAATTCGGCCGCTACGTCACGGATCTTCAATCGCTGGCCGGGAAGGAAGCGTCCAACCGTCACCCACTGCCGCAAACGGGCGTAGACATCGTCTTGCTGGGTGCTGCTGGCTCCGCTTGGCGGATCGGACGCAATCAAGGAGCGGGTGGCGCTCACCCCTTGCGCTCCTGGAAGCAGTTTCCGCCATCGACCACGACCGGCTGGCGAGTGATGCAGCTTGCGCCCGTGATCAGCGCAACCTGGCCCGACAGCGAAAACTGCGGGTGCTGGCATTCAATCACCGCAGAGTTCCTGCAACGCGCCGCCCATGGCGCTGAGCAAGCATTCGACATGGGCGTCGGTGGTGTCCGGGCAGATGAGCATCATGTTGTGAAATGGCGTGATCAGGACGCCTTGGTTCAGCAGATACAAGTGCAACGCCTGTTCGAGCTCCGAGTTCATCGCTGCGGCGGCTTCGGTGCCGTTGTGCGGTGGTTGGGCGCAGAACTGGAACTCTGTGCGCGCACCCACCTGAGTGACGCACCAAGGCAGTCGATAGCGCTGAATCAGCGCGCGCAGCCCCCGCGCCAGACGTTCGGCGCGCGCATGCATTGGCGCAAACACCTCCGGGCGCAAGAATGTGCTGAGTGTGGCGCGCATGGCCGCCATGGCGAGCAGGTTGGCCGTGAGCGTGGTGCCGATTCCGGAATGACCCGGCGCGGCCGCCCGCTTGGCCGCCTCGGCACGTTCGGCCAGGTCGGCGCTGAAGCCGTAGGCGGCGCATGGCATTCCGCCGCCCAGTGCCTTGCCCACCACCACGGCATCGGCTGCAATGCCATGCGCCCGCGCATAGCCGCCAGGGCCGCTGCTGAGCGTGTGGGTCTCATCCATCACCAGCAAGCTGCCGTGGTGCCGGATCAAGCGGGTCGCGCTCTCCCAGAATCCCGGGTCGGGCAATACCATGCCGACATTGGTCATCACCGGCTCGGCCAACACGCACGCCACGTCGCCAGGCGACAGGGCCGCTTCCAGCGCCGCCAGATCGTTGAACTCGACCACCCGCGTCGTGGTGGTGAGGTCATGCACCTGGCCCAGCAGGCTGGGCCGCTGCACGGGCCGGCCATCGACCAGGTCGACGAACACGTCGTCCACCGTGCCGTGGTAGCAGCCATTGAAGACCAGCAATACGCGCCGGCCGGTGATCGCGCGCATCCAGCGCAACACGAAGCGGTTGGCATCGGTGGCCGTCATCGCGAACTGCCACTTCGGAAGACCGAAGCGCTCGGCCAGCAACCGGGCCACCTCCGCGGCGTCTTCCCCGGCCAGCATGGTGGTCAGCCCATTGACTGCCTGCGCCCGGAGTGCTTCGGCCACTGCGGTCGGAGAGTGACCGAACATGGCGCCGGTGTCCCCAAGGCAAAAGTCCACCAGCGTGTGACCGTCTGCGTCCACCAACGCCGCACCGCGTGCCCACGCGACCTGCAGCGCAAACGGAGTGCTCCAGTCGCTCATCCAGTGCAACGGCACACCGAACATCATGTGCTCGCTGGCCTTGGATGCCGACACCCGCGAGCGTGGGTTGGCGCCCGCGTAGCGCTCGCGTTCTCGTTCGAGCAAGGCGTGCACCTTCGCAGGGGCGATGCCAGTGGTCGAACGGTCTTGGTGCGGGTTCGCGCTCATGCTGATCGATGTGGATGCGAAAGTGACAGGGTGCGACGACGTGCGGGCGACGTGGCGGCGACCTGCTCAGACGAGCAGCATCAGGTGCTCACGCTCCCAGCTGCTGATCACTCTGTTGTAGCCGGCATATTCCAACTCCTTGACGGCACAGAAGGCGTCGACGAACAGGTCGCCCAGCACCTCACGCAGGTCGTCGCAGGCCCGCA
>JANOQS010000353.1:0-1846 GCA_031414975.1 Methylibium sp. | reverse complement strand
AAGTTCCCCGGCAAGCTGCTGGCCTACAACTGCAGCCCCAGCTTCAACTGGAAGAAGAACCTCGATGACGCGACGATCGCCAAGTTCCAGCGCGAGCTGGGTGCGATGGGCTACAAGTTCCAGTTCATCACCTTGGCCGGTTTCCACAGCCTGAACTACAGCATGTTCAACCTGGCCCACGGTTATGCGCGCAACAACATGAGCGCGTTCGTCGAACTGCAGGAAGCCGAGTTCGCTGCGGCCGAGCGCGGTTTCACCGCGGTGAAGCACCAGCGCGAGGTCGGCACCGGCTACTTCGATGCGGTGACGACCACGATCGAACGTGATGCCTCGACGGCGGCGCTGAAGGGCTCGACGGAAGACGAGCAGTTCTTCGACCAAAAGCACGCCTGACCGCTTGAAGCGGGGGGAGAAAGTCCCCCCGCTATCGAGCATCGGGTATCGGGCATCGGGTATCGTTCCCGGTCCTCCATCGGCTCGCTCACCATGCCCGACGACATCGCCCACCTGCGCCGCATCTTGCGCACCTGCCGCACGATCGCGGTGGTGGGCCTGTCCAACGAATGGCACCGGCCGAGCTACTTTGCGGCCAAGTACATGCAGCAGCACGGCTACCGCATCGTGCCGGTGAACCCGCGCTACACCGAGGTGCTGGGCGAACGCTGTTACGCGAGCCTGACCGACATCCCGGACAAGGTGGACCTGGTCGACGTGTTCCGCCGCACCGGCGACGTGCTGCCGATCGCGCAACAGGCGCTTGCGATTGGCGCACGTTGCCTGTGGCAGCAGATCGGCGTGGTGAACCTCGAGGCAGGCCGCCTGGTTCAAGAGGCGGGCATGGACTCGGTGATGAACCGCTGCGTCAAGATCGAACATGCGCGCCTGTTCGGCGGCTTGCATTGGGCCGGCGTCAACACCGGTGTCATTTCAGCTCGGCGCGCAGGCTGATGATCCGTCCGACCCCATCACCATGAGCGACCACACCTTCCAGCCCGAAACCCTGGCCATCCACGCCGGCCAGATCCCCGACGCCGCCACCGGCGCGCGCGCCTTGCCGATCTACCAGACCACCAGCTTCGTGTTCGACAGCGCCGACCACGCGGCCAGCCTGTTCAACCTGCAGACCTTCGGCAACGTCTACTCGCGGCTGTCGAACCCGACGGTCGCTGCGCTCGAAGAACGGATTGCTGCGCTCGAAGGCGGGCGCGCCGCGCTGGCTTCGGCCAGTGGCATGGCGTCGGAGGCAATGGCGCTGATGACCTTGCTGCAGCAGGGCGACCACGTCGTCGCGGCCGGCGCACTGTACGGCGGCTCGGTGAGCATGCTGGCGGTGAACCTGAAGAAGCTCGGCATCGAGACGACATTCGTCGATGCGCTCTCGCCCGACAATTTTGCCGCCGCGATGCGCCCGAACACCCGCGCGGTGTTTGCCGAAAGCCTGGGCAACCCGAGCCTGCACCTGCTCGACATCGAGGCGGTGGCCGCGGTGGCGCATGCGCACGGCGTGCCGCTGATCGTCGACAACACCGTGCCGTCGCCGTTCCTGTGCACGCCCGTCCGCTTCGGTGCCGACATCGTGGTGCACTCGGCCACCAAGTACCTGGCCGGACACGGCACAACGCTCGGCGGCGTGATGGTCGAAAGCGGCAAGTTCCCTTGGGACAACGGCAAGTTCCCCGGCATGACCGATCCTTCTCCCGGCTACCACGGCGTGAAGTTCTACGAGACCTTCGGCGACTTCGGCTTCACGATGCGCGCGCGCATGGAAACGCTGCGCGTCTACGGCGCCGCGTTGTCGCCGATGAGCGCGTGGCAGATCCTGCAGGGCGTCGAGACGCTGCACGTG
>JANOQS010000352.1:0-3807 GCA_031414975.1 Methylibium sp. | reverse complement strand
GACGGTGCGCTGGAAGTGCGCGAACAGCCAGCCCGATACGCTGGCCAGCAGCGCTGCGAGCACGAAGGCGGTGACCTTGATGCGGAAGCTGTTCACGCCCATCGCCTCGGCCATCGTGCTGCCGCCCTTGACGGCGCGCATCGCGCGGCCGGTGCGCGAGTCGAGCAAATTTGTTGCGGCCATCGCGGCCAAGAGCACCAGCAGCCACAGCAGGTAGAAGAAGCTGCGCCCGGTGTTGAGCGTGATGCCGAAGAAGCTGATCGCCGGCACGCCCAGCAGCCCGTCGTACTTGCCCAGCGCGTCGATGTTGCCGAGCAGGTAGTACAGGCTCAGGCCCCAGGCAATGGTGGCCAGCGGCAGGTAGTGGCCCGACATGCGCAAGGTGATCCAGCCCAGCAGCAGCGCGGCACAGAACGTGAAGGCCAGCCCCACCCACACGGTGAGCCAGGGCGACACGCCGAAGGTCAAGGTGAGGTAGGCCGCGGTGTAGGCACCCAGGCCGACGAAGGCCGCCTGGCCGAACGAGGTGAGGCCGGCGAAGCCGGTGAGCAGGATCAGCCCGATCACGACCAACGTGTACAGGCCGATGTAGTTGGCCTGCGTGATCCAGAACTCCGGCACCGGCAGTTGTGGCAGCAGTGCCAGCAGCACGGCGAAGGCGATGAGAAAGTTGCGCCGCATGATCATTCTTCTTCGTCGTGGTGGCCGTGCTGGAACGAGCGCCACAGCAGCACGGGGATGATCAGGGTGAACACGATCACCTCCTTGAACGCGCTGGCCCAGAACGAGCCGAACGATTCGAGCAGGCCGACGAAGATGGCGCCCATCGCCGCGGCCGGGTAGCTCGCCAGCCCACCGAAGATCGCCGCGACGAAGCCTTTCAGACCGATCAGGAAGCCCGAGTCGTAGAACATCGTCGTGGCCGGGCCGATCAACAGGCCCGACAGCGCGCCGATGAAGGCCGCGAGGCCGAAACTCAGCTTGCCCGCGCCCGAGGTCGAGATGCCCATCAAGCGCGCGCCGAGCCGGTTGACTGCCGTGGCGCGCAAGGCCTTGCCGCGCAAGGTGCGCTCGAAGAACAGGAAGAGCGCCAGGATCAGCGCGGCCGAGAGCATGAAGATGATCAGGGTCTGGCCGGTCAGCGTCAGTGCGCCGATCTGAAAGCGCGCGTCCCAGAAGCTCGGGTTGCGAAAGCCCTCGGCACCGAAGAACACCAGGCCCAGGCCGGTGAGGGCGAAGTGCGAACCGACCGAGACGATCAGCAGCACCAGCACGGTCGCGTCAGCCAGCTTCTCGTAGGCCAGCCGGTACAGCAGCGGGCCGAGCGGCGTGACGATGGCCAAGGTGAGCAGGCTCTGCAGCAGCAGCGGCAGCTTTTGCGGCGCCGCCCACACGGTGACGGCCGTGACGATCACCGGCAAGGCCAGCGCCTTGACCGCCGACATGGCCACCGCCTGCGCCGGCAGGCCGCGCTTGAGCGCGGCCACGGCATCGAGCACGGTGGCCAGCAGCGCCATCGCCAGCAGCAGCCACACCGTGCCCGGCACCACGCCGGTCTGCAGCAGCGCCAGGGTCAGCGCGCCGTAGGCGACGAACTCGCCCTGCGGGATGAAGATCACCCGCGTGACCGCGAACACCAGCACCAGGGCCAGCGCCAGCAAGGCATAGATGGCGCCGTTGGTGACGCCGTCCAGCATCAGGATGCTGGCGATGGAGAAGTCCATGGGTCGGTGTGCTGCGGTTCAGGCTGTCAGTTGGATCACTCCACCTTCCAGTCGCCGTTGACGACCTTCAGCATCACGCCGGTTTCGTTGGTGAAGCCCCAATGGTCGGCGGCGGTCCAGTTCATCACGCCGTGCGAGAACACCGTGCGGCCCATCGTCTCCAGGCCTTCCTTGAGGCCGGCGCGGAATTCCTTGGTGCCGGGCTTGCCCTTCTTCAGCGCGATCGGCACGATCTTTTCCAGGGCGATGTAGGTGTCGTAGGCGTGGCCGGCAAACTGGTTGCGCGAGCCGGGGCCGTAGGCCTTTTCGTACTTCTGCACGAAGTCGATCGCGAGCTTCTTGGACGGGTGGGTGTCGGCCAGTTGCTCGGCGATCACCGCCGGGCCCGACACCACATACGCGCCTTCGACGGCCTTGCCGCCCACGCGCATCAGGTCGCGTGACGCCGCAGCATGGGTCTGGTAGATCTTGCCCTTGAAGTTGCGTTCGACGACGGCCATGTGCGGCATCGCCGCGCCGCTGCCCGAGGCCACGATCAGCATCGCGTCGGGGTTGGCGCTGGTGAGCTTGAGCGCCTGCGCGGTCACGCTGGTGTCGGCGCGCGCAAAGCGTTCGGCGGCCACCACCTTGATGCCGGCCGGCTCGGCCACCGCGGTGAAGTCCTTCAGCCAGCTTTCGCCGTAGGCGTCGGTGTAGCCCAGGAAGCCGACGCTCTTGACGCCGTTCTTCTTCATGTGTTCGACCATCGCATGCGCCATCACCGAGGTGGACTGCGGCAGGCGGAAGGTCCAGGCATCCTTGCCCGGCGGCAGCGCGACCGGCGAGAACGCGAGCTGCACGGTCTGCGACTCCATCGCCACGTCGGCCATCGCCGCGGCCACCGGGGTGGCGGCCGAGCCCATGAAGATGTCGACCTTGTCTTCGGTGACGAACTTCTTCGCGTTCTGCACGCCCTTGGTCGGGTCGGTCGCGTCGTCCAGGATGGTGATGTTGATCTTCTCGCCGGCCACCGTGGTGGGCCACAGCGCCAGGTAGTTCTTCATCGGAATGCCCAGGCCCGAGGCCGGGCCGGTAAGCGGCAGGCTCACGCCGATGGTGATGTCGGCCTGCGCGACGGTGGCGAGCAGCGCAAGGGCGGCCGCGGCGATGGGTTTCAGAACGGTCATGAGCGTCTCCTCGGGGTGGGTCGGTGAAAGGGCTTCGGGAATCAGCTGCACATCAGCCGAATGTCTTCAGGCACGGGCATGGCCCTGAGCCGGTCGGGGTTGTCGGTGTCGCGCCGTGTGAAGGCACGAACTTCGCGGCCCTCGCAGATCAGGTCCTCGCAGGCCACGCCCTGCGCATCAACGCCGGCGCGCGTTACGCGGTGCACCTGCACGAAGACCTTGGCACGCCATTCTTCGACGTGCGTCGCGATCGTGAGCGTCTCGCCATAGGTCGCGGTCTTGACGAACCTGGTGTTGATCTCGAGCAGCGGTGTGCCGACGATGCCGCGGGTCTTCACCAGATCGCGCCACGGCGGCAGGCCGCATTGCATGAAGAACGACAGTGAGGCCGCGTCCATCCAGCGCGAGAAGTTCGGGAAGAACACGATGCCCGCCGGGTCGCAGTCGCCGAATTGCACGGCGACATTGAAGGTGGTGGTGCGGGGCATGGCGTGGGTTCGGGGTTCGGCGCGGGTGGCAAATCAGCGCGGCGCCATGCGCAGCGCGCCGTCCAGGCGGATCACCTCGCCGTTGAGCGCCAGGTTCTCGACGATGCTGGCCGCCATGTGGGCAAACTCCTCGGGCCGGCCCAGGCGCTTCGGGAAGGGGATGCTCGCGGCCAGCGAGTCCTGCACCGGCTGCGGCAGCTCGGCCAGCAGCGGTGTGAGGAACAGCCCCGGCGCGATGGTGACCACGCGCACGCCGAACTGCGCCAGGTCGCGCGCCATCGGCAAGGTCATGCCGACCTCGCCGCCCTTCGAGGCCGAATAGGCCTGCTGGCCGACCTGCCCGTCGAAGGCGGCGACCGACGCGGTACACACCACCACGCCGCGCTCGTTGCTGTTGAAGGCATCGGCCAGCGGGTCGAGCTTGACCAT
>JANOQS010000351.1:0-1801 GCA_031414975.1 Methylibium sp. | reverse complement strand
AAGCTGGACAGGTCGGTCACCGACGACGCGCCGCGCGGCAGGCGGTCGAGCGAGCCCGTCAGGTCGGCCACCAGTTGCGAAGCATCGAGCTCGTAGTGCTTGACGATGCGGTGCAGGTCGCTGTCTGGCGTGTGCAATATCTGGTAGAGCCAGTGCTGCAGTTCCACGTACGGGTTGCCGCGCATCTTGCAGAACACCGTGGCGCCCTCGATGGCTTTGTAGGCCAGCGGGTTGAGCTTGCCGAACAAGGCGGAGCGACTGATTTCAGCCATGGTGTGATCCTTCAGGAGGGTGATTTGCGAGTTGCGACGGGTTCAGGTTCAGCGCGCGCCCGTCGGGGTGCGGGCCCTGGCGGCCGAGCCAGGTGTCCCAGCCCAATGCTGGCGGCGCGCCGGTGCCCGCCGGCTTGCCGGCGGCGAGCGCGGGTACCTCGCCGCCCTTGAGCACCAGCCGCACGTCCCAGAACATCTCGAAGCCGACCAGCTGGCGCATCCAGTCGCGCAGTTCGATCAGCGAGCGCTGGCCCGGCAGGAAGGTGCGGTACTGCTCGTGCGTCAGCGGGCCGATGTGCAGGCGCAGCTTGTATTGCCGGTCCCACACCTTGCCGCCGGCCACGGCCGACACGCCCAGGGTGGCCGTGCGCCGCGCGTCGGCACCGCCGAGCCGGCTGCGGTCGTCGCCGCGCAGCGCCATCCAGTGGCCGACGTAGGGCTCGACGCGGATCGGCACGCTGAAGTACTGGCGCAGCACTTTGGCAATCGACTCCGGGTTGCGCGTCGGCCGGGCCAGGTGGCCGCTGACGTGGCGCTTGGCCGCGTCTGCCACCGAATCGGCCCCGCGCAGTGTTGCTGGCGCCTGGCCGAACAGCGCGCTGACCCACTTGGCAAAGTTGTCGTCGCCGGCACGGTCGGCCTGCACGGCCGGCTGGGCCTGGGCCCAGGCGCGGTAGAACAGCAGCAGGATGCGGTGGTGAAACACGTCGGCAAAACGCGCGAAGGTCGGGTCGGCGTGGTTGCGCAGGCGGTCGCGCGCGTATTCGGTCAGGTGCAGCGGCAGCGGGCCCATCGGGCCGAACAGGCCGAGAAAGCGCACGCCGATGCGCGGTGGCGCGCTGGCGTGGGCGCGGAACGACATCACCGCGGCGGGAGCGAAGTCGAGCTCGGGGTCCTGCCCCAGCCGCACCGGCTCGGCGCTCGGGCGCAACGCGGTGCCCAGGCGCGGCGCCGCCGGCCACAGGCCTTCAATGCGGCGCAGCAACGCCATGAAGTCATGCGCCCACGGTTCGGCCGCCAGCGCGTCAAACAGGCGGCGGTGGCGGTCGTAGAGCGCGGAGTCGGTTTCCATGCTGATCTGAGAAAGCAGCTCAGAAGGCGGCACGCGCGCCGATGCGCGGATCGCAGCGCAGGATCTCGCCACGCGAGGCCGAGCGCAGCACCGTCTCGCAAAAACTGTTGGCCGACGCATGGCGCGCGAAGAAGCGGTCCAGCACCGTGCCGAGCATGAAGGCGCTGCCGCCCTGGAAGCCCATCTCGTCGACCGTGGCCGTCACCTCCACGCCGCAGCCGAAGGTCAGCGGCCCCGGGAACGGCAAGCGCCGCACCACCGAACGCGCCTGCACCGACTGGATGCCATCGACCTGCTTGGTCCAGGCCGGGTCTTGTTCGGGCCCGTGCAGCGCCAGCAGGCTGCGCAAGGCGGCGGCGGCGCGGCTGCCGTCTTCACCGGCAATGCTGAGGTGGTTCAAGGTCAGCGCGCTGACCATCGCCCAGCCGACGTCGCCACGCGCCAGGCGCTGCACCGG
>JANOQS010000350.1:0-13291 GCA_031414975.1 Methylibium sp. | reverse complement strand
CTGGTGATGACGGTGACCGACAAGCAGGCCGACATCGCCATCCTGCGCACCTTGGGCGCGAGCCCGCGTTCGATCATGAGCATCTTCATGGTGCAGGGCGCGGCCTCGGGCGTGATCGGCACCTTGGCCGGCGTGCTGCTGGGTCTGGGCATCGCGTTCAACATCGACGTGATCGTGCCGGCCATCGAACGCGCGCTGAGCGTGAGCTTTCTGCCCAGCAGCGTGTACCTGATCAGCCGCATGCCGAGCCAGCCGCAGGCCGACGACATCGTGCCGATCGCGCTGATCTCGCTGCTGCTGTCTTTCGTGGCCACCCTCTACCCGAGCTGGCGTGCCAGCCGCGTGCAGCCGGCCGAGGCGCTGCGTTATGAGTGACGCGGCTCGGCGCACTGCAGGGTGATCGTGGGCTACGAGTGGCAGATCGGGTGGCGCTACGTGCGCGCCGGGCGCGGCGGGCGCAACGGCTTCCTGTCGTTCATCTCCCTTGCGTCGGTGCTGGGCATCGCGCTGGGCGTGGCGGCGCTGATCATCGTGCTGTCGGTGCTGAACGGCTTCAGCGCCGAGGTGCGCGACCGCATGCTGTCGGTGATCGCGCACGTGGAATTGTTCGCTGCCGACGGCAAGGCCTTGCCCGACTGGCCTGCCACCGCCGCGATCGCGCGGCGTGACCCGCGGGTGGTGGCGGTGGCGCCGTTCGTCGCCGGCCAGGGCCTGCTCGGCCGCGGCGACGAACTCCGGCCGGTGCGGGTGCGCGGCATCGACGTGGCGCTCGAAGCCGAGGTGTCGGACCTGGCGCGTCAACTGCGCCATGGCGCGCTCGCGCGCCTGCAGCCGGGCCAGCGCCAGATCGTGCTGGGTGTCGAACTGGCGCGCCAGCTCGCGGTGGCGCCCGGCCAGCCGGTGACCCTGGTGCTGCCCGACCTGGCGCAGCCCGGCGGCGCGCCGCGCATGCTGCCGCTGACGGTGGTGGCGACCTTCGAGGCTGGCCACTTCGAGTACGACAGCACGCTGGCCTTCATGCTCCAGCCCGATGCGCAGGCGCTGTTCGGCGTGGCCGGTGGGGGCGGGCTGCAAAGCGGTTTGCAATTGCGACTGTCCGATCGCGACCGCGCCGGTGAGGTGGCGCGCCGCCTCGTCGGCGAACTGGGCCCGGGTATATTGGTGCGCGACTGGACCCGCACGAACCGCCAATGGTTCGAGTCGGTGCAGATTCAGAAGCAGATGCTGTTCCTGATCCTGGCCCTCATCGTTGCGGTGGCGGCGTTCAACCTCGTCTCCACCCTCGTGATGACCGTCACCGACAAACGCGCCGACATCGCCATCCTTCGCACCCTGGGCGCCAGCCCGCGCTCCGTCATGGGCATCTTCATGGTGCAGGGCGCCATGTCGGGCTTCATCGGCACCCTGGCGGGGCTGCTTCTGGGCCTGGGGCTGGCGTTCAACGTCGGCGCCATCGTGGCCGGCATCGAGCGTGTGTTCAGCGTGAGCTTCCTGCCCGGCAACGTCTACCTGATCGACCACATGCCG
This sequence comes from Methylibium sp., assembly GCA_031414975.1. Classification (GTDB taxonomy): domain Bacteria; phylum Pseudomonadota; class Gammaproteobacteria; order Burkholderiales; family Burkholderiaceae_C; genus LGRD01. Next base: position 11,764 of record JANOQS010000350.1, on the reverse strand, counting down.
AGCCAGCCGCAGGCCGGCGACATCGTGCCCATCGTGGTCATTTCACTGGCGCTGTCGTTCGTTGCCACGCTCTACCCGAGCTGGCGCGCGAGCCGTCTGCAGCCGGCCGAGGCGCTGCGCTATGAGTGACGTCGTTATCCGCGCGCGCGGCCTGCACAAGCGCTTCAGCGAAGGCGCGGGTGATGCCCGGCTGGACGTGCAGGTGCTGCAAGGCGTGGACCTCGACGTGCAGCCGGGTGAGACCATCGCGATCGTCGGCGCGTCGGGCTCGGGCAAGAGCACCTTGCTGCACCTGCTGGGCGGGTTGGAAGCGCCGACCGAAGGCGGCGTGCAACTGATGGGCCGCGACTTTGCGCAGATGGGCGCCGCCGAGCAGGGCGACTGGCGCAACCGCCACCTCGGCTTCGTCTACCAGTTTCACCATCTGCTGCCGGAATTCAATGCCCTCGACAACGTGGCCATGCCGCTGCGCATCCGGCGCCTCGACAAGCCGGCCGCACGCGCCCAGGCGCAGGAGGTTCTGGCCCAGGTGGGGCTGGCCGACCGCGTGCGGCACCGGCCGTCGCAGCTCTCAGGCGGCGAACGTCAGCGGGTCGCGATCGCGCGTGCGCTGGCCGGGCGGCCGGCCTGTGTGCTGGCCGACGAGCCGACCGGCAACCTCGACCGCGAAACCGCCGACGGTGTGTTTGCGCTGATGCTCGACTTGGCCCGCCGCCAGGGCATGGCCTTCGTGCTGGTCACGCATGACGAGTCGCTCGCCGCGCGTTGCGACCGGGTGCTGCGGCTCAAGCTGGGCCGCCTGTAGGCTGTGCAGCCAAGAGGCTGGGGCGCCTTCAGCCCTTCAGTCTGTGAGGTTCGTTCCGGATGACTTGCTGCGCCATGGCCACCGCCATCAGCTTGGCCGCTTCGGGTGACGGCCAGCGGTGACCGCCGGCCAGGTTCTCGTGGCGAAACGCTTCGCACGGCGTGCCGAGTTCGGTCTCGATGCGCTTGACGACGACTGCTGCCACGAAGCCGCGACCGCCCGGCGCCTTGATCGCACTGGCGTAGATGCGGTAGCCCCCTTCGGTCCTTTCTTCGCTTCGCATCCTTCGCCTCCAGACAGTTTTGCTTTGGTTTTTGCCGACCGGTCAGATGCATGAATCATGCCGAGCGCACCTGCGCCGCCGCATCCCCCAAATCAGGGAACGAAGGGCGATGAACTAGGGGGCGCGCGATGCCGCGATCTGCTTTCGACCTGACCTGCCTGGCACACCGGCGGTGGGGCCTTGATCACGAGGCCAGGCGTGAAAAAATCGACTGCGCCGCAGGCCGGATCGGAAGGAACCCTGATGGCGCAAAACGGATCGCTGGAGCAAGGCAAGCGACTTCTCTGACCGCAATGTGCACGGCCTGATCGACCGGCGCGGCTTCCTGGAAGGGACGGCACGGCATGCCACAGCGGGCATTTCGGCGCAGGGCCTGCTCCGAGTGCTCAGCCCGCGCTTCGCCCACGCACAAAAAGTGTCAACCACCGGCCCGCGGTGGGTGACGCAGAGTGTCGAGATTGACCTGCGGCGGTTACCTGAAGTTGCCGTCGTGTGGACGTTTCAGCGGTCAGGCGGGCGCTGGCGCAAAGCCCAACACCACGCGGCGCGTCATCGCCGACTTCTTTTCGATCTTGGTGACGATCACCGCGCCGATCTCGGCGGTGTTGGCCACGTGCGTGCCGCCGCAGGGCTGCAGGTCCACGCCGTCGATCTCGAGCACGCGGATGCGGCCCTGCCCACGCGGTGGCTGCACGCTCATGCTGCGCACCAGGCCGGGGTTGGCGTCGAGTTCGACCTCGCTGATCCAGCGGTGGCTCACAGCGTGCGCCTCGGCCACCAGCCGCGCCAGGCCGGCGCTCAGCAGCTCCTTGTCGAGCGGCTCGTTCATGTGGAAGTCCAGCCGCGCATAGTCGGCCGTGATCGAGCAGCCGTCCACCGGGTGCGGGATCAGCGCGCACAGCAAGTGTGTGGTGGTGTGAAAGCGCATGTGGCGCAGGCGGCGCTGCATGTCGATGCGCGCCTGCACCGCTTGCCCGACCGCCAGGCCGGCGAGCAGCGCCTCTTGCCCCGGTGCGGGCACGTGAACGATCTCGCCCGGGGAGGCGCCCTTGCGTGTGTCGGCGATCTGCAGCTCGGCGCCGCCGCTCAGCACCAGCACGCCGCGGTCGCCGGCCTGGCCCCCGCCTTGGGGATAGAACACGCTGCGGTCGAGCTGCACACCGTGTTCGTCGATGGCGGTCACGCGGGCGTCGCAGGCGGCCAGGGTCGCGTCTTCCCGGAACAGTGCTTCGGTCATGGGGCGCGATCATGCACCATCAGCGCGTTCGAACGCCGGGTTCAGCGCCGCACAACGGTGCGACCCGGACCCACTCCTACACTGGTACCGGCAGTCAATGAAAGAGGCACCCGACATGAGCACCCGCACCCTCCCGACCTATTTCATCTCGCACGGCGGCGGGCCGTGGCCGTACATGAAAGACCAGCTGAACGGCGCCTACGATCGGCTCGAAGCATCGCTGCAGGCCATGCCGCGCGAGCTCGGCAGCCCACCCAAGGCGGTGCTGATGGTGTCGGCGCACTGGGAGGAGCCTGCCTTCACGGTGATGGCCACCGAGCGCCCGCCGATGATCTACGACTACGGCGGTTTTCCCGAGCACACCTACCAGGTGCAGTACCCGGCTCCCGGCTCGCCCGAGGTGGCCGCGCGCGTGCAGGCGCTGATCGAAGCGGCGGGCATCCCCGTGCGCGTGGACCGCGAGCGCGGTTTCGACCACGGCATGTTCTCGCCGATGGCCGTGATCTACCCCGAAGCGAACGTGCCGGTTTTGCAGCTGTCGCTCAAGGCCGGCCTCGACCCGCGCGAGCACTTGGCGCTCGGCCGCGCGCTCGCGCCGCTGCGCAACGAAGGCGTGCTGATCGTCGGCAGCGGCCTGAGCTACCACAACCTGCGCGAATTCGGCGCCCGCGCGCGCGGCGCCTCGCAGGCCTTCGACGCCTGGCTGCGGCAGGCGGTGGTGGGCGCCAGCCCGGCCGAACGCAGCGCCCAACTGATCGGTTGGGAAGCCGCTCCGTCGGCGCGCAAGGCGCACCCGCGTGAAGAACACCTGCTGCCGCTGATGGTGGCGGTGGGCGCGGCCGAGGGCGAAGCCGGCGTGGTGAGCTACCACGAAGACAACTTCATGGGTGGCGTGGCCGCGTCGAGCTTCCGCTTCGGCGCTGTCGGCGGGTGACCTGTAACGCCGCGCTCGACCAGGCTAGACGCGGTAGTCGTAAACGAAGCGACGCAACTTGACAGCCGTGACGCGGCCCGCCTGCGGGTGAGCCGGGTTGATGAGCAGGTTGTCTTCTTCGTCGATGATGACCGACGGCACCGCAAGCAACACGCTGCGGCGTGCGGCCAGCCAGGCCGAGCCTGCGGCGCGCGACACCAGGCCTTCGGGAATGGCGTTCCAACCCACTGGCGGCGGGCGCGGCAGCGTTTCGCGCGCTGACCAGAGTTCGTCCGGAATGTCGATCCGGACCAGGAAACGGTTCCAGGGCAGGGCCGCGCCCTGGCCGAAATGGGCCCGGGTCTCCCAGGCCGCCAGCGACACCGAGGTGGCCGCGTACACCACGTGCTCACCGGCGTGGTTCCAGCGCCCGCCTTTGTGCGCCGCGCCTTTGCCGGCCAGGTCTTCGGCGCTCCACAGCGGCGTGTCGGAAGCAACGCGCCACAGGCTGATCGTCATGTCGTCATGTCGTGATCACGCAGCCAACCCGCCCCGCATGCGTTCGATCACCTGCTCGATCGCACGCTGGCCCTCCGGGTTGCGCAGCATCTGGGCGGGTGTCTTGCCGCCCAGTTCGGGCAGAGACGTGCGCATCCAGCGCGCAACCCAGGCTTCGAGGTCGAAGGTCTTGACCCGCTCGGGGTCACCGCTTTCGTCCAGCAGGCGGCGCAGGGTGGCCACCACGCGCAGGTAGCCCATCACGCGGTGGCCGGCCACGTCGGGCAGCGGTTCCTTGGCTTCTTCCTTGCGGCGAAAGGTGGTTTGAGGCACGCCGATCAGGTCCATCACCGCGGCCACCGGCTCGCCGGTGGCGCCGGCAATCACACTCACGACCCGGGTCGGAACGCCGGCCTCCACGACGTTGAACAGCGCGACGCCGGGAGAGGCACTGACACGGTCGACGAGTTCGCGCAGTTCACGGCGCCAATCGGCCTGGTGCACGCTGGGCTTCTTCGAGCGGGCGGGCCAGAAGGCGCTGGCCGCAGCGGCGGGTCTGTCCAGGGTGCTGATGCTCATGAGATTTCCATTTGGATAGAGAAAAACACCCAAATGGTACCCCACTACGGCAGGCCGTGACGGTTCGATTCCCCTTGACCCGTCATGCGCTCCCGCTGGGCCAGGCTCGGAAACAGCTTCATCCACAACCCCGCCACCACCAGGGTGCCCAGCCCGCCCAGCACCACCGAACCGACCGGGCCGAGCAGCGCCGCGGTGGCGCCCGACTCGAACTCGCCAAGCTGGTTGGACGCGCCGATGAAGATCGAGTTGACCGCGCTGACGCGGCCGCGCATCGCGTCCGGCGTGTCCAGCTGCACCAATGACTGGCGGATGACCACGCTGACCATGTCGGCCGCGCCCGACACCAGCAGCGCCAGCCACGACAGCTCGAACACCGTCGACAGGCCGAACACCAGGGTGGCCAAGCCGTACAGCGCCACCGCAGCGAACATCACCCGCCCGACTTTGCGCGTGATCGGCCAGCGTGCCAGCACCAGCGCCGTGACCAGCGCGCCCACCGCCGGCGCCGCGCGCAGCAGGCCCAGGCCCCAGGGGCCGACGTGCAGCACGTCTTTGGCGAACATCGGCAGCAGCGCGGTGGCGCCGCCCAGCAGCACCGCGAACAGGTCGAGGGAGATGGCGCCCAGCACCACGGGGCGGCTGCGGATGAAGGTCACGCCGGCCAGCACCGTGGCGAGGGTGACCGGCTCCCTGGCCGGCGGCACGTGTTCGTAGCGCACGCCCAGCAGAAGAATCGCCGCGGCCAGCACGAACAGCGCCGCACAGACCGCATAGACGACCGGCGCACCGGCCGCGTAGATGAAGCCGCCCAGCGCCGGCCCGCCGATGGTGGCCGCCTGCATGCCGGCCGAACTGAACGCGAGCGCGCGCGGCAGCACCTCGGGCGGCACCAGCAGCGGCGCCAACGCCTGCTGCGACGGCATCTGGAACGCCTTGACGCTGCCCAGCACGATCGACATGCCCAGCAGCCACTCGCGGCTGGCCCAGTGCCCGTGGGCGGCCGCGGCCAGCGCCAGTGCGACGACCGCCTGCACTGCCAGGCACGCCGCCAGGATGCGCCCGCGGTGGTGCCGGTCGATGAAGTGGCCGGCCGCCAGCGCCAGCACCAGCGAGGGCGTGAACTGGAACAGTCCCACCAGGCCCAGGTCCCAGGCGCTGCCGGTCAGCTCGTACATCTGCCAGCCCACCGCCACCATCATCATCTGGTTGGCCATGGTGCCCGCCACGCGCGCGCGCCAGAACGCCATGAAGGCGCGAAAGCTGGACAGGGGGGCAGAAGGCATCGGAGGGGAGAAGCTTAAGGGCAGGCAGGCTGCCTCGCACGGCGCCTCTATGATCGTCAAGGTTCGCATCTCAGCTGGAGTGAGTTCATCATGACCCTGACTCTCAAACCCCTGCACCCCTTCGCCGCCGAAGCCAGCGGCATCGACATCAGCCGCCCCTTGAGCCCAGCCGACGTGCGCGCCATCGAGGCCGGCATGGACCAACACGCGGTGCTGGTGTTCCGCGGCCAGCCGCTCACCGAAGACCAGCAGATCGCCTACGCCAAATCGTTCGGCCCGCTTGACCTGGGGCTGCGCAAGCTCAAGGGCGGGGCGCACCGATTCAAGCACGCCGAGCTGGCCGACATCTCCAACGTGAAGGTCGACGGCGACGTGGCCGACCGCGAGCACGCCAAGATCGTCGGCAACGTGGCCAACCAGTTGTGGCACAGCGACAGCTCGTTCCAGAAGCCGCGCGCCAAGTACTCCATGTTGTCGGCCGTGGTCGTGCCCACACAGGGCGGCGACACCGAGTTTGCCGACCTGCGCATGGCTTGCGACGCACTGCCGGATTGGCAGCGCCGCATCGTCGAGCCGCTGACGGCGGTGCACTACGCGCTGCATTCGCGCTTTCTGCTGGGCGACACCAACTACACCGACGAGCAGCGCAAGGCCATCGCCCCCGCGCACTGGCCCCTGGTGCAGACCGACCCGCGCACCGGCCGCAAGATCCTCTACGTCGGCATCCACGCCTGCGAGGTGCTGGGCATGACGGTGGCCGAAGGCCGCATGCTGTTGATGGACCTGATCGAACACGCCACCCAACGCGAGTTCGTCTACCGCCACCACTGGCAGGTGGGCGACCTGGTGATGTGGGACAACACCGCCACCCTGCACCGCGGCCGCTGGTTCGACTTTGCCGAGCGGCGCGAGCTGCGGCGCGCGACGACCGAAGAGGTGGCGCGTTCGCCGGTAGCGCAGAACGCCTGACGCGAAGGCCATTCTTCCAACGACGACGGAGCTGCCCATGGCCTACAACAAGGACCAGTGGATCGCGTCGTTCGAAGGCCAGCTTTCGATCCTGCGCCCGCACCTGACCGGGCGGCCCCTGGCGTCGATGAGTCTGAGTGCCTGGCATCAGCAGGGCACGAAAGACGTGGACCCGGTCGAGGCGGCGCGGGCCTGGTCCAGTTCCATGGATCAGAAGAAGCCGACCGGCCGGTAGTGCCGAGGGGCCGGTACGGCCGACAACGCCAAGAGTGCCCCACTGATTGCGGCGGCTGATCCCGGTCGTTCCGCGCTGCTTTGAGCAGCATGCCAGTCCCCCCTGTAGGAATGGTCCTTCCGACATTGGCGGCGGGTGCCGACGCGAGCGGGCGACGCGCGCAGATAGGCTTGTCGGATCGCCTCGATGGACGCCTTGCAGTGCACGGCGCTGCGGCGGCCGTCACCGGCACAGGCCAGTCACTGTTGCCCGGCACGTCCAGCGGCTATGTCGGGATCGGCCTCGGCATGCCCAAGTACCGCACCAGCTGCGGCATCGGCGGGTTCGAATGCGACGACCCCGACGTAGGCCTGCACCTGTTCACTGGCGGCATGGTGAACGACATCTTCGGCGTGGAGCTGGGCTATCTTCGGATGGGCAGCGCCGAGCGCGCCGGCGGCCGCACGTCGGCTCAAGGCGTGAACCTGAGCGCTGTGGTGCGTGCACCGCTGGCGCCGTTCAACCTGTTCGCCAAGGCCGGCGTCACCTACGGCCGCACCGATGTCACGTCCAATGTGCTTTCCGGCCTCCCCAGCGGAAGGGACAGCGGTCTCGGCGGTTCGTACGGTGCCGGCGTGGGCTATGACCTTTCAACTCGCTCGGGCGTCTTGTTGGAGTGGCAGCGCCACAGCTTCCGCTTGTCGGCACCGGCAAGGAAAAGGTCGACCTGCTCAGTGTGGGCTATGTCGTGCGCTTCTGACAGCGGGCGGCGCTGCACAAGCGCCAGCCGCCAGGCCTGGGAGAGGAGCGCGCGCCGAAGTCGGCTGACATCGGGTTGGCATGACCTTGCAATCGAACGTCGCGCACCTGAATCTTGTCGCGAATGGTGTCGAACTTGCCGGCATCCTTCTGCGCGACGAACTGCTCATGCAGGTTGAACACCATCACCGGCAGCGCGGTGCGCCGCGCCAGGCGCGGGGCGTGCGGATGCATGCCGATGATGAAGAACGCACGGCCGCCGATGCTGAAGGAGAAGTTGGGGTCGGCCGGGTCGGATCGAACTCCCGGGGCCCAATCGTGGAACCGCCTGTCGATGTCGTGCAGCGACTGGAGTTGTGCCCACAGCGCCGCTTCGAAGGACGCTTCGTCGGACGTGCTGCCGTTCCCGAAACAGGCGATGAATGACGTGGCCTGCGCCACCGGAGCGGCAAAGTCGTTGCAAAAGTCGTAAAGGTCGTGGCACATCAGCGCGCTGTTGTCGGCGCTTCCCAGGGTGCCGTAAGTCGCGACCCGCAGCCTGTGGGTGTTGAACGCGGAGCGGGCCATGACGCAGGGGTAAGCGGCGTCCAGGACAAGGGTTCGCAGCGATTCGAATGCAAGCCGGTCGGCGGCGCTGACCGTGTCGCCCGGACGCCTCGGATAGGTCAGTTGGCCGCCTTCAGGGCTCATGCAGCGGCTTCGGTCCCGGAGCTGCGAACAGGCAGCCAGCGGATTGAGCGCCGCCGCATCGGTTGGCGAATCGGGTGGCGAATCCGGGGGCGAATCGAAATGACGCGGGTGGGGGTTGAGTGTCATCGGGGTTGAGGGCTTGATTGACGACAGCGCAGTGTGCGGCGCCAACTTGCGCGGCCTTGTAGGACGTGCCCATCAGCGAACGTCGGCGCATGCCGGCGTTGCTCTCGCAAGCGGATGGGGCAGCCGCCATCGGTGGCGCGAATTCCTCGCCGCACGCTCTGCAGCGAGGTCTGCCCGAACTGCTGGTGCAGGACCCAACCTGTCACGATCACGCAGGCGAGAAAAAACAAGCTCGCGCCGATCGTCCGCCACCGCATCAAGGGTCCGTTCGGTCGTCTCCGCAATCCCTTGGCATCGGCACGGCTTCAGCCTTCAAGCTGCAGGCCCCCGAAGCGACTGAATGAGCGAAGTTCCTCCTCGACCTGGGCCATGGCCAGCGACGCCACAGCGGCCAGGCCGGCGGCGGCCAGCACCACGCAGAAGAGGGCGACCCACAGGGCGATCCACGCAGCCAGGCCCATGGTCTGTTTCCTCACAATCAGTCCATCGGTTCATCAGCGGCGCACGCGGGCGATCAACATTCCCAGCGCCACGCCAGCGGCCACTGACGCCAGCGGGTTGCTGCGCACCGTGCCGCGCATGCTTTCGACCCATTCGTCACGAGTGACGCGCAGCTGCGCTGTCTTCGCGTGCAGTGCGTCTTCTGCCCCATGCATGCGCTCGCCCAGCCGCCGAACCGTCGAAGCCGACGCGTCCGCCACGCGGTCGATGGTGTTGTGGCCGGCCTGCACGGCGCGGTCCATCTTGGGGCTCCCCGTAGCGGGCGCGCTCTCGTTCGTTGTCACCGTCGCCTGGTGGGGCGAGGTCTCCCGGTTGCCACTGGTGGGCCAGGGGACTTCCGGCGTGATGCTGGGAAAAGTGGGCTCGTTCATTCAGAAACTCCATTGAATGGGATGGGCCGTTCGAGGGTCAAGAGCGACGCCTCTGGTCATTGGCCAGGGATGCACCGTAGTGCCCTGAGGCGTGGAGGTCTGTGCGTTCGCGAACACGTCGAGCAGACTGCAGAGCGCTTTTCGTTTCGAAGCGGGAGCGCGCTACCGCACAGACACGGCCGACCCCGCCTTCTACCGTCGCAGTGACCGGCGCCGTGCTGCCGTCAATGCCGCCACCATGCCATCGCCACCCGCCACCGACGGTCCGTCTCGCATGCTTGACGTGTTGGACCAGGCGCTTGACCAGAGTCAGGATGTCAAGGCCGAGGTGGAGGCATGCGCCGAAGATCTCGCATCGGCCAACCATCTGGCAAAAGCCCAGATCGCCGGCGGTGCGACCACACTGCCCGCCGCCGAGGTGCTGCTGCAGAACGGTCTGGCCGTGGAAGCAAGGGTGCAGGGTTGTGCCGACGACTTGCAGCAGGTGACCGACAACCTGTCCCATGCCGTGGATGAGGTCAAGTTGGTGGAGGAGGCCCTGAACCGGTCGCGCGCGGCGCTGGCGGAGTCAGAGGCAGCGCTGGCGGCGTCTCGCCGTGCCGAGCGCACGGCCAGCCGGCTTGCGATGCACGACCCCATGACCGGCTTGCCCAACCGCACGCTGTTCGATGACCGGCTGGCTCAGGCCCTTGCGGGCGCCGAACGCCATGGCTGGCTGCTGGCGGTGATGTTCCTGGACCTCGATCGTTTCAAACTCGTCAACGACACCCATGGCCATGCCGCCGGCGATGCCGTGCTCGCCGTGGTGGCGCAGCGCCTGCTGCGCCATGCCCGCGATGAGGACACCGTCTGCCGCAATGGCGGCGACGAGTTCCTGTACCTGCTGATCAACCCGGCCGATCGCGAAGCCGTCGCACGCATCGCCGGCCTGGTTCGGCGAGCGATATCGGCCCCCATCGCACTGGGTGCCCAGCAGTTCGCGATCACGCCAAGCATCGGCATCGCGCTTTACCCCGCTCATGGCGCGAGCGGACCGAGGCTGATCGCCAACGCAGACGCAGCGATGTACCGGGCCAAGCAGCTCGGCAGCCACTGCGAGTTCTCCGAAGCGTTGATCGATTCGGGCGCGCCTTCGCCACACGCGACCCCGCCCGACCGAGCCGCATGAAGCGGCACGGGCCCCGCTCGCGGGCGCCCACGGGATGGCGACTCTCTCCTGCAACTCGTCGGGTTCATTGATGATCAAGCCTCGTTGCTTTCTCCCACCAGCGAGTCATTCGAGGGTTCGACTCAAACCTGCGGGGGATCAGTCTCGCGTGCCGGGTGGCGGTGCTTGCCGATGGCGGCGATGAACGCCGCATGATCCGCTTCGGCTTCGCCGGCTTCGGCCAGCAACACACCGGGGTCGGCGTCCCCCGAGGCGAGGAACGCCTCGATGCCCGCGCGGTCGAGCAAGGCTTTGGACGCGCCCAGCGCGAGCAAGGTCTTGCCGTGGCGAAACTGCTGGGCGACAAAGTCGACCGCCTGCCCATGGCGCAGCAGTGCCTTCACGCCCGCCTCGCCGTCGGGCAAGAGCACGGCGTCGAACAACACCGGCGGCGAATTTTCGAAGCTCGCCGCGGCCTCCACGGCCTCTCCATCGGCTGTTTCGATGGCACCCAGCCGCGGCGCCACGACCACACCGACCGCACCCGCCGCATGCAATGCCGCCTGCACCGCCAGCAGCGACGCACCGTCCACCCCGTGCGCCGCCAGCAGCGCCACCTTGCGTGTGCGGATGCCTCCGTCGCCGGGCAAGGCCGTCAACGACAGCGCGGCAGACACATTCACCTCGGGCGCGTTCGGTGCCTCCAGCACGCGCGGCAGCGCCGCGGGTACCGGCATGCCCAGGCCGCCTGCCACGGCCGCAGCCAGGTGCGGCGACACGTTCACCAACGACGCCAGCATGCGCTCGCGGATCGCCGGCACCGTCAGCTTGCTCAGCTCGAAGCGGAACCCGCCGGCGATGTGGGCCTGCTCCACGGCGGTCTGGCTGTTGTAGAACAAGGTGGCCTGGGTGTAGTGGTCGGCAAACTTCTCCGGCTTGCCGCGCAGCTTCTCGCCATCGATGGGCTGGGGAAACGACACAAACCCCTTGGCGCCAGCCTGAAACGGGCATCCGCCGCCCAGCGAGTTCGGCTCGTAGGCCACGCGTCCGCGGTGCACTGCCTGCCGGTGGATGCCATCACGCTGGTTGTTCGACACCGGCGCGAGCGACGCATTGATCGGCAATTCATGAAAGTTGGCGCCGCCCAGGCGCGTGATCTGCGTGTCCACGTAAGAGTGGTGGCGCCCGGCCAGCAGCGGGTCGTTGCTGAAGTCGATGCCCGGCACCACATGCGCGGTGCAGAACGCCACCTGCTCGGTTTCGGCGAAGAAGTTGTCGGGGTTGCGGTTCAGCACCATGCGCCCCACCGGCCGCACCGGCACCAGCTCTTCGGGAATGAGCTTGGTGGCATCGAGCACATCGAAGCTGAAAGCCTCGGTTTGTTCT
>JANOQS010000349.1:0-3342 GCA_031414975.1 Methylibium sp. | reverse complement strand
ATCGGCGTCAGGTTGTGGGCCAGCGCGATCTTGGCCTTGTCGGCCACCAGTTGGTCGCTCTCGGCGTGCAGCGCGCGGCGCTCCGAATGGCCGACGATCGCGTAGCGGCAACCGAACTCGGCCAGCATCGCCGCAGCCACTTCGCCGGTGTAGGCGCCCGACTCCTGCGCCGAACAATCTTGCGCGCCCCAGGCCACGTTGCTGCCCTGCAAGGCCAGCACCGTGTCGGCCAGGTAGACGTACGGCGGGCACACCGCCACTTCGGCGCTCCAGGGGCCCGCGGCCTTCAATGCAGCCAGCAGTTCGGCATTGGCAGCGCGGCTGCCGTTCAACTTCCAGTTGCCGACGACGAGTTTTCTGCGTGCCATGCTCAACCTCTTGTGATGTTCACCAGACCAAGACCAGCTTGCCGATGTGCTGGTTGGTTTCCATCAGCGCATGCGCCTGCGCCGCCTCGGCGGCCGGGAACGTCTGGTAGATCTCCGGCTTGATGCGGCCGGCTTCGATCCACGGCCACACCGTGGCGCGCAGCGATTGCGCAATCGCGGCCTTGAACGCAACCGGCCGCGGCCGCAAGGTTGAGCCGCTGATCGTCAAGCGGCGGCGCAGCACCATGCCGGCATCGAACTGCGCTTCCAAGCCGCCCTGCACCGCAATGATGACGAGTCGGCCGTCTTCGGCAAGGCACTTGAGCTCGCGCGCCACATAGGCGCCGGCGACCATGTCGAGAATCACGTCGACACCGCGCTTGGCGGTGATGCGTTGCACCTCTTCGACGAAGTCCTTGTCGCGGTAGTTGATCGCGTGGTCAGCGCCCAGGCGCACGCACGCGGCGCACTTGTCGTCGCTGCCTGCCGTGGCGATCACTGTCGCACCTGCCGCCTTGGCCATCTGGATCGCGGTGACCCCGATGCCGCTGGTGCCGCCTTGCACCAGGAAGGTTTCGCCGGATTGCAAGCGCGCGCGGTCGAACACGTTGGACCAGACGGTGAAGAAGGTCTCGGGCAGGCTCGCGGCCTCGGTGTCGCTCAGGCCCGCGGGCACCGGCAGGCATTGCGCCACCGGTGCAACGCACAGTTCGGCATAACCGCCGCCAGCCACCAGCGCGCAGACGCGGTCGCCGATGCCGAAGCCGGCCGCGCTGAGCGCCGCGGCGTCACCCTGCACGATGGTGCCCGCCACTTCGAGCCCCGGCAGGTCCGAGGCCCCCGGCGGCACCGGGTACATGCCCTTGCGCTGCAGCACGTCGGGCCGGTTCACGCCCGCGGCGGCCACGCGGATCAGCACCTCGCCCGCACCCGCCACCGGGTCGGGCCGCTCGGTCAGGCGCAGAACGTCCGGTGCGCCGTACGACGTGATCTCGACTGCTTTCATTGCGCTGGCTGTTTACTCGTGGTGCGCAGGTTGCACGTCGCGGTCGATCAAAGCCTTCATCGACAGCTTCACGCGGCCCTTTTCATCGGTCTCCATGACCTTGACCTTGACGATCTGGCCTTCCTTCAGGAAGTCGGTGACCTTCTCGACACGCTGGTGCGCGATCTGGCTGATGTGCAGCAGGCCGTCCTTGCCTGGCATCAGGTTCACGAGCGCACCGAAGTCGAGGATTTTGGTGATCGGGCCTTCGTAAACCTTGCCCACTTCGACCTCGGCGGTGATCTCCTCGATGCGCTTCTTCGCGTAGGCGGCCTTGTCGCCGTCGGTCGAGGCGATCGTGATCGTGCCGTCTTCGCCGATGTCGATCGTCGTGCCGGTCTCTTCGGTCAGCGCACGGATGGTCGCGCCGCCCTTGCCGATCACGTCGCGGATCTTGTCGGGGTTGATCTTCATCGAATACAGGCGCGGGGCGAACTGTGACACCTCGGTGTTGGCGCTGCCCATGGCCTCGACCATCTTGGCCAGGATGTGCAGCCGCGCTTCCTTGGCCTGCGCCAGCGCGACCTGCATGATTTCCTTCGTGATCCCCTGGATCTTGATGTCCATCTGCAGCGCGGTGATGCCGGCGGTGGTGCCGGCCACCTTGAAGTCCATGTCGCCCAGGTGATCTTCGTCACCGAGGATGTCGGTCAGCACCGCAAAGCGGTTGCCGTCCTTGATCAGGCCCATGGCGATGCCGGCCACGTGCGCTTTCAGCGGCACACCGGCGTCCATCAGCGCCAGGCAGCCACCGCAGACGGAGGCCATCGACGACGAGCCGTTCGACTCGGTGATCTCGGACACCACGCGCATCGAGTACGGGAACTCGGCCTGGCTCGGCAGCACCGCCACCAGGGCACGCTTGGCCAGCCGGCCGTGGCCGATTTCGCGCCGCTTGGGCGTGCCGACCCGGCCGGTTTCGCCGGTCGCGAACGGCGGCATGTTGTAGTGCAGCATGAAGTGCTCGGTGAACTCACCGGCCAATGCGTCGATGCGCTGCGCGTCGCGTGACGTGCCCAGGGTGGCGGCCACCAGCGCCTGCGTTTCGCCGCGGGTGAACAGTGCCGAGCCGTGCACGCGCGGCAGCACGCCGTTGCGGATCTCGATCTGGCGCACGGTGCGGGTGTCGCGCCCGTCGATGCGCGGTTCGCCCGCCAGGATCTGGCTGCGCACGATCTTGGCTTCGATGTCGAACAGCACGTTGTCGAGGTTGACCTTGTCGAACGCGGCGCCATCGGCTTGCAGCGCGGTGGCGGTTGCGGCCGTGACGGCGCGGGTGGCGTGCGTGCGGGCCTGCTTGGAGCGAATCTGGTAAGCATCGCGCAGCGGCTGCTCGGCAAGCGCACCGACCTTGGCGATGAAGGCGTCGTCCTTCGCGGGCGCGGTCCAGTCCCAGGCCGGCTTGCCGGCGTCGCGCACCAGCTCGTGAATGGCGTTGATGGCGATCACGCCTTGCTCATGGCCGAACACGATGCCGCCCAGCATCAGCTCTTCGCTCAACTGCTGCGCCTCGGACTCGACCATCAGCACGGCCGCTTCGGTGCCGGCCACGATCAGGTCCATCTTCGACTCGAGCAGTTGCGTCTTGCCAGGGTTCAGCACGTACTGGCCATTGACGTAGCCCACGCGCGCGGCGCCGATCGGGCCGTTGAACGGGATACCCGAGATCGCCAGCGCAGCGCTCGAGCCGATCAGCGCGGCGATATCGGCCGACACTTCCGGGTTCAGCGACAGCACGTGCACGACGACCTGCACTTCGTTGTAGAAGCCTTCAGGGAACAGCGGGCGCAGCGGCCGGTCGATCAGGCGCGAGGTCAGCGTTTCGAGTTCGCTCGGGCGGCCTTCGCGTTTGAAGAAACTGCCGGGGATCTTGCCGGCGGCGTAGGTCTTCTCGATGTAGTCGACCGTCAGCGGGAAGAAGTCTTGCCC
>JANOQS010000348.1:0-2048 GCA_031414975.1 Methylibium sp. | reverse complement strand
CAAAGAGGCAAAGGCGCGCGCCGTGATGATGTCGAACACCGGCGCCTCGAGTTTCTCGACCCTCGCGTGCACTGATTGAAGGTTTCGCAGGGCCAGCTCGCCCGCCACCTGCTGCACGAACGCGGCCTTCTTGCCGACCGTGTCGACGCAGGTGACTGCCATCAAGGGGTTCAGCGCCGCGATGAGCACGCCGGGCAGCCCGGCGCCGCTGCCAACGTCGAGCACCCGAGCTTCGGCGGGAGCGCCCAGCTGGCGCCGCAAGGGCTTCACCATCGCCAGGCAATCTGCCAGATGCAGGCTCAGCATCTGCGCAGGGTCGCGCACCGAGGTCAGGTTGTAGGTGCTGTTCCAGCGCTGCAGCAAGGCCAGGTACTGAAGCAGGGCGTCGATCTGGGAAGGCGCGATCTCCAGCGCCAGTGCGTCGGCAATGCCGAGCAAGCCGCCGCGCAAGTCGGGGGGCGCCGCCGTCATCCCGCCGCCATGTCGGCGGGACGGGGAGGGTCAGCGCGATCGGCCAGCAGCCGGCGCTTCTTCAAGTGAACGCGCAGCAACGACACCGCCGCCGGTGTGACGCCGGAGATCCGAGCGGCCTGCCCCAAGGTTTGCGGCCGATGTTTGGCCAGCTTCTGGCGCACCTCGAAGGACAGCGCGGTGACCTCGGCGTAGTCCAGGTCGGGCGGCAAACGCGTCTCTTCCTGGCTGGCGGAGCGCTGGACTTCTTCGTTCTGCTTGTCGATGTATCCGGCGTACTTGATCGAGACCTGCACTTGGTCGATCACGGCGTCGGCGAGCGGCATTCCCAGTTCGGACCGCAGGGTTTCACGTGAAACAGGGGCCTCGGGTCGGGCGATCGCGTCGATCTGCGCAACCGTATCGAACTCGATTCCTGGCCGGCGCAGCAGGTCGGCGAGGCGGTACTCGTGTTCCAGCGCCTTGCCGAGCAGGCGCTCGGCGTCGGCGTCCGGCACCGAGGCCGGGCGCACCCAGGTCGCGTGCTGGCGTGCTGTTTCACGTGAAACAGCATCGCGCTTCCGACTGAAGGCATCCCAGCGCGTGTCATCCACCAGCCCCAAGTTGCGGCCCACCTCGGTCAGCCGCAGGTCGGCGTTGTCTTCGCGCAGTTGCAGCCGGAACTCGGCCCGGCTGGTGAACATGCGGTAGGGCTCGGTCACGCCCTTGGTGATCAGGTCATCGACCAGCACGCCCAGATAGGCCTGGTCGCGCCGCGGCAGCCAGGCCTGCGGTCTTCCCAGATCTGCACCACGCACTTGCAGCGCAGCGTTGATCCCGGCAAACAGGCCTTGCGCCGCCGCCTCTTCATAGCCGGTCGTGCCGTTGATCTGGCCGGCGAAGAACAAACCACTGACCGCGCGCGTCTCGAAGCTCGGCGACAGTTCGCGCGGGTCGAAGTAGTCGTACTCGATCGCATAGCCCGGCCGCAGGATGTGCGCGTGTTCCAGCCCAAGCATCGACTGCACTGCCGCAATCTGCACGTCGAAGGGCAGGGAGGTGGAAATGCCGTTCGGGTAGAACTCGTGCGTCGTCAGCCCCTCGGGCTCCAGAAAGATCTGGTGCGAGCTCTTGTCGGCAAAGCGGTTCACCTTGTCTTCGATGCTCGGGCAGTAGCGCGGGCCCACACCGTCGATCAGCCCGGTGAACATCGGGCTGCGGTCGAAACCGGAGCGGATGATGTCGTGCGTGCGCTCGTTCGTGTGCGTGATCCAGCACGGCAACTGGCGCGGGTGCTGCTCGGCCGTGCCCATGAAGCTGAATACCGGCACCGGCCCGCTCGCCGGCGTGCCATCGGCCAGCGGCATGCCGTCGCCCGGCTGTTCAGTCAGCACCGAGAAGTCGATCGAGCGGCCGTCGAGGCGCGGGGGCGTGCCGGTTTTCAGGCGCCCCTGCGGCAACTTCAGCTCCTTCAAGCGTGCGGACAGCGCCACCGCAGGCGGGTCACCCGCGCGGCCGGCCGAATGGCTTTGCAGCCCCACGTGGATCTTGCCGTCGAGAAAGGTGCCCGCCGTCAGCACCACCGCGCGTGCGGCAAA
>JANOQS010000347.1:0-5732 GCA_031414975.1 Methylibium sp. | reverse complement strand
TGGCACCGGGCGTGGTGCTGCTGTCCACGTTGACGGACGCCGCGCTCGACCCGTGGCTGGCCGAACACGACTTCGGCCACTTCACCTCGCACACCGTGGCCGACCCGGCGCAGTTCCGCGCCGACGTGGTGGCCGCGCGCGGGCTCGACTACTGGATCGCCGAGCAGCAGCTCGACCTGGGCCTGCGCGGCCTGGCGGTGGCGCTGAAAGACCGCAAGGGCGAGTGCCGCGGCGCGCTGGGCATGACTTTGCAGATGTCGCTGATCAGCCGCGAACAGGCGCTCGAGCGGCTGCTGCCACCGCTGCGCGAAGCAGCGCAGGCGTTGCGGCCGCTGATCTGAGGGCCGTGTGAAAAAGCTGCGCTGCGGCTATTCGCGAGGCGGCAGCGCAGGCGCGGCCAAATGCGGCCGCGGGCCGAACACCGGCCGCGCGTCGCCAGCCTGTCTGATCTGCTGCAGCGCGACTTCGAGCGACTTTTCGAGCTGGCGGTCGCGCCCGGCCAACGCGTCCTGCGGCGCGTTGTCGATCTCGATCTGCGGGTCGGTGCCGTAATTCTCGACCCCCCAGCCCACGTCCTTGAACCAGAACGAGAACTCCGGCTGCGTGGTCTCGGTGCCGTCGACCAGCTTGTGGCGCGGCCAGATGCCGATCACGCCGCCCCAGGTGCGCGTGCCCACCAGCGGGCCGATGCCCATCAGCTTGAAGCCGTGCGAGAAGATGTCGCCATCCGACCCGGCGTGTTCGTTGGCCAGCGCCACCACCGGGCCGGCCACCGCTTCTTCAGGGTAGGGCGTGGGCGGGCCCCAGCGCTTGATGTCGTAGCCGATGCGCTTGCGCGCCACCTTCTCGAGCAGCAGCGACGACACATGCCCGCCGCGGTTGTAGCGCACGTCGACGATCAAGCCGTCGCGGTCGCATTCGGCGCTGAAGTAGCGGTGGAATTCGGCGAAGCCGGCGGCCATCATGTCGGGCAGGTGGAAGTAACCGACGCGCCCGCCGGACTGAGCGTGCACCCAGGCCCGGTTGCGCTCGACCCACTCGCGGTAGCGCGCCGGCACCTCATCGGTCAAGGTGCCGACCAGCACGTCGCGGGTGACGGCTTCGGCGCCGGCACCACGCGCCAGGCTCAACTCCACCTTGCTGCCGGCCTGGTGCACCAGCAGCGCCTGCGGCGGGCGCTCGCGCGAGACGCGCTGGCCGTTGATCGCGACGATGCGGTCACCCACCTGGGCCTCGACACCGACTGCGCGCAACGGCGAATCGGCACCGGCGTCCCACGGGTCGCCATCGACGATGCGGGTGATTTCATAACCTTGTTCGTCATCGACGAAGCGCAATTCCGCCGCCAGGTGGCCGAGCGCCATGGGCGGCGGCTTGCGGTGGTCGCCGCCCATCTCGTAGGCGTGCGAGGTGCCGAGTTCGCCCTGCATTTCCCAGATCAGGTCCGACAGTTCGGCGCGCGTGGCCACTCTTTCGAGCAGCGGTTCGTAGCGCTGCCAGACCGCGTTCCAGTCAACCCCCGACATGTCGGCAACCCAGAACTGGTCGCGCTGCAGGCGCCACACCTCGCGCAGCATCTGGCGCCATTCGAGGCGCGGCGCGATCGACGCACGCACGCGGTCGAGCGCAATCCAGCCGCTCTTGCGCGACGGTGCGTCTGAGGCCGGCGCCGCGTCGCGTTCCGGCCCCTTGCTCTTCACTGGAATGGCGCGCAGGCGCTTGCCTTCACGCACCAGCAGGGTGGTGTGGTCGGCGGCCAGGGTGAAGCTGTCGGCCTGCTCCATCAAGGCTTCGACGCGCTGGGTCGCGAAGTCGAACACCTCCAATCGCCCGGGCGTCTCCTTGTGTCCACCGCGGCCGTGCGCGCCAGCCATCGGCAGCACGGTCCAGACCACCTTGCCGCCGGCCGCACCGGCGATCTGACCGAAGCGTGCTTCGGGCACCGGGAACGGCGCAACCCGGCGAGCGATGCCGTCGAGGTCGATGCGCAGCGGCGGCGTTTCTGCTTCGGCTTTTGCCGCTGCTGCCGCGGCGTCGGGTGCATCGGCCTTCAGGCCTTTGGGCGCGGGGTCGAACGGCGGCAGCCCGCCGGCCTGCAGCGCCACCAGGTACGGCCGCGCGGCGCGCGGAAAGCTGAGCTCGAACTGCACGCTGTCGTACACCGGGTCGAAGGTGCGGTACGACAGGAAGTACAGGTAGCGCCCTTGCGGGTCGAAGGCCGGCGCGAAGTCGCGGAACTGCGGCGCCGTCACCAAGGTGCTGGTGCCACTCGCCAAGCCGTGCAGCTTGATCGCCGTGTGGCGCGCGCTGGTCCAGAACGAATAGGCCAGCCACTGGCCGTCGGGCGACCAGGCCAGGTGCTCGGTGCGGCCGGCGTCGCCGCGGTCCACCAGGGTCAGCGTGCCGCTGTCCAGGTCGCCCGCCCACACCTCGTTGCGGTGGTTCGCGAGCGCCACGCGCCGGCCGCGCGGGGCGGCCAGCAGCGAGTTGACCCGCCCGATGTCCCAGTCCATCGAGCGGCGCGCGCCGTTCTCGAACACCTCGATGCGTTCTTCGCCGGACTCGTCGGACACTGCGACGAGCCCGCTGCCGTCAGCCAGCCACTGGCCGTGACGGTAGCGCACGCCGTCGGCGGCGCCGTGCTGGCGCACCGCACCTTCCCACAACGCCATGCTGAACAGCTTGCCGCGTGCGTCCAGCGCCATGCTGTGGCCGGCAGGGTGCAGGTGCACGTCACCCAGGTGTTCGGCGGTGGGCACGAACTTGCGCGCGGCCTGGGTGCGGTGCGAGGCGAGTTGAATGTCGATTCGGGTCGTGCGGTCGCTTGCTGGGTCGAACAGCCAAAGCTCTGCACCGCATTGGTAGACGATGCGCCGGCCGTCGGTCTGCGCGTGGCGGGCGTAGAACTGCGCGTGGTCGCTGTGACGGCGCAGCTCAGTGCCGTCGGGCAGGCATGAATAGAGGTTGCCCACGCCTTCGGCGTCGGACAAGAAGTAGATGCGCTCGCCCAGCCACATCGGGCTGCTGAGGTTGCCTTTGAGTTCGCTCATGCGGCGGAACTGCTGCGAGCCCTGTGCGTCGACCCACAGGTGCCCGGCGGTGCCGCCGCGGTAGCGCTTCCAGCGCGCCGGGTCAGCCGTGTTGCGGCCGATCACGCTTGCGCCCCCGGGGCCGAAAGCAAGGTGGTTGACCTGCCCCCACGGCAGCACCTGCGGCGAGCCACCAGCCGGGTCGAGCGTGAACGCGCGGTAGTTGCGGAAGAACGGCTGGCCGTGCGTGGTGACGAACAGGATGTGCCCCTGCGGCGTCCAGCCGCGCACCATCACGTCGGGGCCGAGCCAGGTCATGCGGCGCGCGTCGCCACCGTCGGCCGGCATCAGGTAGACCTCGGGGTGCTGCTCGTCGCGGCCGACGAAGGCGAGCCAGCGGCCGTCTGGCGACAGGCTGGGCGTGGACGGTTCGGCCAGGCCGGCCGTCAGGCGCCGCGCCAGGCCGCCACTGGCGCCGACCTGCCACAGGTCGTCGTCGCTGACGAACGCGATCGTGTCGCCGTGCAAAGTGGGATGGCGCAGGTAGGCGGGTGCATGCATGTTGTCTCCCGGTTCTGTTCTTGTTGTCAGGCACCGGTGCGGCGCCACACCGAGGCCAGTGCCTTGACCTTCATCCACGGTGTCAGGCGTTCGTCAGACAGCGCATCCAAAAAGTCCGACAGGCCCTTGGACTTGACCATCGTGTAGATGGTGAGCGCCGCAGTGGCGCCAAACACCAGGGCGAACAGCAGCAGGCGCCGGCTCAGCGGCGCGTCGGCTTCGGCCAGCAGGTTCATGCCCAGGAAGCCGGTGGTGACGGTGCCGATCAGCCCGAAGATCGTGACCACCGTCAGCCGCACCACGGTGTTGGCCTGGCGGCGCAGGCTGTCGGCGTCGAGGTAGCCGTTCATGTCGGCAATGCGTTCCTTGACCTCGGCATACAGCGGGTCGAGCCCGAGGTGGGTGCAGCACAAATGGAACAGCGCGCGCACCTGGGCCTGCTCGGACACCTCGTGGAACCAGTAGCGGTGCGTGAAGCGCAGAAAACCTTCGAAGCTGGCGCGGATGGCGCGCTTGAAGCGCCGCACGCTCGGTGCGTCGCCCACGTCCAGGCCTTTCAGCGCCTCGACCAGCCGGTCGGAGAACATCAGCAGCGCGGCTTTCTGGAAGTGCGCGATCAGGAACAGCAGGAAGTGCTGGTGCCTGAACTGCGCCAGCACGCCGCGGTCGCGGCAGCCGTAGAACTCGCTGCGCGCGTCACCCACGACCACCAGCGAGTGGCCGCTGCACAGGTAGCGCGTGTTCGGCGCAGCGCCGGCCTCAGACCAGAAGCGGTCGTAGCAGAAGCGCTTCTCGAAGTCGGACAGGTGCGCCTCAGCGTACGGCAAGCTGGCGTCGGTGGTCTCGTCGCCGGGTGTGGCGCCGGTGACGAGGCCGAGGCGGATGAAGTCGTTGCGGGTCAGCGCGCGCGGGTTGTCGAGCGCCAGGTAGGCCATCAGCGGCATGCGGTAGTACTCGATCTGGCGAAAGCGCAATGCGCCCGCCTGGTCGGAGTGGTCGCTGATCAGCGGCTCGAGCACGAAGGCCCAGTGCGACGCGATGCGCGGCGCACGGTGCTCGCTGACGTGGGCCATGAACAGGTCGCGCTGCTGCGCGTCGGACGCGGCCAGCACCTGGCCCTGCGCGTCCAGCCATTCGACGCTGGCCATGCAATGCTGGGCCTGGCCGCGCGCGTCCCACCCGGCCGGGTAGCCGCGGCCGAAGCGGTAGAGCAGTTCCTGCGTCTGCGCCAGGCTCAGGTCCGACCCGGCGACTTCCAGGTTCAGCAGCACCACGTCGACGTCGAAGAAGAAGTACAGATCGACGTGCACGATGTCGAGCGTGAGCGGCACATCGCCCGGCCGCGCTGCCAGGCGAACCTCGTGGATGTCCTTGCGGCGAAACACGCGCATCGGCGAGCCGTCATCGCCGCCGTCGCCATCACCGGCCCCGCGCCGCGAGCGGCCTTCGCCGTAAAGGAAGCGCTGCACGTAAGGCAGGAAGGTCACGAACTCGTTGTAGTGGCGCTCGTGAAAGCTGCCCGCGTCGCCAGCGAACTCGTCGACCACCTCGCGCCAGGGGCAGGCATCGCCCATCTCGCGCAGCAGCTTCCAGGGTGCGTGGCGGGAGTCGGGCGCGTCGCCGGCGCGCGCCACCGGCATCAGCCTCAGCGGCCACAGCAGGACCTGGCGCAGGTGCCGGACCATCGGTGCAGCCGGACCGCGTTCCGGTTCGGTGGTGGCAAGAGGCTGCGGCTGCATCGGCGACATGACTGAAGTGTAGACAGCCCGACGGCGGAAAAGCCGTGGGGAAAACCGGCGCGAAAGCCGGTAAGGTTCACCCCTTCGTGCGCAGCCCACCCCGCCGCAAAGGATTCCGATGACCATCATTCTGGTTCGCCATGGCGCCACCGCGCTGAACATCGCCCGCGTGCTGCAGCCGCCCGACACGCCGCTGAATGACACCGGCCTGGCGCAGGCCGAGGCCGTGGCGCAGGCCCTGGTGGCGCACCGCCCGGCGGCGCTGATCAGCAGCGACATGCCGCGCGCCTTGCGCACCGCCGAAGCCATCGCGCGGGCAACCGGCCTGGCGCCATTCACCACCGAACTGCTGCAGGAGCGCAACTTCGGCGACCTGCGCGGGCGGCCCTACGACCACCTCGGC
>JANOQS010000346.1:0-8003 GCA_031414975.1 Methylibium sp. | reverse complement strand
GCGCAGGTGGACGCGCAGGTCCAGAAGTACGTGCAGCTGGTCGGCCTGAGCAGCGCCATCGACAAGAAGCCCTCGGCACTGTCGGGCGGCATGAAGCAACGTGTGGGCATCGCACGCGCATTTGCCATCGAGCCCAAGATGCTCCTGCTCGATGAGCCGTTCGGCGCGCTCGACGCGCTGACCCGCGGCACGATCCAGGACGAGCTGCTGCGCATCTGCGCGCAGACGCACCAGACGGTGTTCATGATCACGCACGACGTTGACGAGGCCGTGCTGCTGGCCGACAAGATATTGCTGATGAGCAACGGGCCGCAGGCGCGCGTGGCCGAGATCGTGCGCAACACCATGCCGCGTTCCGGTGAAAAGGCGCGTCAGCGCGCCACGCTGCACCACGACCCGCAGTACTACCGCATCCGCAACCACCTGGTCGACTTTCTCGTGCTGCGCTCCAAGGACCTGTCGCACGGCCGCGCGGGCGCGCATCCGCCCGAGGTCTGCCCGGGTCTGGAGCCCGGCGAGGAGCCTCGGCCCGCCGCCACCCCCACCGCCCCCACCGCCACCGTCGTGCCCCTGCGCGGCGCGGCTTGATTCGACCATCCCCCCCCAGCCAAGAAGGAGTGCACCCCCATGAGCCGCCTCGACGTCACTGAAAAGATCATCACCACCAAAGTCACCCAGGGCCTCAAGTGGGCCGATGTGGCGGCCAAGGTCGGCCTCAGCAAGGAGTGGGTCACGGCCGCCTGCCTGGGCCAGATGACGCTCACGCCCGAACAGGCCAGTGTGGTCGGCGAGATCTTCGGCCTGACCGATGACGAGAAGAAGTGGCTGATGGTCGTGCCCTACAAGGGCTCGCTGCCCACCAGCGTGCCGACCGACCCGTTGATCTATCGCTTCTACGAACTCGTCAGCGTGTACGGCACCACGTTCAAGGAACTGATCCACGAAGAATTCGGCGACGGGATCATGAGCGCCATCGACTTCAAGATGGACCTGAAGCGCGAAGCCAACCCGCTGGGTGACCGCGTCAGCATCGTGATGTCAGGCAAGTTCCTGCCCTACAAGACCTACTGAACGCCGCAGGCGCCGCCCCTCTCACGTCGCCGTCTTGCGCAACGACGAGCGGATGTTGGTCATGTTGGCCGCCAGGATCAGCACGGTGCCGGCGATGGCGAAGGCGTCGATCGTCTCCCCATACAGCACATAACCCAGCACCGCCACCAGCGGCAGGCGAAGGAAGTCGATGGGCACGACCACGCCCACGTCGGCCAGGCTGAGCGCTCGCGTCAGGCAGTAGTGCGCGCTCAGCGACGCGATCCCGACGACCAGGAGCCACGGCACATGGGCCAGCATCACTTCACGCCACTGCAGCACGGCGCCGGCCAGCCCGAGCGGCAGTTGCATGAGCGCCATGAAGAACAGGATGGCCAGCGGACCCTCCGTCACCGTCAGGCGCTTGGTCAGCACATAGGACACGGCAAACGCCATCGCCCCCAGCAGGGCGGCCACGGCGGCCGGCTGCACGATGGCCACGCCGGGCCGCAATATCAGCAGCACACCGGCGATGCCCAGCGCCAGCGCCAGCATGCGCGCGCCGGTGAGCCGCTCGCCCAGGAAGGCGGCGGCGAGCAGCGCGGTCCAGATCGGGATCGTGAACTCGATCGCGAAGACCTCGGCCAGCGGAATCACCGCGATCGCGAAGAACCAGCCGAACTGGCCACCGAAGTGCGCCAGGTTGCGCCACAGGTGCAAGCCGAGGCGCGTGGTGCGAAGCGTCTGCGTGCCCGTGCGTGCCACCAGCAGGCCGATGACGACGAGGCCGAACACGCTGCGGAAGAACAGGATCTGGAAGGTGCTGAGGCCGGCCGACAACTCACGCCCGCCGAGCGCCATGGCCAGGAAGGAAAGCAGCGCGCCCACCATCCACAGGGCGGCGACCGCGGTTGGCGGGCGCGGGCTGGGTGCGTTGGACGTGCGGGTTACGTCGGTCGCGCCGATCACGGCGGTCGTGCCGGGCACGGCGGGATCAGGCATTGGCAGGCTCGCTGGCGGGAGGTGCGTCGGGTTGTTCGAACTCAGGGCCGGGCTCGCTCGGCACGCCGATCACCTGGGCGGTGCGCAGCGCGTCGATCTCGTCGGCGCCGTAGCCCAGCCCCCGCAGCACCGCTTCAGTCTGCGCGCCGATGGCCGGCGGCGGCTGGCGCAGCGGCAGGCGCTCGCCGTCCAAGGTCAGCGGCAGCAGCGCCATGCGGGTGTCGATCGCGTGGCCGGCGCCGCTCGCGTCGGCGGGCACGGTCACCGGCGCCAGGCCGCCGGTGGCGAGCAGGTGCGGGTCGTCGAACAGGTCGTGCGGGCGCGTGATCGGCGCGTAGGGCAGGCCGTTTTTCTCGAAGCGCGTGCCCAACTCGGCGGCGGTGTGCGGCGCAAAGCGCTCGCGCAGCAGCGGCATCATCCAGTCGCGGGCGCGCACGCGATCGTTGTTGCTGGCCAGGCGCGTGTCGGCCAGCAGGTCGGCAAAGCCGAACTCGTGGCACATCGCCACCCATTGCGTGTCGCTCACGGCGGCGAGGAAGATCTGCTCGCCGCCCTTCACCGTGAACACGTCGTACACCGCCCAGGCCGAGATGCGGCTGGGCATCGGCGCGGCGGCTTGGCCGGTGACGGCGAACTGCATCATGTGCTGCGCGACCAGGAACACGTTGTTCTCGAACAGCGCGCTTTGCACCTGCTGGCCGCGGCCGGTGCCGTGACTGCGGTGGTCGCGCTGCTGCAGCGCGGCCAGCACGCCGATGGCGCCGAACATGCCGCCCATGATGTCGTTGACGCTGGTGCCGGCGCGCAGCGGCCGGCCTTCGGGGCCGGTCATGTAGGCCAGGCCGCCCATCATCTGCACCACCTCGTCGAGCGCAGTGCGGTGCTCGTACGGGCCGGGCAGGAAGCCCTTGTGCGACACATGGATCAGGCGCGGGTTCAAGCGGCTCAGCGCGGTGGGGCCGAAGCCCAGCTTGTCCATCGTGCCGGGCTTGAAGTTCTCGCTGAACACGTCGGCGCCGGCCACGAGCTTGAGCACGATCTCGCGCCCGCGCGGGTCTTTCACGTCGATGGCCATGCTCTTCTTGTTGCGGTTGAACATCGAGAAGAAGCCCGCGCCCGAACCGAGCAGCCGGCGTGTGCTGTCGCCCGCCAGCGGCTCGACCTTGATGACCTCGGCGCCCAGGTCGGCCAGGATCATGCCGCAGGTCGGGCCCATCACCATGTGGGTGAATTCGATGACGCGGATGCCTGACAGGGGCAGTTCATTTTCAGACATGCGAAACCCCTTGGACGAAGCCGAGCGGCAGGGCTGCCTCGGGCACCATGCCGTAAAGCGGCTCTTCCGGCAGCCCGGCCTTCAGCGCGCCGCGTGCGGCGATCAGTTTCGTGATGTCGACGCCGGTGCTCACGCCCATCGCCTCGAACATGAACACCAGGTCTTCGGTCACGACGTTGCCCGACGCGCCCGGCGCACAAGGGCAGCCGCCCAGGCCGCCCAACGACGCATCGAAGGTGCGCACGCCCACGTCGAACGCGGCCAGGCAGTTGGCCAGGCCGAGCCCGTCGGCCACCCACACCACATCGTCCTCAGTCACCACGCCCTGGATCGTGCAGCCGAACGCGGTGGAGATGCCGACCTCGATGCCGACCTGCGGCGCGAGTTCGTTGCGCAGCGCGACGATGTTGCGCGCCTCGGCCATCATCTGTTCGCGCGTCTTGCGCACGTTGCCGAGCGAGTGCGCCGCGCTGATCAGGACATCGGTTGAGGGCATCGGGGCACTTTACCCCGGCCGCACACGCTCCTAGACCGTGAAGGCCCTCGACCCGGTCTTGACCCGCACCGGCGGGCGGGTGCACGCGTAGCGCAGCGCCGGCCCACCGAGCACGTTGGCGGCGATCACCCGGGCCTGCCGCGCGATCGGTTCGATGAAGCGGTGCGCCTGGCCGCCGATGCTGATGCAGTCGCCCAGAGCGTGGATGTCGGCGACGTTGGTGCGCAAGGTCGTCGCGTCCACCGCGATGCCGTTGTGCCACGCCAGCCCGGCACTGAGCGCCAGCCGCGGCGGCGTCTGCAGCCCGGTGGCGGCGACGATGTGTTCGGCGTCGAAGGTATGGCCTTGCTCGGTGTGGACGCTGCACGTCGTGCCTTCGCGCGTGACACCGGCGATGTGCACGCCGCCGACGAAACGCAGTGGCAGGCCGCGCCATGCCGCCAGCAGTTCGTGCGACTGCGCCTCGGACAGCAGCGCGGCCAGCGGCAGCGTGTTCACGTCGAGCAAGGTGACCGGGTGGCCGGCCAGCGCCAGGTCGTTGGCCAGCTCGCAGCCCACCAGGCCGGCGCCGGCGATCAGCACGCGCTGTGGTGCAGCAGCGTTCGGCTCGCCGAGCACGGTGCGGAACCCGATGTACGCGTCACGGTGGTTGATGCGCCAGCACAGCGCCGCGGGCAATTGCGCCACGTCGCGCGGCGCCGCGCCGTGCGCCAGCACCAGGTGGCGGTAGCGCAGGCTGCCGCGGGTGGTGCGCAAGGTGTGGGCGCATGCCGTCACGCTCACCGCGTGGGTGCGCGGCAGCAGGCGCACGTTCAAGCGCTGCGCCGCGTGATCGGCGCTTTCCTTCACCAGCGCCGGCAAGGCCAGGCCCTTGGCGAGCGCGACCGAGAGCAGCGGCTTGTCGTACACCGCCGCATCGCAGGCCGCGACCAGCGTGATCGGCACATCGGCATCGCGCTCGCGCAATGCCTGCGCCATCTGCCAGCCGGCGCGGCCGGCGCCGACGATCACGACGCCGGGGTCGTTGCGCGCGCCGGTGGTGCTGCGGCGCCGGGGTGCGGCAGCGGTCTTGGCGACCACAGCGCCGTCGCACGGTTCGAAGTCGGCCTTGCTCACACCGCACAGCGGGCAGGCCCAGTCGTCGGGAATGTCGTCGAAGCGCGTGCCCGGCGCCAGGCCGCTGTCGGCGTCGCCTTTCGCTTCGTCGTAGACCAGCCCGCAGGCGCGGCAGATGAACCTGCGCCACGCGGCAATGACCACGAAGCCGCTCATGCTGGCATCACATCCGCACTCAAGCGCGCGATCTCCTTGCGCAGGTGCTTGATCGCCGGCGTGACGATCGCGACGAAGTGCGACTCGCGCACGCGCCGCTGCACGGCCGAACTCATCAGGTAACCGCGCGCGCCCTGGTGCAGCAGGGCCGACTGCGCGGCACGCAGCGCCAGTTCGCTGGCATGTGCGCGAGAGTCCAGCACGTCGATCAGGAAGGGCGAGTCGTTCGCGTACGGCGTGCGCGCGAGCGTGTTGACCCGCTCGGTCAGCGCGTCGAGCTCAGCCTGCAACTCGTCGGGCCGGTCTTCGAGAAACTGGTTCACGTGGCCGAGCTGGCGTTCGACCTGCCACATCGAGTCGATCGCGCCCTGCGCCACGCCCAGCCCCATGCCGCATTGCAGCAGGATGAACGCGGCGCGGATGCGGCCGATGAACGGGCGCACCGGGTCGGCGATCACTTGAGTGGCGGGCACGAAGTGGTCGGTCATGCGCACCGAGAAGGTGTTCGTGCCTTCCATCGCCGAGAACGTCGGGCAGTGGCGCAGCTCCACGCCCTGGCCGTTGCAGTGCACGATGAACATCACCTCGCGCGGCGCGTCGCCCTCGTCGCCTTCGACCGCTGCGACCGCGCCGAAATAGTGGTCGGGCCCGAGGTTGCTGACCCATGGCAACGCACCGTTGACGACGAATCCACCGGGCACCGCACGCGCCTTCAGCAGCAGCGCTTCGATGCCGGCGAAGGTCTTCATCGGGTTGCTCATGCCGGTGGCGCCGAGCGTGTACGCCGCGGCGTGGTGGGCCAGCGCGTCGCCCATCAGCGCCGGGTTGCCCGACTGCTCCATGTACACGCCGCACACGTCGTGGCACCACATCATGAAGCCGGTGGCGCCGCACACGCGCGACACCTCGGTGATCGAGCGGATCGCGGCGCCGAAGTCGGGTGTGCGGCCGTTCAGCGCCATGTGCAGCTTGAACGCGCCGAGCTCGCCCAGGCGCAGCAGGATGCCTTTGGGGTAGATGGCGCGGCGGTCGATGTCGTCGGCCAGTTCGGCCAGCGCACCGTCGGCGAGTTCACGCACGGCGTGGAGCACGGCGGCGTTGTGGTCCTCGGTCGCGGGCGGGGGACAGGCTTCGCTGACGGCGGCCATCACGGCGGACATGTGTGATCCTTTCGAGCCGGCGGCTCAGGCCAGCGAGATCGCAAACGCAATCGGGTTGCGTAGGCTGTTGGCCACCGGCGAGTAGACATTGGCGTGCTGCACGATCTCGTCGAGCACCTCGCGCGGCGCGTCGCCCTCGATCTCGACCTTCACGCGGATCGCCTGGAAGCCCATCTCGGCGGGTGCCTTCAGCGCGCCACCGGCGCCCCAGGCGGCGGGGTTGCCGATGTCGCCTTCGAGGAACAGTTCGAGCTTCGACAGCCGCACCTGCTTCCACGTCGCCACCGCGGTGATGCCCACCGCCAGGCAACCGCCCAGCGCCGACAGCACGATCTCGCCGGGTGCCGGCGCGGTGTCCTGCCCGAACAGGTGCGGCGGTTCGTCGACCACCACCGGCGCGTGCTTGCCCACATGACTGAGCGTGCGGTACTGACCGTCGACGACGGTGTGGACCTTGTTCGTGCCGCGCGAGGCCGGGTTGTTGCGGCCTTTCTCGGCAAACGCCATCAGCCCATCGCGGTCGATCGGGCGCAGGTAGGTCTTGACGGTGGTGACGGGGGTGATGACGGCGGACATGGTGAGGTGGCTCCGGGCTCGGGTGCTTCAGGCGGCCATCGCCAGCTTGGGCTTGGCGTCGGCAAACGGCAGGCCGGTCTCGATCGGCAGCGCCGGGTCGCGCGACCATTCGTTCCACGAGCCGAAGTACATGCGCACGTCGCTGAAACCGGCCTGCTTCAACGCCAGGAAGGTGTTCGACGCGCGCGCGCCCTTGAAGCAGTACAGGTACACCGTGTCGCTGGTGCTGATGCCGGCGGTGGCGGCCTCGGCCTTCACCTCGTCGGGCGACTTGATCATCGGGCCTTGGGCCGACGGCTTCATGAAGCGGTACCACTCCAGCCACTTCGCGCCGGGGATGCGGCCCTTGCGCGGCGCGAAGTCTTTGCCGTAGGGGGATGAGCTGTCGCCGATCCACTCGTCGATGTCGCGCACGTCGAGCAAGACCGTGTCGGTTCCGAGGGCCTTCAACATGTCTTCCTGGGTCAACATCACGTCGGCCATCTTCAGGTCGCTCGGGAAGGCGGCCGCGGCGGGCGCGACGGCCTCGGTCGAGGTCGCCAACCCGCTCGCCTTCCAGGCCGAATACCCGCCGTTCAGCACCTTGATCTTCGGGTAGCCCAGCCAGGTGAGCAGGTAGTAGCCACGGCACGACTGGCCGTAGCCGCTGTTGAGCGCGTCTTCGTAGAACACGGCCGTCTCCTTGCCCGACAAGCCGACCGCGCCGAAGTGCTTGGCGAACGTGCCTTTCAGCTCGGTCAGGCCTTCGGCGGTGGAGGTGGCGAGGAAGGTGAAGATTTCGCGCAGGTTCACCGCGCCGGGAATGTGGCCGGCGGCGTAGGTGTCGGCGTCGCGCGTGTCGATCACGACCACGGGTTCGGCCTTGACAAGTGCAGCGAGTTCGGCAGGTGAAATCAGGACGGTGGGTGTGCTCATCGGGTTCTCCAGGGGGTTGGAAGTGGGGGCGGATACCCCCCCTTTGCAACGCCCGTGCCAACCCGTTCGGAAACCGTGCCATCGCCCGCAAACCCGCATGCATGCTGGGTTTGCGCTGATCTGCCCGGCGTGCGAGCGGCTCCGTGCCGCCTTCACTCACCGCGCCGCGGCGACAAGAGTGGCGACATTGTGTCGACACACTGTCGCTCGACGCTCGCTCAGCCCGGCGGATTGCGCCGCAGCGCCACCTCGAAACCGCGCGCGGTGGCGGGCCGGG
>JANOQS010000345.1:0-6573 GCA_031414975.1 Methylibium sp. | reverse complement strand
GGAGCACCCGCTGCTGGGCAAGATCAAGCTTCCCAACCTGCCGTTCCGCTTTTCAGATTGCGACACCTCACCGCGCAGCGTGGCGCCGCTGCTGGGCCAGCACAACCGCGAGATCGCGGCCGGGCTGGGGTATTCGGCCACGCAGATCGATGCGATGGCGAAGGAAGGTGTCTTGTACGCCGAGGCTGACGTGGCGCGACTGCCGAGGGAGGTGACATGAGCCGAAGCAGCGGGCCGAGCGCCGGGCCGCCCCAAGCCGGCCCGCATCCCCTCGGGGGATCGGCCGATGTACCCGTCGGACGAGGGGCTGACATGTACGCCGTGATCGGCAACCCGATCAGCCACACCAAGTCGCCGTTGATCCACGGCATGTTCGCCAAGACCACGGCGCAAGACCTGGTCTACGGTGCCATCGAAGGCCCGCTCGACGGTTTTGCCGCGGCCGTGCGCGGCTTCCGCGAGAGCGGCGGCCGCGGCATGAACGTCACCGCGCCGTTCAAGCTGCAGGCCTTCGATCTGGCCGACGAGCGCACGGCGCGCGCGCAACGGGCCGGCGCCGTCAATGCGCTGAAGTTCGAGGGTGGCCGGATTCACGCCGACAACTTCGATGGCATCGGCCTCGTGAACGACATCCAGCGCAACCTGGGCGCGCCGATGCGCGGCAAGCGCGTGCTGCTGCTGGGCGCTGGGGGTGCGGTGCGCGGTGCGCTGCTGCCCTTCCTGGAGCAACAGCCGGCCGAACTGGTGCTGGCCAACCGCACGCCCGACAAGGCCGAGCGGCTCGCCGCCGAGTTGCGCTCGCACGGGTCGGTGCGCGGCGGCGGGTATGCCGACATCGGGCCGGAGCCCTTCGACATCGTCGTCAACGCCACCTCGGCCAGCCTGAAGGGCGAGTTGCCGCCTTTGTCGCCGACCGCTTTCGCTGTCGACGCGCTGGCCTACGAACTCGTCTACGGCAAGGGGCTGACGCCGTTCCTGCGCTTGGCGCAGAACGCTGGCGTGAAGCGCCTGGCCGATGGCGTGGGCATGCTGGTCGAGCAGGCGGCCGAGGCCTTTTTCTGGTGGCGCGGGGTTCGGCCCGAAACCCGCACGGTGATCGCCTCCTTGACCGTGCCGTTGGTTTAGAGCGAAGGGCGTGGCGCGGCAAGTCCGGGTCGGCACGGTGGTCAGCGCGCGCCGGATGCGGTACGCTCCGCGCCAAATGAACCAAACAGTACATTCTGTCCCGAACGCCCCCGTCAAGGCCCGCG
Organism: Methylibium sp.; assembly: GCA_031414975.1. GTDB lineage: Bacteria > Pseudomonadota > Gammaproteobacteria > Burkholderiales > Burkholderiaceae_C > LGRD01. The sequence continues at coordinate 5,323 of JANOQS010000345.1, read as the reverse complement.
GCGCGCGCCGCAAAGCCGCTGCCGCGCCGCGCACCAACGACCCCGACCGCACGATGGGCGACATCCTCGAGGTGGCCACGCGCGAGTTTGCCGAGAAGGGCCTGGCCGGCGCACGCATCGACGTGATCGCCGAAGCCATGGCCACCAGCAAACGCATGATCTATTACTACTTCGGCAGCAAGGAGGGGCTCTACATCGCCGTGCTGGAAAAGGAGTACGCCCGCATCCGCGACGGCGAGGCCCGGCTCCATCTGGACGACCTCACGCCCGAAGACGCGCTGCGCAAGCTGGTGGGCTCGACGGTGGACTACCACCTCGGCCACCCCGACTTTGCGCGCCTGGTGATGAACGAGAACATCCACCGCGGTGTGTACCTGGCGCGCAGCCAGGTGATCCAGAAACTCAACGTGCCGGCGATCGACGCGGTTGCGACCGTCTACCAGCGCGGGCTCAAGTCGGGCGTGTTCCGCAGCGGCGTCGACCCGGTGGACCTGCACATGTCGATCAGCGCGCTGTGCCTGTTCAACGTGGCCAACAAACACACCTTCGCGCTGATCTTCAAACGCGATCTCGACGCGCCGGCCACCATGGTCGCGCGGCGCGACAGCATCGTGGAAATGATCGTGCGCTACGTGCGCAAATAGAGTCAGGAACTGAGAAGAGGCGGCACCTCAGGGAGGGGGCCGCCCGACTGTGAGAGAAGAACTAAGGGTAAGTACTGAATATAAAACTAACTAGTTCGTACATTATATCGACAGGTGCAGGGCGGGCTTCAGATCGAGTCGTTCGAGACGCCGCAAGTCGCCGCCAGGCCGCCCCAAGGCGACGACGCCCCTCGGGGGGCTTGGGGCCAACAAGGAGACAACATGGATCGAATCATCAACGGCTACTGCCGTCTTCTCGAATGGGCCATCGCGCTGGCCCTGGCGCTGATGGTGGTGCTGGTGTTCGGCAACGTGGTGCTGCGCTACGGCTTCAACTCCGGCATCACCTTGTCCGAAGAGGTGTCGCGCTGGCTGTTCGTGTGGCTCACCTTCCTGGGTGCGATCGTGGCGCTCAAGGACCACGGCCACCTGGGCAGCGACATGCTGGTCTCGCGCCTGCCGGTGTTCGGCAAGAAGCTCTGCCTCGTGGTCGGCCAGGCGCTGATGCTGTACATCACCTGGCTGATGTTCTCGGGCAGCCTGCAGCAGACGCGCATCAACTGGGACGTCGAAGCCCCGGTCACCGGTGCGTCGATGGCGTTCTTCTACGGCATCGGCATGGTGTTCGCCGTCTCGGCCGGGGTGCTGCTGCTGCGCGATATGTGGCGTGCGCTGTCGGGCCAGCTCAGCGAGGCCGACCTGGTGATGGTCAAGGAGTCGGAAGAAGCCGGTGAGCTCGAAGCCCTGCAGGCCGAGCTCGCACGCGAACACGGCGCCGTGCCCAAGACGCTCGGCGCGGGGAGCAAGTCATGACCATCATCATCTTCCTGGGCTCGCTGATCGGCGCCATGGCGCTGGGCATTCCGATCGCCTATGCGCTGCTGGCCAGCGGCGTCGCGCTGATGTGGCACCTGGACATGTTCGACGCCCAGATCCTGGCGCAGAACCTGCTCGAAGGCGCCAACAGCTTCCCGCTGCTGGCGGTGCCGTTCTTCATGCTGGCCGGCGAGATCATGAACGTCGGCGGGCTGTCGCAGCGCATCGTCAACTTTGCGCTGGCGCTGGTGGGCCACATCAAGGGCGGGCTGGGCTACGTGACGATCGTGGCTGCCATCATGCTGTCGGCGTTGTCGGGCTCGGCGGTGGCCGATGCCGCGGCGCTCACCGCGCTGTTGCTGCCGATGATGGTCAAGGCCGGCCACGACAAGGCGCGCTCGGGCGGGCTGATCGCAGCGGCCGGCGTGATCGGGCCGGTGATCCCGCCTTCGATCGGCTTCGTGATCTTCGGCGTCGCCGCCAACGTGTCCATCAGCAAGCTGTTCCTGGCCGGCATCTTCCCCGGCATCCTGATCGGCGTGGCCTTGTGGATCACCTGGATGATCCTGGTTCGCAAGGAAAAGCTCACGCCCCCGCCGCGCAAGACCACCGCCGAGATGCTGGCCGCGATGCGCGACGCCACCTGGGCGCTGATGCTGCCGGTGATCATCCTCGTCGGCCTGCGCTTCGGCGTGTTCACGCCCACCGAGGCGGCGGTGGTGGCAGCCGTGTACGCGTTCTTCGTCGCGACCGTGATCTACCGCGAACTGAAGTTGAACCAGCTGCTGGCGATCTTCGTGACCGCGGCCAAGACCACGGCGGTGATCATGTTCCTGGTCGCCGCGGCGATGGTGTCGGCCTGGCTGATCACGGTGGCGCAGATCCCGAACCAGATGGTGGCGCTGCTCAAGCCGTTCATGGACAACCCGACCTTGCTGCTGATCGCGATCATGCTGCTGTGCATGGCCGTGGGCACGGCGATGGACATGACGCCGACGATCCTGATCCTTACGCCGGTGCTGATGCCGGTGGTCAAGGCCGCCGGCATCGACCCGGTCTACTTCGGCGTGCTGTTCATCATCAACAACTCGATCGGCCTGATCACGCCGCCGGTGGGCACCGTGCTCAATGTGGTGGCCGGCGTCGGGCGCATGAAGATGGACGAGGTGACCAAGGGCGTGCTTCCCTTCATGCTGGCCGAGTTCATCGTGCTGTTCCTGATGGTGCTGTTCCCGCAACTGGTGACGGTGCCGATGAAATGGTTCATCGGCTGATCAGCGGCTGAAACCCATTCCTTCGACGGCGGCCTGCAAGGGTGCGCCAGGCCGCCGTCGATCCTTCCTGCAAGCGTCCCGCATTCCCCTCAATTTCTCCAGGAGACACCCCATGAAACGTCTGTTCATCAAGACCGTGATCGCCACGATGGCCATGGCCGCCCTCGGCAGCGCCTCGGCGCAAGACATCAAGGAGCGCACGATCAAGTTCGCGCTCAACGGCCCCGAAGGCCACCCCGCCGTCGCGGGCATGAAGAAGTTCTCCGAGCTGGTGGCGGCCAAGTCGGGCGGCAAGATGAAGGTCAACCTGTTCCTGGCCGGCGTGCTGGGCAGCGACCAGGCCAACGTCTCGGCCATCCAGGGTGGCACGCTCGAGATGGCGGTCATGAACACCGGCATCCTGGCCAGCGTGGCCAAGGAGCTGGCGATCTTCGACTTCCCGTTCCTGTTCGCGAACGAGAAAGAGTCGGACGCGGTGGTCGACGGCCCGGTGGGCAAGCGCCTGCACGCCAAGCTCGAAGAGAAGGGCCTGATCGGTCTGTCGTACTGGGAGCTCGGCTACCGCCAGATGACCAACAGCAAGCGCCCGCTGAACAAGGTCGAAGACATCGACGGCCTGAAGCTGCGCGTGATCCCGAACCCGATCAACGTGGCCTGGGTCAAGGCGCTGGGCGCCAACCCGACGCCGATGCCTTTCCCCGAGGTCTACGGCGGCCTGGAGCAGAAGGCCATCGACGGCCAGGAGAACCCGGTCTCGGTGATTGCCGCGAACAAGTTCTGGGAAGTGCAGAAGTTCATCGCGCTGACGAACCACCAGTACAACCCGCAGTCGGTGATCTTCAGCAAGAAGGTCTGGGATTCGATGAGCGCCGCCGAGAAGAAGATCCTCGACGACTCGGCCGACGAAGCCGCCAAGACGCAGCGCGAAGCGAGCCGCGCGGCCTTGGTCTCCAACCTCGATCTGCTGAAGAAGAACGGCATGACCGTCACCGAGTTCGCGCCCGCCGAAGTGGCCAAGCTGCGCGAGAAGATGAAGCCGGTGATCGCCCAGTTCAGCGGCAGCGTGGGTGAAGCCACCGTGACCGAAGTGATGGCCGAACTCGCCAAGATGCGCAAGTAAACCCGGCCGACGTTCGACCATGGCCAAGACACGCATCGCCGTGGCCGGCGCCGGCTACATCGGCCAGGCCCACAGGGGGGTGGCCGCGGCCAGCGCCACCTGCCTGCTCTCGGCCGTGGTCGACCCGTCACCCGCGGCGGTGGAGACGGCACGCCGCGCCGGCGTGCCGCTCTACGCATCGCTGGCCGAACTGATCGCGAAGGACCGCCCCGACGGCGTGATCCTGGCCACCCCGAACCCGCTGCATGTGCCGCAGGCGCTGCAGTGCATCGCCGCCGGTCTGCCGACCCTGCTCGAAAAGCCGATCGCGCCGACCGTGGCCGAGGCCGAGCGGCTGGTACAGGTGGTCGAGGCCAAAGCGGCCAGGCTGCTGATCGGCCACCACCGCGCGCACAGCCCGATCATGGCCAAGGCGCGCCAGGTGATCGAGTCGGGCCAACTCGGCCGACTCGTCACCGTGATGGGCAGCGCCACCTTCTTCAAGCCCGACCAATACTTTGCCGACGGGCCGTGGCGGCGCGAACCGGGCGGCGGGCCGATCCTGATCAACAGGATCCACGAGGTGCACAACCTGCGCATGCTGTGCGGCGAGATCGTCGCGGTGCAGGCGTTCACGTCGAACGCGATCCGCGGCTTTGCGGTGGAAGACACGGTGGCCATCAGCCTGCGGTTTGCCAACGGCGCACTCGGCACGTTTATGCTCAGCGACACCGCCGCCTGCCCGCGCAGCTGGGAGCAGACCTCGCAGGAGAACCCCGTCTACCCGAGCAGCGAAGACGAAGACTGCTACGTCATCAGCGGCACCAACGGCAGCCTGTCGGTGCCGACGATGCGCCTCAAGACTTACCCGCGCCCGCAGGACCGCTCGTGGTGGAAACCGTTCGAGACCGGTGTGGTCGGTTTGGTGCGCGACGACCCGCTGAAGCACCAGCTCGAACACTTTGGCGCCGTGGTGCGTGGCGAAGCGGCGCCGCTGGTGAGCGCGCGTGACGGGCTGGCCAACCTGAGAGTCACCGAGGCGATCGTCGCGGCGGCACGCTGCGGCAGCACGGTAGCACTGACCCCCCTCTGACCCCCTATTTTGCGAAGGACACACGATGAAGATCCTCATGCTGCACGGCATCAACCACAACATGTTCGGCAAGCGCGACCCCAAGCAGTACGGCACGATCACCTTGGCTCAGATCGACGCCCAACTGCAGGGCCTGGGCAAGGAGCTCGGCGCCGAAGTCGAGAGTTACCAGAGCAACGACGAAGGCAAGATGTGCGAGCGCATCCACCAGGCCTACACCGAGGGCAAGGATGCGGTGCTGATCAACGCCGGCGCCTGGACGCACTACAGCTACGGCATCCGCGACGCGCTGGCGATCCTCACCTGCCCGGTGGTGGAGCTGCACATGAGCAACATCCACGCGCGCGAGGCGTTCCGCCACGTGTCGGTGTTCGCCGAGATCGTCAAGGGCCAGATC
>JANOQS010000344.1:0-8773 GCA_031414975.1 Methylibium sp. | reverse complement strand
ACGTTGACCTTGCAGCTGGTCTTCTTCTCGAAGTCGGTCACCCAGTCGAAGCCCTTGTCGGTCGCGCCGCGCTCGATGTAGCCAGCCCAGGCGACGATGTCGACCTGACCTTCGCCTTTGCCAAGCTTCTGCAATGCACCTTTCTGGGCCAGGGCCGGTGTGGCGACGACGAGTGCGGCAGCGGCAGCGCCGGCAGCAAGAGTGAATCGGCGGAACATGTTCGACCTCCAGGTTCTTTGTCGAGAAAGGGCCGCGCGGCGCGCCGTGCGGTTCGCAACGAGGACCATAGGTGGCCGGGCCGAGGCTGTGAAGTGCAATCGGTGGCCGACGAGCAATCGACAAAAGAGATAGCTGGGGTTAACGCGCGCTTTGCGCTCAACCCTTCACCGACCCCGCCGTCAACCCCGCCACGATGTAGCGCTGCGCGACGAAGAACAGCAGGATCGTCGGCAGGATGGTCAGCGTGATGAACGCCAGCACCAGGTGCCAGTCGGTCGAGTACTCGCCCTGGTAGACCATGATGCCCAGCGGCCACGGGTACTTGCTGTCGCTGTTGAGCATGATCAGCGGCAGCAGGTAGTTGTTCCAGCTCTGGACGAAGGTGATGGTGCCCACGGTCGCCAGGATCGGGAGCGACAGCGGCAAGGTGATGCGGCGGAAGAACTGCGGATAGGTGCAGCCGTCCATCAGCGCCGCGTCGAGCAGCTCGATCGGCAACTGGCGGAAGAAGTTGCGGAACAGCAGGATGCTCACGCCGAGCTGGAACGCGGTGACGGGCAGGATCACGCCCAGGTGCGTGTCCAGCAGCCCCAGGTCGCGCACCTTGATGAACAGCGGCAAGATGGCGGTGGCGGCCGGGAACAGCAGCCCGATCAGGAAGTAGTTCAGCAGGTGCTTGTCGCCATAGAAGCGCAGGTGCGCAAACACGAACGCCGCCATCGAGGCCAGCACCAGCGTGAGCAGCATCGAGAACGTGGCGATGATCAGCGAGTTGCCCATCATCTGCCAGTAGCGGCTCTGGCGCAGGATGTCGAGGTAGTTCTCCACATGCCACACCCGCGGCAGCCCGAACGGGTTGACGCGCAACTCGCCCAGCTCCTTGAAGCCGCCGATCACTGTGGCCCAGATCGGCACCAGCACCACGGTGGCCACCAGCACCAGCACGATGTAGCGGTAGACCAGCGTGCCCTCGAACGGGTCGCGCGTGGGGTCACGGTTCGGGTCGCGGCGCTCAGTCATCACGCATCACCTTGCGCTTGTAGAACACCGCAAATGCCACGCACAGCACGAACAGCACCACGCCGATGGCGCTGCCGAAGCCGATGCGCGTGCGCGTGATGCCGTGGCTGTACAAGAAGCTCACCATCGTTTGCGTGCTGTCGGAGGGGCCGCCGCGCGTCATCGGCATCACCAGATCGAAAAGCTGGAACGAACCCAGGATCGCGAAGAACACCGACAGCTTCAGGGTCGGCTTCAGCAAAGGCAGCTTGATGCGCCGCAGCACCTGCCAGCGCGTCGCGCCGTCCACTCTTGCGGCGGCGTACAGGTCGCTGTCGATGGCCTGCAGCCCGGCGATGTACAGCATCATGTGGAAGCCGAAATACTTCCAGACGATCACCGACAGGATCGCCGCTTCGGCGTACTGCGGGTCGGCCAGCACATGCGGCGAGGCGGTGCCGAAGAACTGTGCGATCGACGCGACGAGGCCGTAGTCGCCGTCGTACACAAAGCGCCAGATCAGCCCGGCCGCGATCTCGGCCAGGATGTAGGGCAGGAAGAAGATCAGCCGGAATGCCGGCGCGGCCGGGATGCGTTCGGCCAGGATCAGCGCCATCACCAGCGCCAGCGGCAACTGCACCAGCAGCGAGGCCACGATGATCAGCAGGTTGTTCCGCAGCGCAATGCCGAAGACGCGGCTGCCGAACAGGTCGGTGTAGTTGCGCAGGCCGATGAATTCGGTCGGGCTGCCGAAGCCGTCCCAGCGGAACAGGCTGTACCAGGCGGCTTCGCCGACCGGCAGCACGACGAAGATCGTGAACACCAGCAAGGCCGGCGGCAGGAACAGCAGCAGCGTCGTGCCGGTGCCGCCCAGGCCGTTCCAGGCGCGGCGCAGGCGCTGCATCAGCGTGGGCATGAGGGCGACGGAATGAGCACGGGTGGCAGGTGCGGCTCCGTCGCGCCCCGGTCAGTTCTTGCGCGCTTGCTCGATCGCGTCGGCCGCTTCTTTCGGCGTGGTGCTCCCGGCGGCGAGGTCGGTTGACACGTCGTTGACCACGCGGCCGACCGAAGGCCCGAGCATCTGGTCGTAGAAGATCTGGTGGTAGGGCGAGGCCGCCAGGTTCACTGCGTTGAGTTTCAGGAAGGGGTTCGTCATGCCCTGGTCGGCGCCCTTGGCCACGGGGATGAAGAAGCCGTTGGCGGCCATCTCGCGCTGCGCGTCGGGGCGGGTCAGGAACTTGAGAAAGTCGACCGCTTCCTTCGGCGCGCCCTTGGTCACAAGCCAGCCGTTGATGCCGCCGAGCGTTTCGCGCGGGTCGCCCTTGCCGCCCGGAACGGCGGGGAAGGCGAACCAGCCCATCGCATCGTCGGACAGGCCCTTCTTGTCGGCGGCATTCGACTTCTGCGAGTTGTAGAGCCAGTTGCCCATCAGGGTCATCGCACCCTTGCCGTCGCCGAACTGGCCATAGGCCTGCGGTGCGGTCGATGCGAGGAAGCCGTTCTGGAACGGTTGCAACGCCACCAGTTCCTTGAAGCGCTCGCCGGCCTTCACGAAAGTCTCGCCGCCGAATCCGCCCGCCTCGCCTCTTTGCGCAGCGTCGAACGCCGGCTTGCCGCCGAGGCGCAAGGCCAGGTGGGTCCAGTAGAAGTGCAGCGGCCACTTGTCGGCGCCGCCGGCGATGATGGGGGTGATGCCGGCGTCTTTGAGCTTCTTCACCGCGGCGAGGTACTGCTCCCAGGTCTTGATCGCGTTGGCATCGACACCCGCTTTCGCGAACAGCGCCTTGTTGTAATAGAAGCCCACCTGCGACATCAGCATCGGCGCGCCCCACACGCGGCCGTTGACCGAGAACGCGTCGATCGCGCCGGGCGACACGGCCGCCGCCCAGTCGCCCTTCACCGCCGCGTCGATGTCCTGCAGCACACCCGCCTTGACCTGCGACTGCAGCACGCCGCCGCCCCAGCTGTAGATGATGTGCGGCTTGTCTGCCGACTGCAGCAAGGTGGTGAGCTTGGCTTTGTAGGCCTCGTTCTCGAGCACCTGGACCTGCACCTTCACGCCCGGGTTCTTGGCCTCGAAGTCGGTCACCGCCTGCTTGTAGTAGTTGGCGATGTTCGGGTTGAGCTCGATGTGCATCCACTTGACCGTGACCTCGGCGCTTGCGGTGCCCGCACCGAAAGCGAGCGCCAGTGGGGCACACCAATGCATGAGCTTCATCATCGTGTCGTCTCCTCGAAAGTGAGCGCCATTATTTCGTTTCTGGCTGAAAATGGAAGCGGTTCCGGCCTCCCGGCCCTCCCCGAATCCTCAGTGAAAACGAGTAGGTACAAGCATGCAACACAGCCCAGGCAGCATCGGCATCGGCATCATCGGCTGCGGCAACATCAGCCCGGCTTACCTGAACGCGGCGAAGGTCTTTCCCATCCTCAAGGTTCATGCGCTGGCCGACATGAACGAGGCGGCGGCACGCAGCCGTGCCGATGAATTCGGGCTGCGTGCGGTGAGCATCGACGCGCTGCTCGCCGACCCGGCGGTGCAGATCGTCGTCAATCTCACCACGCCGCAATCGCATGTGGAAGTTGGCCTGCGCGCCCTGAATGCCGGCAAGCATGTGCACTCCGAGAAGCCGCTTGGCATCGTGTTGTCCGAGGGCCAGCGGCTCGTCGCGCGCGGGCGCGAACTGGGCCTGCGGGTGGGCTGCGCGCCCGACACCTTCCTCGGCGGCGCACACCAGACCTGCCGCAAGCTGATCGACGAAGGCGCGATCGGCCAGCCGGTCGCCGGCAGCGCCTTCTTCATGTGCCCGGGCCACGAACGCTGGCACCCGAACCCGGCTTTCTATTACGGCAAGGGCGGTGGGCCGATGCTGGACATGGGGCCTTACTACATCACCACCCTGGTCAACCTGCTCGGGCCGGTGGCGCGCGTGGCAGGGGCCACCGCGCGGCCGCGCGACCAGCGGCCGATCACCAGCGAGCCGCTGAAAGGCCAGACGATCCACGTCGAAGTGCCGACCCACGTGGCCGGGCTGCTGAGCTTTGCCAGCGGCGCGGTGGTGACGATCGTGATGAGCTTCGACGTGCCGCGGCATCGCCACACGCACATCGAGCTGTATGGCACCGATGGCGCGATGCAGGTGCCCGACCCGAACCGCTTCGGTGGCCAGATCGAGCTCGCCCAGGGTGGCGGCGACTGGAAAGGCGTGGACACGCTGCACCCGTATGCCAACGGCAACTTCCGCATCATCGGCGTGGCCGACATGGCGCACGCGATCGCCGCAAACCGCCCGCACCGCGCCAGCGGTGACCTGGCGCTGCACGTGCTCGAAGTGATGCAGGCGGTGGAGCAGGCCGGCGAACACGGCAGCGTGATCGACATCCAGACCCGGCCTGAACGGCCCGCGATGCTGCCGGTCGACCTGGTGCCCGGCACGCTGGACTGACCCGAATCAACCATCAACGGAGACACCATGAGCCAACGCAAAGCATTGATCGTCTGGGGCGGCTGGGCCGGCCACGAGCCCGAACAAGGCGCTGCCATCGTCTCCTCCATGCTGCGCGCCGAGGGCTTCGACGTGCGCGTGGAGACCACCACGCAGGCCTTTGCCGACCCGGCACTGCACGAGCTGAGCCTGATCGTGCCGATCTTCACCATGAGCAAGATCGAAAAACCCGAAGCCGCCAACCTCACCGCCGCGGTGCGTGACGGCGTGGGCCTGGCAGGTTTTCACGGCGGCATGTGCGATGCGTTCCGCGAGTCGGTCGATTACCAGTTCATGTGCGGCGGCCAATGGGTGGCGCACCCCGGCAACGTGATTCCGTTCCGCGTCAACGTCAGCAAGCACGCCGACCCGGTGATGGCCGGCATCGAAGACTTCGACTACCGCTCCGAGCAGTACTACATGCATGTGGACCCGAGCATCGACGTGCTGGCCACCACCACCTTCTCGGGCGAACACGCGCCGTGGACGAAAGGCGTGGTGATGCCGGTGGTGTGGAAACACCGGCATGGCGAAGGGCGCGTGTTCTACAGCGCGCTGGGGCATGTGGCCAAGGAGTTCGAGGTGCCGCAGATGAAAGAGATCTTGCGCCGCGGCATGTTGTGGGCGGCGCGGTAGCCGCCTACTTCCACTGCTTCACAACGAGCTCTTTCAGCAACTGCGTCGCTTCGTCGATCAGCGGCCCGCGCGGGCGCTGGGCTGACGTGGCGATCCACAGCCGCGCCGCCAACTTCGGGCGGATGATCGGCCGCACCTGCAGCGCGCCGGCGTTCGCGCTCGACTCGATCGCGTTGAGCGACAGCACGGCATGGAATGCGTCGTGCTGCACCAGGTCGAGCATCGCAGGCACGCTTTCGATCTCGAGCGCCACACGGGCCTTGCAGCCGACGTTGGCAAGTTCGCTCTCCAGCAGCATGCGCATCGCGTGCGGCCGGCTCGGAATCACCAAGGCGTGCTCGGCCACCTCGGCCAGGCCGATCGGCGCGCCGACCAGCTTGGCGCCCTTGGCCTTGGGGCGTGCCGACACCAGGTAGAGCTTTTCTTCCAGCACCGGCAGCAGATCGACCTCGGCCGAAGGCACCGCGTTGTAGACCAGCGCGCAGTCGACCCGCCCGATCGCCAGCCATTCCAGCACGTAGGTCGACAGGCCTTCGACGATGCTCAGCGAGGCGTTCGGAAACTGCTCGCGGTAAGCGCGCACCAGCGGCCCGGTGAGCGTGCGGCCCACGCTCGGCGGCAGCCCGATCACCATGCGCCCGGTGGGCGCGCCGCGGTGGGTTTCCAGGTCGAGCCGGGCGCGTTCGACCTGCATCAGCAAGCCGCGGCTGTGCGCCAGCAGCCGCTTGCCGGCTTCGGTGAGCGTGACGCCGCGGCCGTTGCGTTCGAACAGCGGCTGGCGCAACTCCACTTCGAGCGCACGCACCTGCCGGCTCAACGCCGGTTGCGCCACCGACAGGAATCGCGATGCGTGCGTGAAGCTGCCGAACTCGGCGACGTGAACGAAGTATTCGAGCTGCTTCAGGTCCATGGCGCATTTTGCAGCGCCACGGTCGCAGCCACGGCGTGCGCCGTGGCTGCTTCTGACCTGCTCAGTTCGGCGCGAAGCAGTAGAAGCGACCCGAGCCGCCGGTGCGGACCAGCGCTTCCTGGCTGCAGCCGACGGTCTGGTGCGAGAAGCCCCACGACTTGGCCCAGTTCTCGGGCAGCGGTCCGGCCCGGTCGTGGTGGCCGACCACCGCCGAACCCTCGCCGCTCTTGGTCCAGGCGCCGCAGGTGGTGTCGGTCTGCGGGGCGAAAGCGGTGCCGTCGTCGCGCGAACCGGTCAGGATGTCGTGTTCGTTCGGCGTGTCGCCGCGGCCTTTGACGACGCCACCCTTTTCGTCCAGCGCGGTGGTCTTGCCGATGTTGTTGCCGTTGTGCAGATGGTCCAGGTTGCGTGCGATCAACTCGCCTTTGGCATTGAACCAGGGGCCGGCGCCGATGCGGTCGCGCGCGTTGACGGCCGGCACCGCCGGGGTCGTGCCGGCGGCAAACGTGGGTGGCACGCTCAGGTAGGCGCGCCAGGCCTTGCTGCCGGCCCCGGCGCCCGCGGCGAGCTTCTGGCAGTGCGCGTCGGCACCGGCCAGGCCGCCCAGGTCGGCGCCCTTGCCGCTGCCCACGCTGGTGACGAAAAAGCTCATCGGCCCGCTGGCCGGCTGCGTGGCGCAGGCGGCGAGCAGGGCGACGGTGGCGGCGCCGGTCAGGGCCAAGGCCAAGGGGCGGAATTTGCGCATTCGGGTTCTCCTTTGATAGGCAAATCGACAGACATCAACAGATATCGTGAGTGGATTACGCGACAACACGCTGGCATATTCCTCAGGGCTTTCCCGGCCTGTGGTGCGTGCAACGACATTGCGTGAGTCGCGATCCCAAGGAGTGTGCCGATGTCGTTGATGCAGCCGGTGGGGGTGGACAACCGGCCCAGCCTTGTTCATCGACCAGGGTTCGCGATTCACCACGCTGGCCGACGCGCTGGCCCACGCCAAGGCCAACCCCGGCAAGCTGACGATCGGCACGATCGCGGTGGGCAGCACGCCGCACCTGTCGGCCTGGCCTTCGAGATCCTCGGGCCGATGCTGCCGCAGGTGCAGGCCAAGGTGATCCGCGCGCTGGCGGTCACGTCCGACAAGCGCTACCCGGGTTTGCCGAATGTGCCGCCGGTTCCGCGCCGCAGCCGCTCGAACACGTCGGGCGGCCCCATCTGCCCGCCCTTGAGCATCAGCTCCAGGCCGTCGAGGGCCGGGTGATCGGCGAGCACGCGCAACAGCGGCACGCCGGGGGCGAGCGAGCCGCGCCAGTCGAGCGCCCATAGGCCGAGCTCGCGCAGCGCAAAGCTCGACGTGTCACCACCGGCCACGCCGACCCTGCGGACCTGCGGTGCACGGGCGAGTACGCGCGCGAGCAGGCGGCCGCAGGCGGTCGCGAGTTCGACCGGTGCGAGCGGCGCGGGGCCGCCAGCGTGCGGCGCGGAAGTGCGCGCCAGCACTGGGCGGCCTGTTCGCAGCAAGGTGGCGCAGCGGTCGGCCAGCGCGTCCAGCGCCGTGTCGGAGTTCACCAGCGCTTGCGCATCGAGCGCGACGTGTTCGTAGCCGCCGCCAGCGGTGTGCGCCACCTGCGCCGCCGTCACCGGCGACAGGCTGCCCACCAGCAGGAACACCGGCGCGTTGGCGGGCGCTACCGTGGCCGGCTCAGCCGGAGCGAGGCCCTCGATCTGCCAATGCGCGATCAGCGCCTGCGCCACGCTGCTGGCGCCGAGTGCGAGCAGCGGGCGTTGGGTGGCGCGGCGCCACAGCAGCCGGCCGATGCGCGCCAGATGCGCGGTGCGGGTCGTGTCCAGCAGCACGGCGTCGGGGGCGGAGGTCAGGCGTTCTTCGAGTGCGGCGTCCAGAGCGGCGTCGCAGGTTTCGTCGTCGCCGTCGAGCAGCCTGAGGTCGATGAGGGCCAGCTTCGCCAGGCCCTGCGCGGCGAGGTGGCGGCGCAGGTCGGCCTCGTGCATCGGCGTCACCGGGTGCATGCTCATCGTCGGGTGTCGGTCGATGCGGTACACCTCGCCGCCGGCCGACGCGCTGGCGTACAGCTCACCAAAAGCGCAATAGCGGCCCAGGCTCGGCTGGCCGCCGAGTACGGCCACGAACGGGTCGTGCGCGGCGGTGCGCAGTGCCTGCAGGCCGACCGCCAGGTTGCCCACGTGGGGCGCGCTGTCGAAGGTGGAGCAGCACTTGTAGTGCGTCACCGGCGGCTTCAGCGACGCGAAGAAGGCGGCCACCGGGGCCAGTTCGGCGCGAATCGCCTCGGGGGCCAGCGCGCGGGCGGTGCCGGCGATGCCCAGCGCGTCGAGCGGGCCGCTGCGTTCGAGCTGGGCGGCGGTCGGCACGCGCAGGAACAGCCGGGCGCGCAGGCCGGCGGCGGCCAAGGTGGCGAGCGTGTCGGAGGCGCCGGTGAAGTCGTCGCCGTACCAGGCGTGGCGCAGCACGCTGCTCACCGCGTCAAACTTTCACTTCGGCTTGGGGCCGAAG
>JANOQS010000343.1:0-32736 GCA_031414975.1 Methylibium sp. | reverse complement strand
AGAACCAGAAGATGTGCTGGTACATCACCGGGTCACCGCCGCCGGCAGGGTTGAAGAAATGGGTGCCGAAGTGGCGGTCGGTCAGGGTCATCGTGATCGCGCCGGCCAGCACCGGCATCACCGCGATCAGCAAGAAGGCGGTGATCAGCCAGGTCCAGCAGAACAGCGGCATCTTCATCAAGGTCATGCCTGGTGCGCGCATGTTCAGGATGGTCACGATGATGTTGATCGAGCCCATGATCGAACTCGCGCCCAGGATGTGCAGCGCGAAGATGCCGGCGTCCATCGACGGGCCCATTTGCAGGGTGAGCGGCGCGTACAGCGTCCAGCCCGCGGCGGGCGCACCACCGGGCATGAAGAACGATCCGACGATCGTGATGCCGGCCGGGATCACCAGCCAGAAGCTGAAGTTGTTCATGCGCGCGAAGGCCATGTCGGCCGCGCCGATCTGGAGCGGGATCATCCAGTTCGCAAAGCCCACGAAGGCCGGCATGATGGCGCCGAACACCATGATCAGCCCGTGCATCGTGGTGAGCTGGTTGAACAGTTGCGGGTTCACGAACTGCAGGCCGGGCTGGAACAGCTCGAGCCGGATCAGCAGCGCCAGGATGCCGCCGACGATCAGCATCGTGAACGAGAACAACAGGTACATCGTGCCGATGTCCTTGTGATTGGTCGCATACACCCAGCGGCGCCAGCCGCTCGGCGCGCCGTGATCGTGGTCGTGATCGTGGGCATGCTCGCCGGGGTGGCCCAGAACTGCACTCATGACGGGTCCTTCTCTTCAATGCTTGAAAGTTCGATGCTTGAACGTTCGATTCTGAAAACTTCGATGCTGAAAATCACTTGCGCGCGGCAACGACTTCGGCAGGCTGGATCAGCTTGCCGGTCTTGTTGCTCCACGAATTCTTGGTGTAGGTCATGACGGCCGCGAGCTCGGTGTCCGACAACTGCTTCCACGCCGGCATGGCGCCGTTGTTGGCGCCGTTGAGCAGGATCTGGATCTGCTTGGCCGGGTCGTTCAGCACGATCTCGCTGCCGTCCAGCGCCTTGATCGGGCCGGCACCCTTGCCGCTGGCCTGGTGGCAGGCGGCGCAGTTGGCGGCGTAGATCTTCTCGCCGCGCTCGACCAGCGCAGCCAGCTCCCAGACCTTGTTCGGGTCGTCGGCCGCAGCCGCCATTTCCTTCAGCTTGCCCTGCACCCAGGCGCTGTAGTCGGCCTGCGAAAGTACCTTCACGTGGATCGGCATGTAGGCGTGTTCCTTGCCGCACAGCTCGGCGCACTGGCCGTAGAAGTCGCCGGTCTTCTCGGCGCGGAACCAGGTGTCGCGCACGAAGCCGGGGATCGCGTCCTGCTTGATGCCGAAGGCCGGCACCATGAAAGCATGGATCACGTCATTCGCGGTGGTGATGATGCGGACCTTCTTGTCCACCGGCACGACCAGCGGGTTGTCGACCTTGAGCAGGTAGTTGTCGCCGGCCGGCTTGCCGGCGTTGGACATCTCGCGGTGGCTCACGTCCAGCGTGGACACGAAGCCGATGCCTTCGCCCTCGCCCTTCAGGTAGTCGTAACCCCACTTCCACTGCATGCCGGTGGTCTTGATGGTGAGGTCGGCCGCGCTGGTGTCCTTCATCGCCACCACCACCTTGGTGGCCGGCAGCGCCATCAGGATGACGATGATGAAGGGCACGATCGTCCACGCGATCTCGACCTTGACGCTCTCGTGGAAGTTGGCCGCCTTGAAACCCTTGGACTTGCGGTGCTTCAGGATCGAATAGAACATCACCCCGAACACACCGAGGAAGATGATCGTGCAGATCACCAGCATGAAGTAGTGCAGCCAGATCTGGTCACGCGCGATCTGCGTGACGGGCGGGGGCAGGTCGAGCTGGTTCACGGCCGGCCCGCCGGGCAGGTTGCCCACGGCCAGCGCGGCGTGCGTGGCCAGTGCCGCGCCCAGGGTCAGGCTGAACCGACCCAGCGGCCGCGCCGCTTTGCCCCAGAGTGCTTTCATCGTCTTCATGGTTGTCACTTCAGTTTTCGGATGGTTTGTTCGTCTCAGCCGGCGCCGGGCCGCACCCAAGACGGCTGAGCGCCCCAAGGGCCACGATGGGGCCCCATGTGGCCCTTGGGGGCCGCGAACGGAGTGAGCTTGGGGGTCGTCATTCTCAGCCCGTCGCGTGCGCAACGTCAGGATGCCAGCGCCGCAAAGCCCAGCGCAGTTCTTCGGCGAGTTGTCGGCGCAGCTCGGGGCGCACGAAGCGGCCGACGGCGATGCGGCGGCCCTGGCCGGACAGTTCGACCAGCGAACCGTCGCCGTGTTCGGGCTCGACCCGCACCCACGCCGGCTGGAATTCGATCCGCTGGGTGCGGCCGGCGCTGGTGCTGACCACCGTGAGCGACTGGCGGCCGAGCTGAATGTCTTCACCATCGGCCGCGTGCCTGGCGTAGAACAGCATGGCCACGCCGAGAACCAACACTTCGACGCCGGCGAACGGCAGTACCAAGGTGGCGCCCTGAAGCCAGAAGCCGCCGGCGATGCCCAGGGACAGAAGCGACAGGGCGATGTAGGTGCCAAACAGGTGGCGCGGCGCCATCGAGCAGTTCTTCTTCAGCAGCCACTGCAGGGTTCGTTCGCCGGAGACGGGGTGGCGCGACTCGCTGGCAATCTGCGACGGGGGAAACGCTGCCTTCCCGATCAGGCGGGTGGGGATGCTTGCTGCCATTCCAGTCGTGATTGCGGTGAACTCTGCCCAGTTTCCGGTGCCTGACGAGCCCTGCAGCACGCTCGGCGGCCGGGTCTCGTGGGCCCGAGGCCCAACCAACTCAAGATTTTAGCGCACGGCGCGCGCGCTCAGGCCAGAGCGAAGCCCCTGATGCAATAGGGCAGCGTCGGCCTGAGCATGAGCCGCCGACCCTGCATCATTTCATGAGCGCTTCGGTCCGGCGACTCAAATCGGGCCGCGAGTCGATCGCACCATTGCACGCATCTCTTCCAGCGAGACGGTGGTCTGCTCGCCCGGGCGCAGCCGAGGCGCCGCCTTGAAGGCGTGGCCGTAGGCGACTTCGAAGCTGAGGGCGATTTTGCCGTCGGCGCCGCGCAGGCCTTCCAGTTCTTTCAGCAAACGGCCGCGCCAGCGTGGAGTGCGCAGCCCCGCCAGACGCTGCGGTGCGGCGTTGCTGCCCAGGGTGCGCAACTCGTTCAGCAGCGCCTGCGGGCTGTCCCAGCGCAGGCTCAACACTTCCTGGTCCATCACCGGGTCGGCAAAGCCGGCGTGCACCAGCATGTCGCCGAGGTCGTGCATGTCGACGAAACCTTGAGTCGGGACGCCCCAGCCCAGGCGCTGGTACAGCGTGCGCAGTTCGCGCAGGGTGCCCGGGCCGAGGCACGAGAACATCACGAAGCCCTCCACGCGCAAGGCCTGCTTCCAGCGCTCGAACAGCGCCGGCGGGTCGGCCACCGCGTGCAGCATCATGTTGGCCCAGACCAGCTCGGCGCCGGCCGGCAGCGGTGCCGATTCGAGCTGCACCTCGACAGTGCCGCCGCTCCAGCGGCGCGCCGTCCACCACGGCGCGCGCTCGTCTTGCCGGCTGCGTTCCGCCAGCTCTGAGGTCGGCTCCAGCACCACCCGGCGCGCCTGCGGATGGGCCTGTTGCAGCAGCGCCGCGCTGGCACCACAGCGCCCCCACCAGTCCAGCACCAGCGCCGGCTTGAGGCGGATCAGCGCGAGCCGCTCGGCCATGCGCCGGGCCACTTCGGCGTGCAGCCAGGGCGCCTGTTCGGCACGCGCCAGGCGGCGCAATGCCGCAGCAACGGCGGCCGGGTCCAGGCCCCGTGCAGTGGGTGGGTCGTCGGCGGTGACCATGGGCGGGCAAGTATATTCAGGCGGTGCTGTTCAGCCGCCTCCTTGCCCCTTCGACATCGTCGCCGCTGCCCAGCCTGTGCGCCGTGTGCCATGGCTGGGGCTCGCAACGCGTGTGTGCCGATTGCCTGCTGCGTTTCGCGCCGCCGACACTGCGCTGCCGGCGCTGTGCGCTCGACGTGCCGGTCACCACCCCCCTGTGCGGCAGTTGCCTGACCGACCCGCCGCCATTCGTGCGCAGTGTGGCGGCGCTGGCCTACAGCCACCCGTGGGACGGCCTGATCACGCACTTCAAGTTCCACGCCGCGCTCGACCTGGCGCCGCTGCTGGCCGCGCGCCTGCTGGAGGCCGTGCAGTGCAGTGACGTGCCGCACCCCTCGCTGCTGCTGCCGGTGCCGCTGAGCCCGCAGCGCCTGCGCGAGCGCGGCTACAACCAGGCCTGGGAACTGGCGCGGCGCCTCGGCCGCGCGCTGCACTGCCCGGCCGACGCACGGTTGCTGCTGCGCGTGAAAGACAGCCCGCACCAGCTCGCGTTCCCGCGCGCGCAGCGCGCGGCCAACGTGCGCGGCGCGTTTGCCGTGGAACCGCTGCGCGTCAGCGAGCTGCGCGAACGGCACATCGCGCTGGTCGACGACGTGATGACCACCGGCGCGACCGCCGCCGAAGCCAGCCGCGTGCTGCTGCAGGCCGGCGCGGCCAGCGTGCAGGTGTGGGTGGTGGGCCGCACGCCGCGGCCCGAGGACGATTGAAGCGGCCCGCCCATGTTCAACATCGTGCTCGTGCATCCCGAGATCCCGCCCAACACCGGCAACGTGATCCGCCTGGCGGCCAACACCGGCTGCGCGCTGCACCTGGTCGAGCCGCTCGGCTTTTCGATGGATGACAAGCTGCTGGTGCGCGCCGGGCTCGACTACCACGAGTACGCCTCGGTCCAGCGCCATGCCTCGTGGGAGCGCTTGCTGGCCGACGCGCGCCCCGAGCCGGCGCGCATGTTCGCCTTCACCACCCGCGCCAGCCGGCTGTTGGCCGAGGCGGCATGGCAGGCCGGCGACTGGCTGGTGTTCGGCTCCGAAACTCAGGGCTTGCCCGGAGCGGTTCGCGACAGTTTTGCGCCGGCCCAGCACATCCGGCTGCCGATGCGCACCGGCCAGCGCAGCCTGAACCTCAGCAACGCGGTGGCCGTGGCGGTGTTCGAGGCCTGGCGGCAGAACGGCTACGCCGGCGGCGGGTAGTGGAGAACGGTCGCCCGCCGCTCCGCCCTGCTCTGCTCCGCCCTGCTCTGCTCCGCCCTGCTCTGCTCTGCCCTGCTCAAGCCTCGGGCCGTGCGTCGCGCCCCATCAGTTGCTCCAGCGCCTGCGCCGGTGAACAAGCGCCTTCGAGCACCGCCACCACGGCACGCGTGATCGGCATGTCCACCTGCAGCGCCTGAGCCCGCTGCAGCACCATCGCCGCGCTGTGCACCCCCTCGGCCACATGGCCGAGTTCGCGCAGGATCTGCGCCAGCGGCAAGCCTTGCGCCAGCAGCAACCCGACCTTGCGGTTGCGCGACAGCTCCCCGGTGGCCGTGAGCACCAGGTCGCCCAGCCCGCTCAGGCCCATGAAGGTCTCGGCGCGCGCGCCGAGCGCCAGCCCCAGGCGCGTCATCTCGGCCAGGCCGCGGGTGATCAATGCGGCACGCGCGTTCAGGCCGAGTTGCATGCCGTCGGCAATGCCGGTGGCAATGGCCAGCACGTTCTTCACCGCACCGCCGACTTCGACGCCGACGATGTCGCTCGACGTATAGATGCGCAGGCTGTCGCCGTGCAGCGCGGCCACGGCTTGCCGACACAACGCGTCGTCGCTGCTGGCCGCGACCAGCGCCGTGGGTTGGCCGCGCGCCACTTCGAGCGCAAAACTCGGGCCCGACAGAACGCCCACGCGCGCCTGAGGGCACACGGCCTGGGCGACTTCGTGCCCGAGCCGGCCACTGCCGCCTTCGAAGCCCTTGCACAACCACAGCAGGCCGGGTGCGTTGGGGGGGAGCAGGGCCAGCACCTCGGCCAGTGCCGCCATCGGCGTGGCGATGATCAGCAAGCCACCCTGCGCATGCCGCAGCGCCGCCGCCAGGTCAGCGGCCACATGCAGCGCCGGCGGCAGCACCACGTCGGCGAGGTAGCGCGTGTTGCGGCGCATCGAGCGCATGTGCGCCGCCTGGGCCGCGTCGCGCGCCCACAACCAGGTGGCATGCCGCGCCGCGGCGCTGACCGCGAGTGCGGTGCCCCACGCGCCGCCGCCCAGAACGGTGAGGTTCACGTCAGGGGCACGTTGGCGCAGAGGCCGATCAGTGCGTGCTGGTGATGATCGCCGGCCCGTTGGGCTGCGCGTTCTGCGCCTGCTGGGCTTCGTACATGGCCTGGAAGTTCACTTCCGACAGCAGCACCGGCGGGAAGCCGGCGCGGGTGCACACGTCGGAGACGATCGCGCGCAGGTACGGGTAGATGATGCCCGGGCAGGCAATGCCGATGATGGGCTGCAACTGGTCTTCGGGGATGTTGCGGATCTCGAAGATGCCGGCCTGCTTGGCCTCGACCAGGAACAGCACCTTGTCGCCGACCTTGGTGGTGACGGTGGCGGTGACGGTCACCTCATAGATGCCCTCGGCGATCGGCGCGGCACCCAGGCCGAGGTTGATATCGACCTGCGGCTGAGCCTGCTCGAGCAGGATTTGCGGCGAGTTGGGCTGCTCCAGCGACAAGTCCTTCAGGTAAAGGCGCTGAATCTGAAACACGGGGTTCTGGTTGTCGTCGGCCATGGGAATCTCGGGTTGGAATGGGGAGCCTGGGCGCCACGGCGGCGCGGGGTCGGGCGGCGGATTATCGCCGCTGGGATTTCAAGTGGCCGAGCTCAGCAGCGGCATCAGCCCGCCGCGCTGGTCCAGCGCCACCAGGTCATCGCACCCCCCCACGTGGGTGCCACCGATGAAGATCTGCGGCACCGTGCGGCGGCCGGTGAGCTGCACCATCACGTCGCGCTCTGCAGGGTGCAGGTCAACGCGCACTTCGTCGATGGCCGTCACGCCGCGCTCGGCCAGCAGCGACTTGGCGCGCACGCAGTACGGGCAGGTCTGCGTGGTGTACATCTTGACCGCCGGCATCTTGACCGCCGACATCACGCTGCCGACTTTTCGAGCGGCAGGTTGGCTTCGCGCCAGGCGGCATTGCCACCCGCCAGCGCACGCGCGTTCTCGAAGCCGAGCTTCTTGAGCGTCGCCACCGCGCGCCCCGAACGCGCGCCGGTGGCGCACATCACCACCAGCGGCAAGGCCTTGTTCTTGGGCAGTTCGGTGCTCGTCTCCAGGCTGGCCAGCGGAATGCTCTTGGCGCCGGCCGCGTGGCCGCTGGCGAATTCGGACGCCTCGCTCACGTCGATCAGTACCGCCTTCTCGCGGTTGATCAGGCGCACCGCCTCGGTCGGGTTGACCTTGCCGCCGCCGCCGGCACTCTGGCTCAGCATCGGCCACAGCAGCAGGCCGCCCGAGGTGAACGCGGCGAGAAACAGAACCCAGTTGTCGACGAAGAATTTCACGGAGCAGCCAGACGAAGATGGAAGGACTCGAATTATAGAATTCGCGGGTGCTGGCACGCCGGGTGCATAGCCAATCCCTCAACAGCGTCGCCTCTTCGACGCTCCCTACTGCGGCCCCCACCATGCACAAACTCGTTCTTGTCCGCCACGGCGAATCGACCTGGAACCTGGAAAACCGCTTCACCGGCTGGACCGACGTGGACCTCACGCCCACCGGCGTGGCGCAGGCGCAAGAGGCCGGCCGGCTGCTGAAGGCCGCGGGCTTCGAGTTCGACCTCGCGCTCACCTCGGTACTCAAGCGCGCGATCTGGACCCTCTGGCACACGCTCGACCAGATGGACCGCACCTGGGTGCCGGTGGTCAATTCCTGGCGCCTGAACGAGCGCCACTACGGCGCGCTGCAAGGGCTGAACAAGGCCGAGACGGCCAAGAAGTTCGGCGACGAGCAGGTGCTGATCTGGCGCCGCAGCTACGACACGCCGCCGCCGGTGCTGGAGGCCTCCGACCCACGCTGCGGGCGCAGCGACCTGCGCTACTCCGGGCTGGACCCGGCCGACGTGCCGCTGACCGAATGCCTGAAAGACACCGTCGCGCGTGTGATGCCGTTCTGGAACGAGACCGTCGCGCCGGCCGTGCGCTCGGGCCAGCGGCTGGTGATCGCCGCGCACGGCAACAGCATCCGCGCGATCGTGAAGTACCTCGACGGGATCTCCGACGAGGCGATCGTCAACCTGAACATTCCGAACGGCATTCCGCTGGTCTACGAGTTGGACGACAAGCTGAAGCCGATCCGCAGCTACTACCTGGGTGATGCGGAGGCCGCGGCCAAGGCAGCCGCCGCGGTGGCCAACCAAGGCAAGAAGGGCTGACTCAGGGCAAGGGATAGAGCAAGGCCGAGCCGATCTGCGCCTGAAGCCGCTCGGCCAGCGCGCGCCGGTCGAGGTGGCGCGTGCCTTCAGGCAGCAGCATCTGCGCGTGTACCTTCAGGCCGTCGGCTCCCACTACCCACCAGACAGATTGCGCCAGGCTGGTGTCGCCCACGTAGGCCGCCGCCGGGCTGATCGTGTGGCGCCGGTCGCTG
This sequence comes from Methylibium sp., assembly GCA_031414975.1. Taxonomy (GTDB): domain Bacteria; phylum Pseudomonadota; class Gammaproteobacteria; order Burkholderiales; family Burkholderiaceae_C; genus LGRD01. Next base: position 24,227 of record JANOQS010000343.1, on the reverse strand, counting down.
TAGCGCAGCGCGATCGGCTGCACCGGCACCTCGGTCGCGATGGCCGCCTGCAGCAGGTTGGCGTGGAACGGCAGCAGCGCATGGCCGTCGGCCGTGGTGCCTTCGGGGAACACCGCCACGGTTTCACCGGCGCGCAGCGCTTCGGCCACCTGGTGCACCACGCGCAGCGCGTCGCGTTTGCGTTCGCGCTCGATGAACAAGGTGCCGCCGCAGGCCACCATCCAGCCGATGAACGGCCAGTGCCGCACGTCGGACTTGGACACGAAGCGGGCCGGATGCACCGCGTTGATGGCCAGGATGTCGAGCCACGACACATGGTTGGCAACGAACAGCACCGGGCCGCTGCGCGCCGTGCCGCTGGTCTGCAAGGTGATGCCCAGTACCGCGAGCATCTGCGCCGACCAGCGGTGCACGATGTGCATGCGCCGCGGCGGCTTCAGGAACGGGAACACCAGCGCGCAGATCGCGGCGCCATACAGAGAATGCACGACGACCCGCGCCAGGCGCCATACCGCGCGCAGGGCCTTCAAGTGCGGCGGCTCTTCAAGTGAGGCGGCTCTTCAAGTGCGAGACTGCTCGAACGCCACGATGCCCCCCACCACGGTGGCCTGCACCCTGCCCTGCAGCTCGTGGCCGGTGAACGGCGTGTGCTTGCCCTGGCTGCGCAGCGCGTCGGGTGTCACGCTCCAACGCTGCTCGGCGTTGAACAGGCACAGGTCGGCCACGCCGCCTTCGACCAGCCTCCCGGCACTCGCGCCCAGGCTGCCCAGCGCGTCGCCCAGCACCCGCACCGGCCCGGCCGTGACAGTGGCCAAGGTGGCCGGCAGGGACAGGCCCGACTCGGCGCCCCACTTCAAGGCCAGCGAAAGCAGCAGCTCCAGCCCGGTCGCGCCGGGCTCGCTTTCGGCGAACGGCAGGTTCTTGGCATCGGCATCCACCGGCGTGTGGTCGCTGACGAGCGCGTCGACGGTGCCATCGGCCAGCGCAGCGCGGATCGCGTCGCGGTCGCGCTGCTGGCGCAGTGGCGGCGTCAGGCGCATCGCGGCGTTGAAGTAGCCGATGTCCAGGTCGGTCAGGTGGAGCTGGTTCACGCTCACGTCGCAGCTGACGGCCAAGCCTTCGGCCTTGGCGCGCCGCACCAGCTCGATGCCGGCGGCGCTGCTCAACCGGCACAGGTGGATGCGGGCGCCGGTGTCGCGCACCAGTTCGAAGATCGTGTTCAGGGCGATCGTCTCGGCAATCACCGGCACGCCCGAGAGGCCCATGCGCGTGGCCAGCGCGCCCTTGGCCGCCACGCCGTTGCCCAGGAACGCATCGTTCGGGCGCAGCCACACGGTGTAGCCGAAGGTTGCCGCGTACTGCAGCGCACGGTGCAGCACCAAGGTGTCCTTCACCGCCACGTCGGCATGCGAGAAGCCGACGCAGCCGGCCTCGGTCAGCTCGGCCATCTCGGTCAGCGCCTCACCTTGCAGCCCACGCGTCAACGCGCCCAGCGGATAGAGATGCGCCAGGTTCAGGCTGCGGGCGCGGAACTTCAGCATCTCCACCAGGCCGGGTTCGTCGAGCACCGGCTCGGTGTCGGGCGGGCACACCAGGCTGGTCACGCCACCGGCCACGGCGGCGGCCATTTCGGACTCGAGCATGCCTTCGTGTTCATGGCCAGGCTCGCGCAAGCGCACCGCCAGGTCCACCAGGCCGGGGGCGACGATCAGGCCTTGCGCGTCGATCGTGCGGTCGGGCGAAAAGTCTGCGATCACGCCACCGAGCGACACGATGCGCCCGGCCGCGATGGCCACGTCGCCCTGCCGGTCGAGGCCCGAGGCGGGGTCGATCAGGTGGCCGTTCTTGATCAGGATCTTCATCGTCGCTGATCCTCAGGCGTTGTTGCCGGCGATGATCGACATCACCGCCATGCGCACCGCGATGCCGAAGGTCACCTGCGGCAGGATCACGCTCTGGCGGCCGTCGGCCACCGACGAGTGGATTTCGACGCCACGGTTGATCGGGCCCGGGTGCATCACGATCGCGTCGGGCCTGGCGAGCGCGAGCTTCTCGGGCGTGAGCCCGTAGGTCTTGGAGAACTCGCTCGCGCTGGGCAGCATCGCGCCGCTCATGCGCTCGTTCTGCAGGCGCAGCATGATGATCACGTCGGCACCGCGAATGCCTTCGTTCATGTCGTGGCACACCCGCACGCCCATCTCGCGCAGGTCGCCGGGCACCAGGGTCTTCGGGCCGACGGCGCGGATCTCGGGCACGCCCAGAGTGGTCAGTGCATGTATGTCGGAGCGCGCCACGCGCGAATGCACGATGTCGCCGACGATCGCCACGGTGAGCTGGTTGAAGTCTTTCTTGAAGTGCCGGATCGTGTACATGTCCAGCAGCCCCTGCGTCGGGTGCGCATGGCGGCCGTCGCCGGCGTTGACCACGTGCACGTGCGGCGCGCAGTGCTGGGCGATCAGGTAGGGCGCGCCGCTTTCGCCGTGGCGCACGACGAACATGTCGGCATGCATCGCCGACAGGTTGGCGATGGTGTCGAGCAGGCTCTCGCCCTTGGCGGTGCTGGAGCGTGCGATGTCGAGGTTGATGACGTCGGCACTCAGCCGCTTGGCCGCGATCTCGAACGTGGTGCGGGTGCGCGTGCTGTTCTCGAAGAACAGGTTGAACACGCTCTTTCCGCGCAGCAGCGGCACCTTCTTGACCTCGCGGTCGTTGACCGACAGGAAGGTGCCCGCGGTGTCGAGGATGTGCTGCAGCACCGCAGGCGGCAGGCCCTCGATGGACAGCAGGTGGATCAACTCGCCGTGCTTGTTGAGCTGGGGGTTGTTGCGCATCGTCAGTGCCGCCCGGCCGCCGTGGGCCACGGAGGGGCCCACTTTCGTGGACCCGGGCACTGACCGCCCCCTCGGGGGGCAGGAGCGAAGCGACGTGGGGGTTGTTTCATCGTCAGTCGCCCGGCTGGATGTCGAAGCTGAAGCGGCCGTCGTCGCCGCGCACCAGGCGCAGGCGCTGCTCGCGCGGCAAGGCGATGCGGGCGGCCGAGTAGGCCGCGCTCATCGGCAGTTCGCGCCCGCCACGGTCCACCAGCACCGCCAGGGTCACGCTGGCCGGGCGGCCGAAGTCGAACAGCTCGTTGATCACCGCGCGGATCGTGCGGCCGGTGTAGAGCACGTCGTCGATCAGCAGGATCGCGCGGCCGTTGACGTCGAACGGCAGGCGCGTGTGGTCGGCGCCAGCGGTCAGGCCGCGCGAGCCGAAGTCGTCGCGGTGCAATGCGCTGGAGATCACGCCGTGTTCGCCGGGCCGTTGCAGGTCACGCTGCAGCCGCTCGGCCAGCCACGCGCCGCCCGACCAGATGCCGACGATCACGCTGTTCGGCTGCAGCAGCGCGCGCACGCCGGCCGCCAGTTCGGCGTAGAGCGCTTCGGCGTCGAGGTGCAGGCTGCTCATTCGAGCGTTCCCAGAAACTGCTCGAGGATGATCGCAGCCGATGCGGCGTCCACGTCAGCGGCACCCAGGGAATGCGCTTCGGTGGTGGTGTAGCGCTCGTCCACTTGATGCACCAGCAGGTGAAAGCGGCCGTGCAACTGGTTCGCAAACCGGCGCGCGCGGCGCGTGTTGTCGTGTTCGGCGCCGTCGGGGTGGAAGGGCACGCCGACGACCAGCGCGTCGGGTTGCCACTCGGTGATGAGCTTGCCGATGGCATCAAACCGTGCGTCGCCCTGCGCGGCCACCGTGGTGAGTGGCTGAGCGTTGCGGGTCAGCGAGTTTCCGGTGGCAACACCCACGCGTTGGGTGCCGAAGTCGAACGCCAGGAAGGAACGCAGTGAAACCGCTTGCGCAAAGCCGGTCGATGAGCTCATGCGTGGCCGGCTTCCTGACTCAGCATGCGAGGGTCAATGCCCAGCAAGGACAAGGCCTTGTCATACCGCTGCTCCACCGGCGTGTCGAAGATGATGCCCGGCTCGGCGTTGACGTTGATCCAGCCGTTGCGGCTCATCTCGTCTTCGAGCTGCCCCGCGCCCCAGCCGCTGTAGCCCAGGGTGACCAGGATCTTCTTGGGGCCCGCACCGTGCGACAGCGCTTCCAGCACGTCCTTGCTCGTCGTCATCTCGAGCCCGCCGGGGATCTGCAGCGACGAGTTGTAGTGCCCCCCCTCGCTGCCCTCGCCGCCCAGGCGCTCGTGCAGGACGAAACCGCGCTCGGTCTGCACCGGCCCGCCAAAGTAGACCGGCGCTTCGGCCAGGTCTTCGCGGTCGAGCGACAACTCCACCTTCTCGAACAGGTTCTTCAGCTTGATGTCGATCGGCTTGTTGATGACCAGCCCGAGCGCGCCCTTCTCGTTGTGCTCGCACAGGTAGACCACGGTGCCGGCGAAGGTGCCGTCGCCCATGCCCGGCATGGCGATCAGGAACTGGTTCGTGAAGTTGACGGGCTCGGACGGCATGGGGGGATTTTATTCCTGAGGCAGACTCGGCGGCATGGAAAAGCCCCTGGAGCGTGCCCTCGTCTGGTTCCGGCGTGACTTGCGCACCGTCGACAACGCCGCGCTGCACCACGCGCTGAAGGCCGCCCAGCAGGTCTGGTGTGTGTTCGTCTACGACCGCGAGATCCTCGACCCGCTGCCGCGCGCCGACCGCCGGGTGGAGTTCATTCACGCCTGCACCCAAGACCTGGATCGGCAACTGGCCGCACTCGGCGCCGGCCACGGGCACAGCGGCGTTCGGCTGATCGTGCGGCACGGCCGGGCCATCGACGAGATCCCGGCGCTGGCCGCGCAGCTGGGCGTTCAGGCCGTCTACGCCAGCCACGACGACGAGCCCGCCGCGCTGCGACGCGACGCGACGGTGCGCGAGGCGCTGGCCGGCGTGGGCATTGCGCTGCACACCGGCAAGGACCACGTGGTGTTCGAACGCAGCGAGCTGCTCACCGGCGGCGGCAAGCCCTATGCGGTGTTCACGCCGTACAAGAACGCCTGGCTGAAGAAGCTGGAGCCGTTCTTCGTCAAGCCCTATCCCGTCGAGGCGCATGCGGCAGGGCTGGCCCCGCTGCCTGACCGGCTGAGCGCGGAGCTGAGCGCCGAACTGCCCAGCCTGGAAGCGCTGGGCTTCGAGCCAACGAACCTGAAGGCACTGAACATCCCCACCGGCAGTGCCGGCGCACAGCAGTTGCTGGCCGACTTCATGCCGCGCATGGCGGCCTACGATGAGACGCGCAACTTCCCCGCCATCAAGGGGCCGAGCTACCTGTCGGTGCACCTGCGCTTCGGCACGGTCTCAATCCGCGAGCTGGCACATGCGGCGTGGCGCCAGGGCGGCCAGGGCGCACAAGTCTGGCTGTCCGAGCTGGTCTGGCGCGACTTCTATCACCAGATCCTGCACCACCACCCACGCGTGATCGGCGCCTGCTTCAAGCCCGAGTTCGACCGCATCGAATGGGAACAAGGCCCGCAGGCCGAGGCGCTGTTCGCCGCCTGGTGCGAAGGCCGCACCGGCTACCCGCTGGTGGACGCGGCAATGGCGCAGATCAACCAGACCGGTTACATGCACAACCGGCTGCGCATGGTGGTGGCGAGTTTCCTGGTGAAAGACCTGGGGCTCGACTGGCGCTGGGGCGAGCGATATTTTGCGCAGCACCTGAACGACTTCGACCTGGCCGCCAACAACGGCGGCTGGCAGTGGGCGGCCTCGACCGGCTGCGACGCGCAGCCGTGGTTTCGCATCTTCAACCCGCTGCGGCAGAGCGAAAACTTCGACCCCGCGGGCAAGTTCATCCGCCGCTACCTGCCGCAGTTGGCGGCCCTGCCCGACGCAGCGATCCACGCCCCGTGGGCGGCGCGGCCGGTCGATCTGCTCGCAGCAGGGGTGGTGATCGGGAAGGACTACCCGGCCCCGGTGGTGCAACATGAAGAAGCGCGCCAGCGAACGCTGGCGCGGTTTCAGGCCGTCAAAGGTTCCAGCCCGCCGCCTGGCTGAACCGGGTGGGCCGGGTGAACCGGCCGCTCAGGCCGCCGAACCGGCCGACGTGTAGTGCCCGATCAGCGCCAGCAGGTCTTCTTCCGAGTAGGGCTTGCCGAGGTAGTGATCGACGCCCAACTCAGACGCGTACTCGCGGTGCTTCTGCGCGATGCGCGAGGTGATCATGATCACCGGCAGCTCGCGCAGCCGCGTATCCGCGCGGATGTTGCGGACCAGGTCGAAGCCGTCCATGCGCGGCATCTCGATGTCGGTCAGCACCACTTGCGGCAATTCTTCGACCAGCCGCTCCAGCGCGTCCATGCCGTCCTTGGCCAGCGCCACGCGGTAGCCTTCGCGCACCAGCAGGCGCTGCGTCACGCGGCGCACGGTGAGCGAGTCGTCCACCACCAGGATCAGCGGCGCCGCCACCAGGGCCGGCTCGCCCACGTCGGGCATCCCGGGCGCACGTGCCGGTGCGTGCAGCGCGGCGTCGGTGGCACTGCGCGCCGCCGCGCCGTACAGGGTGGCCAGCGCGACCGGGTTGTAGATCAGCGCCACCGCGCCCGAAGCGAGCAGGGTCACGCCGGCCAGGCCGGGCATGCGCGAGAGTTGCGGGCCGAGGTTCTTGACCACCACTTCCTGGTTGCCCAGCACTTCGTCCACATGCAACGCGATGCGTTGCTGCGCACTGCGCACCACCACCACCGAGCGGGTGCGGCCGGTGTTTTCCAGCGCCACGGGGCCGATCTGCAGCAGCGCGCCGAGCCAGTAGAACGGCATGGCCCGGTCGCCCAGGATGAACACGCCGCTGGCATGCGCCTCGTCGATCTCGGCCGGCGTGCTGCGGCGCACGATCTCGATCAGGGTGGACGGCACCGCCACGGTCGTGTCGCCGCAGCGCAGCATCACCACCTGCGTCACCGCCGTCGTCAACGGCAGCACCAGCTTGAACGAGGTGCCCTGGTTCGCCGCGGTCGCGGTTTCAACCCGCCCGCCGATCGCGTTCACCTCGGAGCGCACCACGTCCATGCCGACGCCGCGGCCGGCCAGTTCGGTCACCGTGTCGGCGGTGGTGAAGCCGGGGGTGAAGATCAGGTTGGCGAGTTCGGCATCGGTGTACGGCACGTCGCGTTCGAGCAGGCCCATCGCCTCGCCCTTGGCGCGGATGCGCGCCAGGTTCAGGCCCGCGCCGTCGTCGCGCACCTCGACGCCGACTTCGTTGCCCTCTTGCGTGAGCATCATCGTGATCGTGCCGGTCGGGTCCTTGGCCGCCGCGCTGCGCACCTGCGGCGCCTCGATGCCGTGGGTGACGCAATTGCGCAGCAGGTGCTCGAAGGTGCCGGTCATGCGGTCGAGCACGCCGCGGTCGACTTCGATCGAGCCGCCGGTGATGTCGAGCCGCACCTGCTTGCCGGTTTCCTTGGCGGCCTGGCGCACCACGCGGTAGAGCCGGTCAGACAGGCCTTCGAACTCGACCATGCGGGTGCGCAGCAGGTCGTCCTGCAGTTCACGCGTCATGCGCGCCTGGGCCACCAGTTCGTCTTCGGTGCTTTCGAGTGAGCGCTGCAGGTTGCGCTGCACGGTGGCCACGTCGTTGACCGACTCGGCCATCATGCGCGTCACTTCCTGAAAGCGCGTGAAGCGGTCGAACTCGAGCGGGTCGAAAGCCTTGTCGGCCGCCTTGGCCGCCTCCAGGCGCGAACTCATCTGCGTTTCGGCCTGCAACTCGATGTCGCGCAGCTGCAGGCGCAGGCGTTCCAGGTTGTCGGTCAGATCGCTCAGCGAGCCCTTGATCTGGCCCACCTCGGTCTCGATGCGCGAACGCGTGATGCTCACCTCGCCCGCCTGGTTGACGAGCCGGTCGAGCAGCGGCGCACGCACGCGCACGGCCGACTGCGTCACGCTGTGCGGGCGCTCCGGCGCGGCCTTGGTGCCGATGGACGAGGCAAACTGCGACCAGTCGATGCCGGGCAGATCGTTCGGGCGCGCGACGTCGGGGTGCAGCTTGGCGACCGGCACCGGCGGTGCGGCGGTCCCGACCTTGGCGGCCTGAGCGGCCTCAGCGACTTTTGCGGCTTCGACCGCGCCAGGCGCTTGCTCGCGCGGCGCTGCCACCGGCGGCGGCTGCACCAGCGGCTGCACCGCCGGCTGCACGAGCATCTGCGGCTGCGGCACCTGCGGCACCCGCGTCAACACCGGCGCGGCCGGGATGTCCTGGATCGCTTCGGCCGCATCGGCGTGGGCCTGGGCGTCCCTTGTCCGCATCGCATCGAAGAGCTGAGACAGGGAATCACAATTGCTCTGCAGGTCTTCGATCTCGTCGCTGGCCGGGTGGGGCTGCGCGAGCAGGTGCTCGATGCGGGTTTCGAGCCGGTGCGACATCTCGCCCAGGCGCATTGCACCGGCCAGCCGCGCGCCTCCCTTGAGCGTGTGAAGTGTGCGCATGCACGCCGAAGCGTGTTTCACCTGTTCGGGCTCTAGCAGCCAGGCGCGCAATTGCCCGGCCAACTGCGGCAGCAGTTCGAGGGCTTCTTCTTCGAAGATCGGGAACAGCTCGGCATCGACCGCGTCGACCGCGTCGAGATCGTCTTCGATATCGACATGCGAATGGCTGAGCGGCGCCGAACGCGGGATGCCCTGCGGCAACTCCGGCAGCGGCTTGAGCTCCATGAAACCCGACGACTCGAAGGGGTCGGACGACACCAGCGCCGAGAAGTCGGATTCGCGCAGCGGGGCCGGCCGGGTGTGCGGGGGTGTGGATACAGCGGCAGGCGCGGGTGCAGCGACAGGTGCAGCGACAGGTGCAGGTGCAGGTGCAGAGACAGGCGCAGCAACAACCGCAGGCGCGGGCTCGTCAATCACCGGCCCGGGCAGCGCCGGCGCCGCCACGGCGGGCGGTGGCTCGAAGGCCGGGAGCAGGTTCAAGGGCTCGGCCTGGAGCACTTCCAGCTCGCCAGTGCGGGTCGATGAGGGACCGTCGGCCGCCGCCGCCACCGCCTCGAGCCGGCGCGCCGACGTGATCTCATGCTCGGCCAGCCGGGCCAGCAGCTTGGGCGATGCGCCGACCAGGAAGCCGGCCGCAAACTGGTGCAGCATGCGGCGGATCTCTTCGGCCGTGTCGACGAACAGGCGCGCTTCGTCGGGTGTGCCCTGGCCGATCGCCTCGGAGCGCATCAGCGCATGCTCGAGCGTGCGCGACAGGTTGGACAGGTCGGTGAAGCCGACGGTGGCCGAACTGCCGGCCAGCGAGTGCGCCAGCGCAATCGGCATCTCGCCGATCGGGCGGTGCAGCTCCATCGCCCACTCGGCCAGCTCGGTGGTCAGGCGGCGCGAGAGCTCGTCGGCCTCGTTCAGGTAAATGTTGAACAGCGGAATGCCGATGCGCAGCGGCCCGACGACCTTGACGTTTTCGGCCTCGGCCGGCTCGGGCACGCGCGCGGGGAAGTCCAGTGGCTCGGCCGGCAGATCGAGCGGAGAAAGGTCCAGGGAAGCGGTCAGCGGCGCCATCGCCGGCACCGGCGGCGGGCCTTCCCCAAGGCCCTCGAGCGCGCCGAACCGGCTCGAGATCGGCTCGACCGGTGCCGAGTCGGGCGACGCCAACGGAGTGGTTTCGGCCGCGCGGCCCGCGGGCAACAAGCTGCCGGGCAGGTCGAGGTCCAGGTCGAGCGACAACTCCATCGGCATCGACACCACCGGCAAGGCCGGTGCGGCAAGCGGCGGCAAGGGGATTTGCGCGGCTGGCGTGGCCGGCAGCAGGGTGCCCGGCACAGTGACTGGCGCGGCGACCGCCGCAATCAACGGCAGGGCAATGTCCGACGTCTGGGTCGTGCCGGCCTCTTCGCGCCGCTGGGCCAGCAAGGACACAGCGGCGGCAACGGTCACGGCGTCGTGGCCGCCCTGCCGGCGCGCTTCGATGTCTTGGGCCCAGCCGCGCAGGTAGGCCAGCGCCCACTGGGTGAACTCGAGCAGCGGCGGGTCGGCCGGCCCCTGACTGGCCATCTGGGTGTTGTAGATGCGCTCGCAGATCCAGGCGGCTTCGCCGAAGTCCTTCAGCCCGACCATGCGCGAGCTGCCCTTGAGGGTGTGGAAGGCGCGCCGCACCGTGGTCAGCAGTGCCACATCGCTTGGGCTCAGGTGCAGTCCGGCGCGCCCTTGTTCGGCGCTGGCGAGCACCTCGTGCGCTTCTTCGAGAAAGACCTGGAGCAGTTCGTCGCCCTCATCGAGCGGAGCCCGGTGGCTGGGAGCAGCGGGCGCCGGCGTCACCGGCTGGCTGCGCAGCGCGGCCACGTCGGGCTCCAAGGTGGCGGCATCGGAGCGCGACGAAACGAAGTCGACCAGCGCATCGGAAAGTTTGCCGCGCACCGAGCCCAGATCGGCCTCGGTGCGAGCCTCGCCGAGTGCCTGCTGGGCCTCGCGCAGGGTGGCGGCCAGGCTGCCCTGGTCGGCTGCCATCGCTTCGTTGGAGAGACGCTCCATGCCGCGCGCGACCTCGGCCACCGGCGTGTCCTGCCGGCTGGCGGAAAGGGCGAGTTGCTGGGCCTGCTCGATCAGGCGCGGCTCGATCGGCGGGGCCGTGTCGGCCTGCCCCATCACCCGGTCGCGCGGGCCGCGCGAGCGCCCCATCACCGGGCTCAGCTTGCCGGCCTGTGCGTCGTACGCAAACAGCGACTTGGCCATTTGCGGTTGCACGCTGAGCATGTCGATCAAAAAGCCCAAGGCGCCCAGGTTGCCGGCGATGCGGTCGAACACGCCGGCTTGCGCAACTTTTTCGGTGTCCACCACCGTCGAGGCCAGGCCGTCGATGTCGTCGCGCATGCGCAGCAGCGCCGCAGCGGCATGGTCCATGCCCAGCACCGACAACACGCCGCGCATCGCGGCCAGGTGCTTGGGCACCTGCAGCAGTGACTTGGGCTCGCTCGGCTTGCGGAAGAACTCGTCGATCAGCTTCTCGGCGTCCGACAGCGAGGTGCGCAGTTCCTGCACCACGCTGCCCATGGTCTGGCGGTCGGAGACGCGGCGGTACAGCTCCTCCATCCAGCCTTCGAGCGGTTTGGGCGGATCGCCCTGGCGCACGGCCGCGAGCCGGTCGGCCAGGCGCAGCACGCGCAGCGCCTGTTCGGGGTGGTTGAAGTCGCCGTCTTCGAGCACGGCTTCGATGTAGAGCAGGCTGGTCGCCACTTCCATCGCCAGCGGTGCAGGCGGCGCGGCACCGGCCGCCTGGCATTGGTTGACCGCCCCTTGCAGGCCGGTGGCAAAGGTTTCGCCGAGCGGGAACAGGCGCTTGAGCGAGTCGCCGACGAGCGAAAACTGCTCCGACAGGCCCGCCATGCGGTGCATTTCGCCACCGGCCACCGCCGACCAGGACTCCTTGGCCGCGCCGACCCGCTTGCGCGCCTGCGCGATCCAGGCCGGGTCGAACTGCCCGAGCACGCTGTGCGAATAGTCGATCGGCAGGTACTGGGCCAGCCCGTAGGCCTGGCGCACGGCGGCCAGCCGCGGTGCCTTGTGGCGGTCGTCGGGCGCGGCACTCTGGGCGCAGAAGAACAGCAGGTCCTGGGCGAGCCGCTCGGACACTTCGCCGTCGCCCCGCTCCAGCACCCGGAACTGGGCCAGCAGGCGCGAAGCGACGCGCTTGGAGAACACGTCGGCCGGCAACAGCCCGCGCGCCTGCGACTCGAACACCGCCGAGGCCAGCTTCCACAAGGTGGACCGGTGCGTGTCGGTGGCACCGGCGCCAAGGCCGGCGCAGACCTCGCTCATGCGCGCCGCCGACAGGGCAGGCCGGTCGTCGCGCATCAGGGTGAGCAGCTCGCGCTCGAGCAGGCCGCGGGTGGCTGCGTCGGTCTTGCGCGGCGTGGCCGCCGTGCTGCCGGGCAGGTCGGCCCAGCGCCAGTCCACCGGCCACAGGTCGGCCGGGTGAACCCGGTCGGCCCCCGCCGCTTCGAGCACGGCGCGGTATTGCGGGAACATCGACAGCGGCGCCACCGGCTTGCCGGCCAGCATGCGCGACAGATAGTCGAGCAGCGCGAACGAATTGCGCTCGATGTCTTCGACGGCCGGCAGGTTCATCGTGTCTGGCTTGGCGACGAAGCGCATCACTGCGGCTTCGCTGGCGCGCAGCACGGTGGACGCAGCGCGCAGCCCGACCAGCTCGAGTGCACCGACGCCCTGGTGAATTTGCACCCGCGCGCTGCGCAGGATGGCCGGGTCGACCACATCGACATCGGACGCACCGAGCGCCTCGACCTCTTTCAGGTGGCGCCGCAAGGCCTTGTGCGAGTTCTCCAGCGAGCGGCGCAACTCGTCGTGCACCCAGGCCAGGGCGCTCAGGTCATCGATGGGTTCGCTCATCTTGTCGTTCATGCTCGTCGTCGCCGCGCTGGTATGGGGTCGTGGGGTTCGATCAGCTGATCTTGAACCGCGCCACCGACTCCTTCAACTCTTCAGCGGTCTTGGACAGTTCGCGCACCAGGCCCGCGGTCGAGCGCGTGCCTTCTTCAGTTTGCTCGGTCACCGCGAAGATGTGCTGGATGTTGGCGGCCACCACGTTGGCCGACTGGGCTTCACTGAGGGCCTGGTTCGAAATCTGCCCGATCAGCTCGGCGAGCTGGCGCGACACGCGGTCGATCTCGCCCAGTGCGGTACCGGCCGCGTCGGACAGGCGTGCGCCCTCGACCACACCCTGGGTCGAGCGTTCCATGGCGCCCACGGCATCTTGCGTGTCGGTCTGAATGGTCTTGACCAGCACCGCGATCTGGCGCGTCGCGTCGCCCGAGCGTTCGGCCAGACGCTGCACTTCTTCGGCAACGACCGAAAAGCCGCGCCCGGCGTCGCCGGCCGACGCGGCCTGGATGGCGGCGTTCAGCGCCAGCACGTTGGTCTGCTCGGTAATGTCGGAAATCAGCTCGGTGATCTCGCCGATCTCCTGCGACGACTCGCCGAGCCGCTTGATGCGCTTGGAGGTTTCCTGGATCTGGTCGCGGATCGAGTTCATGCCGCCGATGGTGTTCTGCACCGCGCGCAGGCCCGACTCGGCCGCCTGCACCGACTGGCGCGCCACCAGCGCGCTTTCCTGCGCCTGCGCCGACACGTCGTTGATTCGGCCCGCCATCTGCAGCACCGACTCACCGGTGTCGCGAATCTCGCGCAGCTGCTCGGTCGATGCGGCAAGCAGTTCGGTGGAGTTCTGTTCCACCTGTGCGGTGGTTTCGGTCACCCGGCCCACCGTGCCTTGCACCTGGGTCACCAGGGTACGCAGTTCTTCCACCGTGTAGTTCACCGAGTCGGCGATGGCGCCGGTGATGTCTTCGGTCACCGTGGCCTGCTGCGTCAGGTCGCCCTCGGCAACCGTCTGCAACTCGTTCATCAATCGCAGAATGGCGGCCTGGTTGGCGTCGTTGACTCTTTTGGCCTCTTGCTCCTGGCGCTGCGCATCGAGCCGCTGGTTCTGTGCCAACGCGGCCTGGCTGGCCTGGTCGCGAACGTACAGGCGCAGAAAACCCGCGCCGCCGGCCAGCAGCAACAGCGCGGGCACCAGCAGAAAGGCCAGGTTCAGGGCACTGAAGCCGGCCGTCCTGGTCAGGCCCTGCTGCACCGTCTCGAGCCCGGTGCGCAGCGGTTCGCTGTCGGCCACGATCATGACCTGCGCCTCGCGCGCGGCCACCATGCCCTGCAGGTTGCCCAGGATCGAACCGGCCTGCTTGCGCGTGTCCTCGTACAGCTTCAGCAGCGCGGTGATGCGCTCCTTGGTTTCGCCGTCGCGCGTGCCCGGCAGGCGCATTTCGGGGTTGCCGTTGAGCAGGCCCAGTGCCAGTTCACGGAACGAGTTCAGGTCCTTGCCGAGCAGGAACACCGCTTCCGGGCTCACGCCTTCGAGCGTGACGAATTCGTTCGAGCTCTTGCCGATGCGCTGCGTGAGCATCACCAGTTGCCCGGCCGCCGCCAGTTCGGCCGGCGCGGCGTTCTGCTGCAGCTTCAGCGACGAGATCGTTTCGGCAATCTCGAGCAGGTCGGCCGACTGGCGGTTGATGGTCTTGAGCGACTCGCCCACCTGGGTCAGGATCTTCTGCTGCGCGATCACGGTGTTGGCGCTCTTCTCGGCCCGGTCCACCAGCGGCATCACGGCATCGATCGACTCCTGCACCGCCGCCGGCGCGGCCGGCAGCGAGCCTTCACCGGTCTTGAGGCCGCGCACGTTGCGCGCCAGCACCTCGACGCTCTCGCGCATTTCGGGGAAGGCTTTCGGGCTGCCCACGAGCGCCTGCGAGACCGCCTTGGCGAGCCGCTGCGACTGCATCAGTGCCTGGCCGGTGGCACCCACCTGGGCCGAGCCGTTGAGGGCTGAATTCAGCGACCACAGCACCATCACCACCAGGCCGATCAGGCCCAGCACGATGCAGGCGACCAGGATCTGGCGCTGCTCGGGCAGCGGCCGGTTGCCGATCAGTGGCAGCGCCGAGCCCGTCGGGGCCGGCAAGGCGTCGCGCGGCACCAGACGCGACTCGGAAAAGTCGGCCATGCCCGACGGGGCCGCTTCGGAAATGATCGACGAGTCGAAGTTGCCCGAGGGCACCTGGGTGGAGGGGTTGAAGCGGGTGGCAGCGGCCGGCGAGGCGGCCTCGACCGCAGCAGCACCGCCAAACCCGCGTTCGGCGCGCGCACCCGACGGCAAACCGCCCGGCCCCGCGCTGGCGCCGGGCTTTTGGCCCATTGCCCTTATCTTGTTCAGGAAGCTCATAGATCCCTCGTGCAATCGTTATTCCAGTGAGTCTGCGGGCGGGGGGTGGCGTCAGCCCACGATCCTCAGGAAGGCTTCATCGCTGGCCAGTTCGGCCAGGTTCAGTTCTTGCCACAGGCGCCCTGCCGCATCGCGGTAGCGCAGGCCGACAAAGCCGGGGCGCGGCGCTTGCTCGTCGGCCACCGGCGTGAGTTGTTCTTCGCTGCGCAGGCCCGAAAGCCGGTCGACCATCAACGCGCAGTTGAGTTCGAACCTCGGGTTGAAACCGACCAGCCGGGCCTGGTCGCGCGCGACCTCGCCGGTCTTGACGCCCAGGAAGGCGGCCAGGTCGACCACGCCGTGCAGGTGCCCGCGCAAGTTGGACACGCCCAGGAACCAGCGGTGCGTGTGCGGCACCGGCTGGAGCGGCGCCAGCGCAAAGATTTCGCCGGCCTCGCGCAGCGGCAGCAAGAAGCCGCGCGCACTGCATTCGACTGCCAGCCACGACTTGCCGCGCTCTTGGGTGCGGGCAGCCGAGAGCCGCTCGGCCAGGCGGCTCTGGAGTTCACGCAGCGCTTCCTTGTTGGCCATTCACAACTCAGTCGAACGCACGGATCTTGGCGGCCAATTCATCGCCATCCACCGGTTTGACGATGTAGTCGCGCGCGCCCTGGCGCATGCCCCAGACCTTGTCGGTTTCCTGGTTCTTGCTGGTGCACATGATCACCGGCACTTTCGAGAACCGCGGATCGCGCGTGATCGCGCGGGTCAGCTGGAAGCCGTTCTGTCCGGGCATCACCACATCCATCAGCACCAGGTCAGGCGTTTCTTCGCCCATGCGGCGCAGCGCCTCGTCGGCGTTCTCGGCCGTGCGCACGGCATAACCGCGTTTGCCCAGGATTTCCGAGAGGTGGTGCAACTCGGTCTTCGAGTCATCCACCACCAAGATCTTCTGAATCGTCATGGTCGGGTCCTCACAGGGCGCATCATGAAACCACCCGCCGGTGCTGCTCGACGGCCTGCAGCAGCTGGTCTTTGGTGAAAGGTTTGGTCAGATAGTCTTCCGAGCCGACCATGCGGCCACGCGCCTTGTCGAACAAGCCGTCCTTGGACGACAGCATGATCACCGGCACACCCGAGAAGCGGGCGTTGCGCTTGATGATCGCGCAGGTCTGGTAACCATCGAGCCGCGGCATCAGGATGTCGCAGAAGATCAGGTCGGGGTCGTGGTCGTTGACCTTGGCCAGCGCGTCGAAGCCGTCTTCGGCCAGCAGCACCTGGTGGCCACCTTGCTTCAGAAATATCTCGGCGCTGCGACGAATGGTGTTGCTGTCGTCAATGACCAGCACCTTGATGCCGAGGGCGCCGGCTGGGGATTCGTTGCTCACCGAGCATTCTCCTCAACAACCCGGGCTGCACGCCGAGGCCATCCTAGTTTCAGGGGTCACGTATCAGGAGCTAGATCCGGACCATCTCGAAGTCCTCTTTGCGGGCACCGCATTCAGGACAGGTCCAGTTCATCGGCACCGCTTCCCAGGCCGTTCCTGGCGCAATGCCATGGTCCAGATCGCCGGTTGCCTCGTCATAGATCCACCCGCAAATGAGGCACATCCAGGTTCTGGGCTCGCTCACAGGGCCTCTTCGGGTTTACTACAATGGGTCCAGATTGTAGCGAGGCCAACTACCGGAAAGTGTTGGCCCCGCGGGTACATAAGCCACATACTTCACGTTTGGCTAGAGGTTGGCAACTGCTCCGCCACCACCCCTCGCGCAGCCTCGAACTTCCCCTTTTTCATGACCTCTGAAACACCCACCACAGACAGCGGAACCACACCGCTGCAGGAGCAAGTTGCACCGGTTTGCGTGATGAGCTTCAACGCCAGCGACGCCAGCGGTGCGGGCGGCACGGCAGGTGACGTGGCCACCATCGCTGCAATGGGCGCGCATGCGCTGCCGGTGGTCACCAGCATCGTGATGCGCGACACCGCCGAAGTGTTCGACCACCATGTGATCGACACCGACGTGATCGTCGAACAGGCGCGCAACGTGCTCGAAGACGTGACCATCGGCGCCTGGAAGGTCGGCTTCCTCGGCTCGGCTGAAGCGGTCAGCGCGGTTGCCGAGGTGCTGTCCGACTATCCCGACGTGCCGCTGGTGGCCTACCTGCCCAACCTCTCGTGGGTCGAAGAAGACGCGCAGCAGGCCTACCTCGACGCCTTCCGCGAACTGGTGCTGCCGCAAGCCGAGGTGCTGGTCGGCAGCCACCAGACGCTGACCAACTTCCTGCTGCCCGACTGGGAAAGCGACCGACCCGCGTCTCCGCGCGAGCTGGCGGTGGCGGCGGCTGAACATGGCACCCGCTTCGTGCTGGTCACCAGCGTGCCGCTGCCCGACCAGTTCCTCGACAACGTGCTGGCCTCGCCGCAAGGCGCCATCACCGGCGAAAAATTCGAGCGCTTCGAGGTCAGCTTCGTCGGTGCCGGCGATACGCTGTCGGCCGCGCTGGCAGCGCTGCTGGCCTCGGGGGCCGAGTTGCACGCCGCGGTCGGCGAGGCGCTGGCCTTCCTCGACCAGGCGCTGGACGCGGGCTTCCGCCCTGGCATGGGCAACGTGATCCCGGACCGCTTTTTCTGGGCCCTGCCGGCCGGTGAGGACGAAGAGGGCGAGGGCCCCGATGAGATCGACGACGGCAATTCACCGAAGAACCCGCGCCATGTCCACTGAAAAACAATCCAACGCAGAACTGTTCGCGCGCGCCCAGAAGGTCATCCCGGGCGGCGTCAACTCGCCGGTGCGCGCGTTCCGCGCGGTGGGCGGCACGCCGCGCTTCATCACGCGTGCCCAGGGTGCTTACCTGTTCGACGCCGAAGGCCGGCGCTACATCGACTACATCGGCTCCTGGGGCCCGATGATCCTGGGCCACGGCCACCCTGCCGTGCTGGAGGCCGTGCATCGCGCGGTCGATGACGGCCTGTCATTCGGCGCGCCGACCGAACGCGAGATCGAGCTGGCCGAAGAGATCCTCTCGCTGGTGCCCAGCATGGACCAGCTGCGCCTGGTCTGCTCGGGCACCGAAGCGGCGATGAGTGCCCTGCGGCTGGCGCGCGGGGCCACCGGGCGCAGCAAGATCATCAAGTTCGAAGGCTGTTACCACGGCCATGCCGACGCACTGCTGGTCAAGGCCGGCTCGGGGCTGGCGACTTTTGGCCACCCCACCAGCGCCGGTGTGCCGCCCGAGGTGGTGCAACACACGCTGGTGCTCGAGTACAACAACGTCGCGCAACTCGAAGAGGCCTTCGCGCTGCATGGCGCGTCGCTGGCCTGCGTGATGATCGAGCCGATCGCCGGCAACATGAACTTTGTGCGCGCGAGCGTGCCCTTCATGCGCCGCCTGCGCGAACTGTGCACGCAGCACGGCGCGCTGCTGGTGTTCGACGAGGTGATGTCGGGTTTTCGGGTCGCGCTCGGCAGCGCGCAGAGCATTTATGAGAAAGCGATCCCGGGTTTCGTGCCCGATCTCAGCGTGTTCGGCAAGGTCATCGGCGGCGGCATGCCGCTGGCGGCATTCGGCGGCCGGCGTGCGGTGATGGAGCAGCTGGCGCCGCTCGGGCCGGTCTATCAGGCCGGCACCTTGTCGGGCAACCCGGTGGCCACGGCCTGCGGGTTGGCGACCCTGCGCGAGATCCGCAAACCGGGCTACTTCGAGGCACTGGCGTCGAGCACGCGCGGGCTGCTCGAAGGCCTGCTCGCGGCCGCCAAGGACAGCGGCGTACCGATGGTGGGCGACAGCGAGGGCGGCATGATCGGCTTCTTTTTCGCCGACCGCCTGCCGCAGAACTACACCGAGGTGATGGCCACCGACAAGGAGCGCTTCAACCGCTTCTTCCACGCCATGCTCGACCGCGGCGTGTACCTCGCTCCGGCGATGTACGAAGCCGGCTTCGTCAGCTCGGCGCACAGCGCGCAGGACATTGCAGCCACCTGCCAGGCGGCGCGCGAGGCGTTTCGTTGAACGCTGGCTGATTGCTGGCTGAACGCTGGCTGAACGCACCGGCTGGAGTGCCAGCTGAGTCGAAACCTCAGGCCGGCGACGAACGCAGCCCGTAGGCCTTGCCGGCGGAAAACAGGTACTCGGCGCGCAGAACAGGCTCGCCCTTCTCTTGCGCAAAGGTGAAGCCCAGCACCGAGACCGGGTCGCCGTCCTTGATCTCGGGCACGCCCCACGACTGCAGGCGCGTCAGCGGCGCCAGTTCGATGTGCCACACACCGTCCTTGCGCGTGGGCACCTGAGCCGAGCCCAGCAGCCGCTTGCCGTCGACCTGGGCCGACTGGGCCGGGAACGGTCGCTGCGCCAGATCGGCCGGCAGCTTCAGGCCACCCGCGGGCAACTGCAGGTCGAGTTCGGCATGCGGGTTGCGCCAGACGACCTTGCGCGCCGTGCCTTCCAGGTAGATCGGCCGCTCGGTGTCGAAGCTGCTCCAGCCGTGGTGGGCCCAGGCGGGCAAGAGAACGGCGGTTCCGCCAAGGGCGATCAGGGTGCGACGCTGCATGTGAAGTTCTCCTTCATCGGTAGGCAATCCAACGGCCGCAGATGATGACGCAAAGCCATAGCCCCAGGGACAGCGCGGTCTGGAATTTGCCCGTGCGGTCCAGGCGCGCCAGCCCGCCGCGAGCATGGAACAGCGCGGCGTTCGTGCCGGCCAGCATCAGCAGCCCCATCTTGAGCGTGAACGCGCGGTTGGCCAGCAGTTCCTGCGGCTGGCTGGCGAACATCAGCAGGCCGCTGGCGGCCACCAGCCCGAAGCCGCACAAGGCCAGGCTCAGCGACAGGCGCCCGAGCGCGGCCAGGTCCAGCTCGCGGCCAAACCCGAACACCCGGCACTCGAGCGCGACCAGGTTGCCCAGCAGCAGCGCGATGCCGACGATGTGCACCATCTCGAGCGCCGGGTAGGCGATCGGGTGGGTGACGATCCAGGTGAACATGGCGCCGCATTTTCCACCCGGTCGCGGGGGCGCAACGGGCGAGCGCGCTTCTAGAATGCATCGATGCACATCCACATCCTGGGCATCTGCGGCACCTTCATGGGCGGCCTGGCAGCGCTGGCGCGCGAGGCCGGGCACCGCGTGACCGGCTGCGACGCCAACGTCTACCCGCCCATGAGCGAGCAGTTGCGCGCGCTCGACATCGACCTGATCGAAGGCTTCGGCGCCGACCAGTTGCTGCTCAACCCCGACCTGTTCGTCGTCGGCAACGTGGTGACGCGCGGCAACGCGCTGATGGAGGCGATTCTCGACGCCGGCCTGCCCTACACCAGCGGCCCGCAGTGGCTGGCCGAAAACGTGCTGCAGGGCCGCCACGTGCTCGCCGTGGCCGGCACGCACGGCAAGACCAGCACCACCTCGATGCTGGCGTGGATGCTGGAATGCGCCGGCCTGCAGCCCGGTTTCCTGATCGGCGGCGTGCCGCTGAATTTTGGCGTGTCGGCCCGCCTGGGGCAGGTGGCGCCGGCACCGGTGTCTGCCCTGATCAGCGGCATGCGACCGCCGTTCGTCATCGAAGCCGACGAATACGACACCGCGTTCTTCGACAAGCGCAGCAAGTTCGTCCACTACCGGCCGCGCACCGCGGTGCTGAACAACCTCGAGCTCGATCACGCCGACATCTTCGAGAACCTGGCCGCCATCGAGAAGCAGTTCCATCACCTGGTGCGCACCGTGCCGGCCAAGGGCCGGCTGGTGGTGAACGCGCGCGACGAAAGCCTGCAGCGTGTGCTGGCGATGGGCTGCTGGAGCGAGGTGCAGCGTTTCGGCGGCCGCAAGGAAGAGCCCGGCACCTTGCGCGCGCGCGGCGAGCCGCACAGCTTCGACGTGCTGCGCGGCAGCCTGAAGATCGGCCGGGTCGAGTGGGCTTTGCTCGGCGAACACAACCAGCTCAATGCGCTCGCCGCCATTGCCGCGGCCGAACATGTGGGCGTGTCGCCCGACGCGGCCACCAAGGCGCTGGCCACCTTCACCAACGTGCGCCGACGCCTGGAGTTGCGCGGCGAGGCGCGCGGCGTCAAGGTCTACGACGACTTTGCACACCACCCCACCGCCATGCGCAGCACCGTCAACGGGCTGCGCCGCAAGGTCGGCGCGCAGCGAATCCTGGCGGTGTTCGAACCGCGCTCCAACACCATGAAGCTCGGTGCAATGAAGGCGCTGCTGCCGTGGGCTCTGGAAGAAGCCGACCTGTCCTTCTGCCACAGCGCCAACCTGGGCTGGGACGCGGCCCAGGCGCTCGCGCCGATGGGTGCGCAGGCACAGGTGTTCGACAACATCGATGCGCTGGTGGCCAAGGTGGGGGCCATCGCACGCGCGGGCGACCACGTGCTGTGCATGAGCAACGGCGGCTTCGGCGGCGTGCACGGCAAGCTGCTGGAGGCGCTGGCACGCAGCGCGGCATGACGTGGTGACTGCGCGGTGAGGGTCAGCCAGATCACCCACCTGCTCTACCTGCACGGCTTCCGCTCGTCGCCGCAGTCGACCAAGGCGCGCCAGGTCGCGGCCTGGGTGGCGGAGCAGCGGCCCGACATCGAGTGGTGGTGCCCGCAGTTGCCGCCCTCGCCGCGCGAGGCCATGGAGATGGTCTTCACGCGGCTGCAGCGCTGGCCCACTGCGCAGACCGCCGTGATCGGCAGCTCGCTGGGGGGCTTCTACGCCTGCGTGGTGGCCGAGCGTCTGGGCTGCCCAGCCGTGCTGCTGAACCCGGCCGTCGACCCGGCCACCGACCTGTCACGCCACATCGGCGAAACCAAGGCCTGGCACAGCGACGAATCGTTCTTCTTCTGCGCCGAGTTCATCGATGAATTGCGCGCGATGACCCCGCAGACGCTGACCGCCCCGCAGCGCTACTTCGCGGTGATCGCCAAGGGCGACGAAGTGCTCGACTGGCGCGCGATGACGGCACTGTGTGCCGGCTGCCGGGTCAAGCTGCTCGAAGGCGGCGACCACGCGCTGAGCGACTTCAGCGATCACCTGCCCGAGCTGATCGACTTCCTGGGCCTGCGCTGATCTGGACTCAGCGCCAGGTGACGATGGTGTAGATCACCCGGCCCCAGATCTCGACGTTGAACCAGAACAGCAGCACCACCGTCGCCAGGCGCCGGAACCGGCGCGCCAGTTCGATCCAGCGCTCTTCGTCCTGGACCATGAACAACACGAAGGTCAACACCGACAGGCTCACCAGCCCGAAGCCGAGCACGCCGATGATCCAGCGAAAAATGGTCATGTGTGTGTGCTTACAAGATCATCACCATGCGCTCGAGGATGAGCACGGCAAAGAAGGCCAGACCCGCGATCACCGCCCACTTGACGATGAGAATGCCCAACGAACGATAGCGCACCTGACCCGTGCCGATGAACATGGCAAAGCACAGCACGGCGCCCAACGCCAACAGCAGCACGATCCAGCGTGCGATCAGCACGGCAGGCCGCCAATCAAGGGCCGCGGGCTCACCAGGCCGGCGCCAGTTCGGCCAGGCCGGCGGGCGCCAGCGATTCATCGTCGAAGCTGACGAGCTCGAAGCTCGACGGGTCGTCCAGCACCGCACGCACCAGTTTGTTGTTCAGGGCGTGGCCCGACTTGAATGCACTGTAGGCCGCCAGCAGCGGCTGGCCGGCCAGGTACAGGTCGCCGATGGCGTCGAGAATCTTGTGCTTGACGATCTCGTCGTCGTAGCGAAAGCCGCCGCTGTTGAGCACCTTGTAATCGTCCATCACGATGGCATTGTCCATGCTTCCACCCAGCGCCAGGCCGCGTGAACGCATCATCTCCACATCTTTGGTGAAGCCGAAGGTGCGGGCTCGGGCGATCTCGCGCTTGTACAGGCCCGAGCCCATGTCGAACTCGACGCGCTGGCCAGTCTGGTTCACGGCTGGGTGGTCGAACTCGATCTCGAAGCTGAGCTTGTAGCCCTCGAACGGGTCGAGCCGGGCCCACTTGAGTTGGGCGCCCTCGCCTTCGCGCACTTCCACCGCCTTGATCACGCGCATGAAGCGCTTCGGCGTGGTCTGCACCTGGATGCCCGCGCTTTGCAGCAAGAACACAAAAGACGCGGCCGAACCGTCGAGGATCGGCACCTCTTCGGCGGTGATGTCGACGATCAGGTTGTCCAGCCCGAGGCCCGAACAGGCCGACAGCAGGTGCTCGACGGTCTTGACCTTCGGCCCGCCGGGGTCGCCGCCGGCCGACAGGGTGGTGGCCAGGCGCGTGTCGCTCACCGCGTGGGCGCGGGCCTGGATGTCGACCGCTGTGGGCAGGTCGACACGGCGGAAGACCACGCCGGTGTCGGGTGGCGCGGGGCGCAAGGTCAGCTCCACGCGCTGGCCGCCGTGCACGCCCACGCCCACCGCGCGGGTGATGGACTTGAGGGTGCGCTGGGCAAGCATCGACGGATTTTACGGGGGGAAGACACGGGGAGACGAGGCCGGCCCGGCCCCCTCCCCGACCCAAGCCCACGTCAGTCGGCTTGCTTCCGCAGAAAGGCCGGGATCTCGATCTCGTCCATGCCGTTGCTCACCAGCGCATCCACCTTGGCCGCCGCGGTGCGGCCGTTGCGCCACACGCTCGGGGTGTTCATCGAAGCGTAGTCCTGCTGCGGCTGGCCCGGGTGCACCGGCTGGGTCAGGATCGGCAGGCCGTCGGTGCCGGTGCGCAGCGCAGGCGCGCTGTGCACCACGCTGATCGGCGCCTGCTGGCGCTTGGCGGGGCTCAAGCCCGTGGCGATCACGGTCACGCGCAGTTGGTCGCCCAGTCCTTCGTCGTAGGCGGTGCCGTAGATCACGTGCGCGTCGTCGGCGGCGTAACGGCGGATGGTGTTCATCACGTTGCGCGACTCGCTCAGCTTGAAGGTGTTGCGGTTGGCCGCGATCAGCACCAGCACGCCGCGCGCGCCCGACAGGTCGATGCCCTCCAGCAGCGGGCAGGCCACCGCCGACTCGGCCGCCTTGGCGGCGCGGTCCGGCCCGCTCGCGGTGGCGGTGCCCATCATCGCCTTGCCGGGCTCGCTCATCACCGTCTTCACGTCCTCGAAGTCGACGTTCACGAGGCCGGGGATGTGGATGATGTCGCTGATGCCGCCGACCGCGTTCTTCAGCACGTCGTTGGCGAACGCGAAGGCCTGGTCCTGCGTCACGTCGTCACCCAGCACGTCGAGCAGCTTGTCGTTCAGGATCACGATCAGCGAGTCGACGTTGGCTTCCAGTTCGGCCAGCCCGGCGTCGGCCGCCTTCATGCGGCGCGGGCCTTCGAACTCGAACGGCTTGGTCACCACGCCGACCGTCAGGATGCCCATCTCGCGTGCCACACGCGCGATCACCGGCGCCGCGCCGGTGCCGGTACCGCCGCCCATGCCGGCGGACAGGAACAGCATGTGCGCACCTTCGATGGCCTGGCGGATGCGCCCTTCGGCTTCGGCCGCGGCGGCACGGCCCACGTCGGGCTTGGCGCCCGCGCCGAGGCCGCTGCTGCCGAGCTGGATCAGGTGGTGCGCAGCCGAGCGGTTGAGCGCCTGCGC
>JANOQS010000342.1:0-1876 GCA_031414975.1 Methylibium sp. | reverse complement strand
GTCCTGAAGCCGCGCAACTCGAAGCTCTGGTGCGGGGAGTTCTTCGACTGGCTGAAGCGGCACGACGCCGGCCAGGCGAAGCGACCGCGGGCGCGGGCGCGGGCTCAGCGCTAGCGTATATACTCTCCGTATATCCTTCCTCCGCCGTCGAGGTGCGCTATGGCCGATACCACCGTCTTCCAGTCCGGCAACAGCCAGGCCGTGCGCCTGCCCAAGGAATTCCGCTTCAGCTCCAAGACCGTGGAGATCTTCCGCCGCGGCGACGAGGTGGTGCTGCGCGAGAAGAAGCAGAGCTTCGGCGAAGCACTGCAGCGCGCTTTTGCCGGGCTGCCGGCGCTGACCGAAGGTGATGTGCAGGCCTTCGACGAGGCGATGCGGCGGGCCAAGGAGCTGGCGCCCGCGCAGGAGCGCGACTGGTCGCTGCTCGCCGACGGTGGCGCTGCCAAGCCTGCCGGCGCGCGGCCGCGGCGGCGCCGCGCCTGAGGTATTTGCACATGAGCTACCTGCTCGACACAGACACCTTCAGTGCGCTGGTCAAGGAGCGCAGTGCAACGGCGCTGGAGCGCCTGCTGGCCGTGGCGTCGGGGCAGGTGATGATGTCGGTGGTCAGCATTGCCGAAGTTCACTTCGGCCTGGCGCTGAAACCACAGCATGAACGTGTGCTGGCGCGCGTCGAAGCCTTGAGCCGCCTGGTGCAAGCGCTGCCGCTCGGGCTGAACGTGGTGCCGCACTATGCCGGCACGCGTACCGCGCTGCAGCGCCTGGGCACGCCCATCGGTTCGAACGATCTCTGGCTGGCCGCACACGCGCTGGCCGAAAACCTGACGCTGGTGACCAACAACGAGCGCGAATTCAGGCGCGTGCCGGGCTTGCGCGTCGAGAACTGGCTCGCCTGAAGGAAGCAAAGGAAAGTCGCCGCCATGCTGATCAACTTCTTCTTCACTCTGCGCGCCGCCAAGCTGAAGGTCTCGGTCAAGGAGTACCTGGTACTTCTCGAAGCGATCAAGGAAGGCGTGATCGACACCTCGGTCGACGACTTCTACTACCTGGCCCGCACCACGCTGGTGAAGGACGAAGCCCATTTCGACAAGTTCGACCGCGCGTTCGCCGCCTATTTCAAGGGCGTGGAGATGCTGACCGACTTCACCCAGGACATCCCGCTCGACTGGTTGCAGAAGAAGCTCGAACTCGAATTGAGCCCCGAAGAAAAGGCCGCGATCGAGAAGATGGGTTGGGACGAGCTGATGGAAACGCTCAAGAAGCGCTTCGAGGAACAGAAGGAGCGCCACGAGGGCGGCAACAAGATGATCGGCACCGGCGGCACCAGCCCGTTCGGCGCCTACGGGTACAACCCGCAGGGCATCCGCATCGGGCAGGACAAGAGCCGCAACAAGAGCGCGGTGAAGGTCTGGGACCAGCGCCAGTTCAAGGACTACGACGACAACCTCGAACTCGGCACGCGCAACATCAAGGTCGCCTTGCGCCGGCTGCGGCGCTTCGCGCGCGAGGGCTCCGAAGAAGAACTCGACCTCGACGACACCATCCGCTCCACCGCGGCCAACGCCGGCTGGCTCGACATCAAGATGGTGCCCGAACGCCACAACAAGGTGAAGGTGCTGCTGCTGATGGACGTGGGCGGCACGATGGACGAGCACATCCACCGGGTCGAAGAAATCTTCAGTGCGGCGAAGTCGGAGTTCAAACACCTGGAGTTCTATTACTTCCACAACTGCGTGTACGACTTCATGTGGAAGAACAACCGGCGCCGCTACAGCGAGAAGTTCCCGACCTGGGACATCATCCGCAAGTACAACAAGGATTACAAACTCATCTTCGTCGGCGATGCGACGATGAGCCCGTACGAGATCCTGCAGCC
>JANOQS010000341.1:0-2756 GCA_031414975.1 Methylibium sp. | reverse complement strand
ATGCCGATGTTCCGATAGCGCTCGATGGGGGTCTTGCGGGCCATGATTCACTCCAAGTGCATGACAAAAACGCGGGCCGCTCGCGGGTTCGTGTAAACCCGAAGAGCGGCCGGGGGGACAGCAGGCCTGTCGCTTGTGACTACAGCCTGGGCTTTACATCTGGGGATCAGAAGCGGAAATGCGAGAACGCCTTGTTGGCCTCGGCCATGCGGTGGACTTCGTCGCGCTTCTTCATCGCGCCGCCGCGGCCCTCGACGGCCTCCAGCAGCTCGTTGGCCAGGCGCTGCGCCATCGACTTTTCGCCGCGTTTGCGGGCCGATTCCTTCAGCCAGCGCATCGCCAGCGCGACACGCCGCACGGGGCGGACTTCGACCGGCACCTGGTAGTTGGCGCCACCGACGCGGCGCGACTTCACTTCGACCATCGGCTTGATGTTGTTCAGCGCGACGACGAAGATTTCGAGCGGGTCCTTGCCCGACTTCTTCTCGACCTGCTCGAGCGCACCGTAGATGATGCGTTCGGCAATGGCCTTCTTGCCCGATTCCATGATGACGTTCATGAACTTGGACAGATCGACCGAATTGAACTTCGGATCGGGGAGGATGTCCCGTTTGGGGACTTCGCGACGACGAGGCATTTCTCTTCCTTTGGCTTCAGTTGGGCAGGCCCGTCATTTGCAATTTCGGGCTGCACCTCGGGGGCCACGCATTCGGGCCACCCACTTACTCGGCAAGCAAGATTACTTGCCGATCCTTTTCCGGCCTTCAGGCCGGATTTCCTGTAGCGCCTGTGGCGCTACGGGCGTTACGTCTTCTTGGGCCGCTTCGCGCCGTACTTAGAGCGCGACTGCTTGCGGTCTTTCACGCCCTGCAGGTCGAGCGAGCCGCGCACGATGTGGTAACGCACACCCGGCAAGTCCTTGACCCGGCCACCGCGCACCAGCACCACGCTGTGCTCTTGCAGGTTGTGGCCTTCGCCGCCGATGTAGGAAATGATCTCGAAGCCGTTGGTCAGGCGCACCTTGGCCACTTTGCGAAGCGCCGAGTTCGGCTTTTTCGGCGTGGTGGTGTACACGCGGGTGCACACGCCACGGCGCTGCGGGCTGCCCTGCATGGCCGGCGATTTGGAGTTGATCGTCTCGGTCTCGCGGCCGTGGCGCACGAGCTGGTTGATGGTTGGCATGGCTGCTGGGTCCCGTATTGAAGTCGTGCGTCGGTCGTGGGTCGGTCGTGTTCGAGGTTCTGTGCAGCCGAGCGCGACTCTGGTCGTCTGCCGAAAAGCCCATGATTATATTCGAGTCGACGAAGTTGCGGCAAGCCTGGGCCTTCCGCGTGCCTGAGTCGCCACTCCGTCAATGGCTCGGGCGGTCGGTCTGGCCGCCACCGCCCTTGCGTTGCGCCCCGGCACACACCGCAGTAACCCTGCCTCGGCGCGCGCGCAGTTCACCGCCTGCGCCCATGAATACCCTCGATTATCTGGCCTGAAACGGTCAATTTTTCACATTCCGAAGGGTAAGCGCTGTCAACGATCGTGGATCGAATCTTGCGGCTTGGTGGCCGCAGCCCAGTTCGCCAGCCGCGAGTGGTACAGCGATTCACCCGTTCGAGGTGAGCGCCTTGGGTTGCGGTGGTGGAGCGGCGTTTTCCCTGTCGAGCCGTTTCATTGCCTCTCCGGCGCATGCCCTTCCAGGCCGGTGCCGATTCAAAAACCGAAAATGAGGAGACAAGCAATGTCGATGCTTCTTGCGCTGACTGTGTCCATCGGCCTGTTGGCGGTGGTGGCGACCTGGGTCTTTCTGGGGCCGCTGGCAGCAATGGGTTTTCAGATCTGGCAGGCCTTCGTGGCCTGGGCGTGCTTCTACAACAACGGCGGCAAGACGGAGGGGTTGAAGAAGACCGTCATCTGCATGTCCTTCGGCGCGGTGGTCGGCATGCTGTCGGTGATGCTGGCCGGGCAACTGGGTGGGCTGGGTGCGTTGGCTGCACCGGTGGCCGTGGGCATCGGCGCGGCGTGCATCGTGCTGGCCGCGCATCTGCCGATCCTGTCGACCATTCCGGCCTGCGTCTATGGCTTTGCCTGCGTGGCCGGGCTGATCCTGCTGGGCAAGGACATGACACCGATGAACGCCATCGTGCCGACCATCGGCTCGATCATCCTCGGCGCCGGCTTCGGCTGGCTGTCGGAGGCGATCGGCGGCAAACTGGCAAAGGCGTCCTGAGCTGAGCGGTCCCGCGCCATCGCCCGGCGGCGGCGCGGGACATTTCGACGTTCGCCAAATGTTCAATTCAGCCGCCGACCAGCCCGCGTGGATCGTCCTGGACCGCTGCGTTCAGGTGGCGGGTCGAGTTCAACTCCTGCACCGCGTGCGGTGCCTGCGCGGCCAGCACGGTGACTGCCGTGTTGCCGATGTGCAGGCCGTCCAGTTGCGCTGCGTCCAGGGCGGCCGGCCCGGCCAGCATCGCGCGGATCACCAGCCCGTGCGACACCACCACCAGCGGCCCCGCAAGGGCAGCGCGCCGTGCCACCAGCAGCGCAAACGCACTTGCCACACGTTGTTCGAAGGCAGCAGCCGATTCGCCGCCGGGCGGTGCAGCCCGCATCGTCAGCGGGTCGAAGCCGAGGTGGTCGTAGGGCCGCCCGCGCAGGTCGCCGAAGTTGCGCTCCTGCAGCAGTTCGGTGGTGAATGGCGCCAGGCCGGTTGCCCGCGCGATGGCTTCGGCGGTGCGCAAGGCGCGCGGCATGTCGCTGCTGATCAG
>JANOQS010000340.1:0-5807 GCA_031414975.1 Methylibium sp. | reverse complement strand
AGTGCGGCAATGCGCTCGTCGAGCTGGGCCACCGTGCCCATGATGTCCTTGCTGGACGCTTCGACCTTGGCGGCCAGGTCTTTCACCGCGTCGGCCACCACGCCGAAGCCACGCCCGGCATCGCCGGCGCGCTTGGCCTCGACCGAGGCGTTGAACGCCACCAGCCGGGTCTGCAAGGCAATCTGGGTGATCGTGCCGGCCGCCTGCGCCACCTGCTTCAGGCTGGTGACGACGCTGGCGACCTCGTGCCCGATCTGCTCGACCGCCGAGCGCGCGCGCGCGACCGCGCCCAGGCTGCCCTGGGAGACGCTGCTGATGTGGTCCTGCGAACGGGTGATCTGCTGCACCTGGCCGGCCAGCACGGCCAATGTCTGCACCTGGCGGCCCGAGGCCTTGTGCGTGTCTTCGATCTGGCCGCGCACTTCGGCGGCTTCCTTGCCGATCGACGCGGCCTGCTTGCCGATCGAGCGCACGGCGGCGTGCAGGTCGGGGGTGGGTGCGGGTGCCGATGCACCGGGCACGGCCACGCTGCCGGCCGCGGCCGCGCGCGGCTTCCTGAAGAGTTGCAACATGCGATTTCCCAAGGGGGCCCGGTTCAGTACGCGCGCAGCTTCACGCGCAGCCGCGCGATCGACTGGCTGTGCAACTGGCACACGCGCGACTCGGTGACCTTGATCACCGCGGCAATCTCCTTCAGGTTCATGTCGTGCTCGTAGTACATGCTCATCACATGCTGCTCGCGCTCGGGCAGGTTCTTGATGGCCTCGATCAGCGCTTCGCGCATGCGCACGTCCTGCAGTTGCGCGAGCGGGTTCAGCGCATCGTCGCCAACGTGGCGATCCAGGTAGTCGTTGTCGCCATCCACGCCGGTCATGTCTTCCAGGTACACGAGTTGCGTGCCGCGCACGCGGCCCAGCAGCTCCTGGTATTCGGTCAGGGACAGACCCATTTCCTTGGCGATCTCGCTTTCGATCGGCGCGCGGCCGAGCCGTTGCTCGAGCTTCTGCACCGCCGACTCGATCGTGCGCTGCTGCTTGCGGGTACCGCGCGAAAGGTAGTCGGTGCCGCGCAGTTCGTCGAGCATCGCGCCGCGAATGCGCTGGGTGGCGAAGGTCTCGAACTGCACGCCCTGGGCGGCGTCGAAACGGTTCAGCGCGTCGGCCAGGCCGATCATGCCGACCTGAACCAGGTCGTCGAACTCCACGTTGGCCGGCAGCTTGGCGATCATCTGGTGGGCCAGGCGGCGCACCAGCGGGCTGTACTGCTTGAGCTTGGCGTTGGTGTCGAGCTGGCCTTTGGCGGTGTACATCGTGTTGTCGCTCCGGTGAAATCAGTACGGTGTTTGCGCCAGATCGGCGGGGCTCCAGGCCGACAGCGGCTCGGCGGCGCGCACGCTGCCGTCGGCCAGCCAGTCGAAGGCCCAGCGGCGCAAGGCCGGCGAAACGGGGTCGGTGGCGTCGGCCGCCGGGTCGATCTGCATCGAGTCCCGCACCGCAGCGCCCAGAAAGGTGTCGGCGCAGGTGGCCAGTTGCGCCGCGATGCGCGACGCGCGCGGCGACTGCGCCGCGGCACCCAGCAGCAGGTCGTGCACCACCAGCCCGGCGCGCTGCGTCAGCAGCTTCATCGCGGCGTAGGCGTGGGTCACGCTGGTGGGCCGGTCGTCGGCCAGGAACAGCGGGCGCATGTCTTCGCGCGCGGCATGGCGCGGGTCGCGGCGCGAGAACAGGCGGCACAGGTCGGTGGCCGGCGCGTGCACCAGCACCACGTCGACCTGCTGGGCCGCGTCGACCAGGCTTTCGAGAAACTGCGAGGTGAAGCCGTGGGTGTCGACAAAACGCAGCGGCAGGCCGCGCGCGGCCAGGTAGGTCACGCGTTCGGACAGCGGCTCCAGGCATTCGGCGAGTTCGATCATCGCCATTTCGCCGGGCGCCTGGGCGCGCTCGGAGGCGTCGGCCACCAGGGTGTGCGCGCCATGCTCGGCGAACGCGGCGCACAGCCGCTCGAGCATCAGCCCGCCGATGCCGAGGTGCGGGTTCGAGACCACCGGCACGAAGCGCACGCGCGAGCCCGAGAACATGCGGCGCAGGCCGTCGGCCTGGTCCAGCGGGGCCGGGCGCGACAGGGTCGCGAACTGGCTCGAAGGCAGAAAGTCGTTCATCACGATGTCAGCCTCCGGGGGCCTGGGCAGGCGTTCCACCGGCCAGCTGGCGGGCCGTGAAGATCAGGTTGACCTCGGGCGCTTCGAGCTTGTAGGCGCTCCATGCGGTGCTGCGCAGCGCGCGGTGCAGCAGCACCTGGGCGGGCAGGCGGTGCCAGTCTTCGGGCACGCGCTGGCCGTTGGCCACGCCGAGCACGGTGAGCTTGTGGCGGATCACCGCGTCGAGCACGGGCCCCAGCTTCACGGCTTCGTCCATCTTCGAAAGAATCACGCCGCGCGCCTGCGAGGCGCGGTACGACACGATCACGTCTTCGATCGTCTCGCCTTGCGCCGCCGCGTTCAGCACCAGCAGCTTGTTGATGCTGCGGTGGCCCAGCATGTCGAGCAGTTCGGCGGTGCGGGTGTCGCGCTGGGCCATGCCGGCGGTGTCGATCAGCACCATCTTCTTGCCCGAGAGCAGGTCCAGCAAGTCGTCGAGCGAAGCACGGTCGTGCGCGGTGTGCACCGGCACGCCCAGGATGCGGCCGTAGGCGCGCAGTTGTTCGTGGGCGCCGACCCGGTAAGCGTCGAGCGTGACCAGGCCGAGGTGGCCGGCGCCGTGTCTGGAGGCGAACGCCGCGGCGATCTTGGCCGTGCTGGTGGTCTTGCCCACGCCGGTGGAGCCGACCAGCGCGAACACACCGCCCTGGTCTTCGAGCGGCAGATCGCGCTCGGCGGTGAGCAGGTTGCGCTCCAGCACACCGGCCGCCCAGGCGGTCTCGTCGGTCACTTCGGGCGCCATGCTCTCGGCCAGCTTGCGGATCAGCATCGGCGAAAAGCCGCTGTCAAGCAGCTTCTGGGTCAGGCGGGCCTGGGCCGGGTGGCGCTGCAGCTTGTCCATGAAGGCGAGCGCGCCGAAACGTTCTTCGATCAGGCCCTTGACCTGGCGCAGCTCGTTCATCATGTCTTGCTGGTCGCGCCGGGCCACGCTCTGGTCGGCCAGCGACGGCGCTTGCGCGGCGGGTGCGCGTGCCGCGGCGGCAGGGGCTGCGGCGGCGCGGGCGGGGGCCCGGGCCGGCTGCACGACGGCGGGGGCGTTGCGCTGGGCCAGGCGTTCCTGCAGCGGGCTCAACACCGAGTCGGGAACCTGAACTGCCTGCATCGGCTGCATCGGCTGCATGGCCTGCCGGGCCTGCGCGGGCGGCAGCGCTGGCGCCGGCCGGCCGGCCACACGTTCGGTGGCTTCGGTGGCGCCGGCAGCTTCGGCGCGCAGCGCGGCGTCGCGGCGCTTGAGCATGCGTTCGCGCACATAACCCTGGAACGACAAGGTGCTCATCGACATCTGTTCGACGTCTTCGGCCACGCCGGTGGTCTGCAGCGCCGGGTCGATGCGCGGCTCGGCCTGCACCTGGGCGGCCTGGCGCACCGGCGCGGCCGGCGGCACCGAGGCCGCGGCGGCGGCGGCCGAAACACGCTCGATCTGCGCCACACCCTGCGGGCACATCGCCATCACCTCGATGCCCTCGGCGCAAGGTTTGGTCGACAGCACCACCGCGTCTTCGCCGAACTCCTGGCGGACCAGGGTCAGGGCATCACGCGCGGTGCGCCCGGTGAATCGCTTGAGGTTCATGAATTACCTTTGTTGCGCGGTGGGGTGTCGAAGATCAAGGCTCGTGCGGCCCCTGTTTCGCTGTTCATGGGTTGGCACCGATGATCGAACCGATGCGGATCGAATGCGTTTCGGGAATCTCGCTGTGGCTCAGCACCCGCAGGCGCGGCGCGGCACGGCGCAGCAGGCGGGCCATCGGCGCGCGAATCAGGTCGGGCACCAGCAGACAGGCCGGGTGGCCCAGGTCTTCCTGGCGCTTGGCGGATTCAGCGGCGCTGCGCGCCAGGGTGTCAGCCACGCCCGGGTCGAGCGCGGCGCCGTGGGCCGAATTGAGGGCCTGCGTGACCAGCCGCTCGAGGCCGGGCTCGAGCGCAATCACGTCGAGCTCGCGCACCGGGCCGTAGATCTGCTGCACGATGCTGGGCGCCAGGTGCACGCGGATGCGGCGTGCCCGCTCGGCCGGGTCGGTGATGCTGCTGGCGTGTTCGGCCAGGCTTTCGATGATCGAGCGCATGTCGCGGATATGCACGCCCTCTTCCAGCAGAAGCTGGAGGATGCGTTGCAGCACAGGGATCAGAACCATCTTGGGCACCACGTCCTCGATCAGTTTCGGGGCCAGCTTCGTCACGTGTTCGACAAGCTGCTGGGTCTCGACACGGCCGAGCAGACGGGCCGCGTGAAGTTGCATCAAGTGTGAAAGATGGGTCGCCACCACGGTCGAGCAATCAACAACCGTAAATCCGGCCATTTGCGCTGCCTCGCGCTGCTGCTCATCGATCCACACCGCCGGCAGCCCGAAGGCCGGGTCGGTGGTGGGGGTGCCGATGAGCCGCTGCGTCGCGTGGCCGGGATTGATGGCCAGCCACATGCCCGGGAAGGCCTCCCCCTCGCCCACCAGCGCGCCGCGCAGCGTGAGCCGGTACATGCTCGGCTTGAGCTCGAGGTTGTCGCGGATGTGCACCGGCGGCGGCAGGAAGCCGACCTCCTGCGCGAACTTCTTGCGCACGCCCTTGATGCGCGCCAGCAGGTCGCCTTCGCGCGTCTTGTCGACCAGCGCGATCAGGCGGTAGCCGACCTCCAGGCCGAGCGTGTCCACCGGCACCAGGTCGTCCCAGCTCGCTTCGCCATTGGCCACCGGCTCGGGTGCCGAAGGCGGCGGGGCTTCGGCGGCACGCTTGTCGCGCCCGTGCATCCAGTACGCGGCGTAGCCCAGGCCGGCCGAGATCAGGATGAACACCACGTGCGGCATGCCCGGGATGATTCCCAGCAGCCCGATCACGCCGGCCGTGATGGCCAGCGAACGCGGCGAGTTGAAGACCTGTGCGGCGATCTGCGTGCCGACGTCTTTTTCCTTGCCGACGCGCGACACCACCATCGCCGCGGCGACCGAGATCAGCATCGCCGGGATCTGCGCCACCAGCGCGTCGCCGACCGCCAGCAGGATGTAGCTGTCGGCCGCCTGCGCCGCCGTCAGATCGTGCTGGACCACGCCGATGATGAAGCCGCCGATGATGTTGATCACCAGGATCAGCAAGCCCGCCATCGCGTCGCCGCGCACGAACTTCGAGGCACCGTCCATCGAGCCGAAGAACTCGGCCTCTTCGCCCACTTCGAGGCGCCGGCGGCGCGCTTCCTTCTCGTCGATCAGGCCGGCGTTCAGGTCGGCGTCGATTGCCATCTGCTTGCCGGGCATCGCGTCCAAGGTGAAACGCGCGCCGACTTCGGCAATCCGTTCGGCGCCCTTGGTGACGACCATGAAGTTGATCACCACCAGAATCGCGAACACGATCAGGCCGACCGCGAAGTTGCCGCCGATCAGGAAGTGGCCGAACGACTCGATCACCGCACCGGCCGCGCCCGGGCCGGTGTGGCCTTCGAGCAGCACCACGCGGGTGGAGGCCACGTTGAGCGACAGGCGCAGCAAGGTGGTCAGCAGGATCACGGTCGGGAAGGCCGCGAAGTCGAGCGGGCGCAGCATGTAGCTGGCCACGATCATCACCATCAGCGCCATCGCGATGTTGAAGGTGAACAGCAGGTCCAGCGCAAACGGCGGCAGCGGCA
>JANOQS010000339.1:0-4173 GCA_031414975.1 Methylibium sp. | reverse complement strand
TAGCGCTCGCGCATGGCCTTGCACAGCATCTCGACCAGGGTGGTCTTGCCCGAGCCGACCGGCCCGCCGACGCCCACGCGCAGCGGTGGCAGCTTGCGGGTGCGGCCGGGAATGTGGTGCAGGCCAGAGCTCATGGGCGGTCGGCGCGGCTCAAATGCGCCCGGCCTGCGTGTCGGGTTCGGTGCGCGACACCGGCCATTCGAGGCGGTTGCCGGAGGCGCTGACCGTGCTGCGGCTGCGGCTCCAGCGGTAGGTCACCAGCCCGCCGGCGGCCAGTACCAGCAGGCCCGCCACGGCGATGAATCCGATCACGATGTTCATGTTGTTTGATCCCTCGAACTTGAAATTTTGCAGATTTACTGCACTGCAGCATTATGCAGTGCGGCGAACGTTCGTGCTGCTCAGGCCGAAGGGTTCGTGCGGGCGAGGAGCAGGTCGATGTAGGCCCCGGCGATCAGGCTGTTCGGCTGCACGCCGAGCTGCAACAGGAGCGCATGGGCTTCTCCGACGCCGGACTCAGCGGCCTCGCCGTCGCGCAGCACCACTTCGAGTTCGAGAAACTCGCCCAGCCCGTCGACATGGTCCAGGTGCACCCGCGTGCGGCCCACCAGGAACAGCACGCGCTGCTTCTTCACGCGGCCGGCTTCGCCCAGGGCGCGGGTCAGCGTGGTGCGCAGCGAATCGGGGTGGGCGGTCGGCGTGATCAGGTAGTTCGAGGTCTTCGGGCCCAGGGTGTCGGGCCGTTCGTAGGCGATCAGCTCACTGCGGCCGTCGGGAAAGGCGCGCAGTTTCAGGCGGCCGTGCGGGCAGTGGAAGAAGGTGTCGTCCTGTTCGATCAGCTCGGGCCCGTGCTGCGCCAGCGCGGCGACCTGGGGCTCCAGCGCGCTGATGCTGGCGATGCGGGCCTTGATCTCGACGTTGCGGGCCATGGGGGCAGAGTCGGCTCAGGAGCGGAACAGGCGCGAGTACTGGGTTTCGTGCTGGGCCGACAAGATGGCCAGCATCGGCGTGAAGGCCTGGCGTTCACTGTCCATCAGGCGCGTGGCGTGCTCGACCGCGGCGGGAATCTCGTCGGCCAGCGCGGCGAGGATGCGCTGACCGGCGCTTTGCCCCAGCGGCACCGCCTTGAGCGCGGCCTGAACCAAGTTCTCGGCCCAGCCGAAAGCGAAGGCGAGCAGCACCTCACGCAGCGGCGCGCCGCTTTGTGCGCCAGCCAGGGCAAACGCGACCGGCCAAGTCGGGGCGGGGGTCAGTGCCGCGAGGGCGGCCACGTGTCCGTCGCCATCGCCGCCGTCCCCGCGATTCTTCAGCCACGCCACCAACGAACGGCCCATCTGCTCGGTCTGCTGGCGCAGCTCGCTTGATTCGCGCGTGGTCGCGACCCAGGCGTTC
Source organism: Methylibium sp. (assembly GCA_031414975.1). Classification (GTDB taxonomy): domain Bacteria; phylum Pseudomonadota; class Gammaproteobacteria; order Burkholderiales; family Burkholderiaceae_C; genus LGRD01. Next base: position 2,781 of record JANOQS010000339.1, on the reverse strand, counting down.
AATTCGGTGATGTGGCCCAGGTCACCGCGCTGCCAGGCCCCGAAGGCCTTGCTCAACAGCGCGAGTTCACTGCGCGCCAGGCTCAGGTGCAATTGGTCGGCCAGCCACGCGGCGACCTGCGCTTCGTTCGTCACGTGCCCGGCTTCGACCGCGGCCTCCAGCCCCTCGGAGTAGCTGAAGCCGCCCACCGGCAGGGCCGGCGAAGCGAGCCAGATCAACTGAAGCAGCGACGTGGCGGTGAGGGCCGGCCGGGGCGGCCGCTGCTTTCGGGGCATCGGTTTCGGGAGATCAATGCGAGTGATCGAGGCCGTGATCGTGGCCGTGATCGTGCCGGCAGTCGGGTCCGTGCACGTGGGCTGCAGCCGGTGCGGGCGCGTGCGCGTGGTCATGCGCGTGGTCATGTTGGCCGTTGCCGGCATAGGCACCGGCTTCGGGTTCGAAGGCCTCGTTCGCGTCGTTCACGATCAGGTGCCGCTGGCGCAGCATGTCGGCCAGCACGTGGTCGGGTTCCAACAGCAGCCGGTCGGGCCGCAGCTCGAGTTGCACATGGCGGTTGCCCAGGTGGTAGGCCGCGCGCAGCAGGTCGAAGGGCGAGCCGTGCTCGGCGCAAGCAGTCACCACCAGCAACGCCTGCGGCGCCGCCAGCACGCGCACCAGCGAGCCGTCCTCAGCCACCAGCAGGTCACCGCCGCGCACGGCCGTGCCGCGCGGCAGGAACACGCCGAGCGTGCGGCCCTGGCTGTCGGTGGCATCGAAGCGGCTCTTCTGGCGCACGTCCCAGTCGAGCTCGACGGTGGCGGCCCGCTTGACCAGCGCCGCCGCGATGCCGCGCGCCTGGGGGATCAGTTTGTTGACGGTGAGCATGGTGTTTTGCAGAGGGGCGGGGTGGGGTGCGGGCACTGTACCGCAGCGGTGCAGAGTCCTTCAGGCCCAGATCAGGCCCAAGCCTCGCCCAACGCCTTGGCCTGCTGCAGCACCAGTTCCACCGCAGCGTCCTGCTGTTCCGGCGGGTACTTGTACTTGCGCAGGATGCGCTTGACCATCAGCCGCAGCTTGCCAGCCCACATCAGCGAGCCAGCCAAGGGCTTCCTTGTTGAGCTGGTCTTCGGTCACAACGGTTCGCCGGTTGCGTCGGGCAGGCCCAACTCGCCGGACAACTCGGCCTCGATATCGGCAATGCTCGGCAGGTTCTGCCCCAGGCCTTCCGGCAGGTCGCGCAGCAACTGGTATTCGGCCACGCCGATGGGTTTGTCGATGCCGGACAGCGCGTACTCGGCCACCAGCCGGTTCTGTTGCTTGCACAACAGCAGGCCGATGGTCGGCTTGTCGTCGGGCGCCTTGACTTGCGCGTCCACCGCCGCGAGGTAGTTGAGCTGGCCGGCGTGCTCGGGTTTGAAGGCTGCGGCTTTGAGCTCAACGACCACGTAGCACTTCAGACGCGTGTGATAGAAAAGCAGGACGATGAAGAACTCGTCGCCCGCCACTTCCAGCCGGAACTGCCGGCCGACAAACGCAAAGCCGGCGCCCAGCTCCAGCAGGAACCGGGTGATATGCCGGATCAAGCCGTTTTCGATCTCGCGCTCGTGCGCCTCGTCGCCCAGGCCGAGAAAGTCGAACAGGTAAGGATCCTTCAGCGTGTCTTGCGCCAGCGCCGAATCAGGCGACGGCAAACGCGCCTCGAAGTTCGTCACCGCCGCGCCCTGGCGCAGGTGCAGCCGGCCCTTGATCTGCAGCGCCAGCGTGCTGCGAGACCAGCCGTGTGCCACTGCCTGCGCGGCGTACCAGGCGCGCTGGTCGGCATCGGCCAGTTGAGTAAGCAGCGTCACGCTGTGGAACCAGGGCAATTGGGCAGCAGCTTGCTGCCCAAACCGGCCGTCCGGGCAATGCTGGGCGAAAAACGCCATGTACTTGAGATTGCGCGTCGACCAGCCGCGCATGTCCGGAAACGCCTCCTTCAGGTCGCGCGCCAGCCGGTCGATCACCTTGGCGCCCCAGCCCTGGGCTTGCTGGCGCAGCAGGATGTCGCGCCCGATCCGCCCATAGAGCTGCACCAACTCGGCATTGACCGCCAGCGACGCGCGTTGCCGAGCCTGGGCGATCTGGCCCTTGAGCTGGGCCAGCCATTCGGCGTAGCCGTCCGGCGTGGAGAGCGAGGTCTTGGCCGCGTTCATTTGACACCATCAGGCTGGCCAATACAGCGCGACGCGGCGGGTTCGACGCGCACCGATGCCGCACCTGTCGGCAACACCTCCCACACGATCTGCGTTCCCGGTAACAGCGCAAGTTGCCTGCGCACTGGCCGCGGCACAGTCGTGCGCCCACCGATGCCGAGGGTCGACTCATTGGCGGCCAAAGAAGGCCCAAAGAGGGGGCGCCGTCTCATTCGTAGTGCGTCCACATGCGCAGCACACGCACCGTGCGCTCGCGCTTGAATACTTCGTACACCAGCCGATGCTGGATGTTGATGCGCCGCGAGTAGGCGCCCTCCAGGTCGCCGACGAGCTTCTCGAACGGCGGCGGGTTCTGGAAAGGGTCGTCGTGCAGCACGTCGAGCAGGGCTTGAGCGTTCGGTTTGAGGTTGGCGGCAGCGAGTTTGCGAGCGTCCTTCACGGCCTGCTTCGCAAACACCACCGTCCAGGGCTTCACCAGCCCGGCTCCCTGGCGCTCTTGGCCAGCGGTTCGGCCATGCCCTTCTTGATCGATTCGCGCATGCCGGGCACAGACAGCAGGTACAGCGTCTCCTGGATGGCCTGCCAGTCTTCGGCTGACAGCAGCACGGCG
>JANOQS010000338.1:0-19979 GCA_031414975.1 Methylibium sp. | reverse complement strand
GCGCAACATGCTGAAGGAAGGCGACGAAGTCAACGCCGTGATCATCAACGTCGACCGCAAGACGCGTTCGATCCAGTTGTCGATCAAGGCCAAGGACAACGCCGACAACCAGGAAGCGATGCAGCGCCTGTCGCAGACCAGCGAGCGCGAAAACGCCGGCACGACCAGCCTGGGTGCGCTGCTGCGCGCCAAGCTGGACAACCAGAACAACAACTCCTGATTGTTGGGCTGATGCCGAGGTCTGCCGTGGTCGCGCTGCGGGCCGAGCGCCGGGCCGCTCCCAAGGCGGCCCGCATCCCCTCGGGGGATCGACCAACGTACCCGTTGGGCGAGGGGCTCCAGTGACCCGATCCGACCTGGTGGTGCAGTTGGCTGAACGCTTCAGCCAGCTCACCCATCGCGACACCGAGTTCGCGGTGAAGACCATCCTGGATGCGATGTCCGACGCGCTCGCGCGCGGCCATCGCATCGAGATCCGCGGCTTCGGCAGCTTCTCGATCAACCGCCGGCCGCCGCGCGTGGGCCGCAACCCGCGTTCGGGCGAGCAGGTGGTGATCCCCGAAAAGCTCGTGCCCCACTTCAAGCCGGGCAAAGCCCTGCGCGAAGCGGTGGACGAGAAGATGCCGCCGCAAGAAGTGGCTGGCCCGACCGGCCCGTCGAGCCTCTGAAGCGGCGCCCTGCCGATCGCACCGATGCGAATCCTCGTCTGGCTGTTCCGGGCGGCCATCTTTTTCACCTTGTTCGCCTTTGCGCTGAACAACCAGCACGACGCCGGCGTGCGCTGGTTCTTCGGCCAGGAGTGGCGCGCGCCGATGGTGTTCATCGTGCTCGGTGCGTTTGCGCTGGGCTGCGCCTTCGGCGTGCTGGCGATGGTGCCGAGCTGGTGGCGCCACCGCCGCGTCGCGCGCCGGCACACCGACGACGCGCTGCCGGTGGAAGCGCCGGCCAGCGTGTCGCCGCCCGATTCGGCACTGCAAGCTCCGCCGCGCGATGGACTTTGATCTGCAGTGGCTGCTGCTCGGCTTGCCGGTGGCGTTTGCGGTCGGCTGGCTCGCGTCGCGCTTCGATATGCGGCAATGGAAGCGTGAGCAGAACGATTCGCCCAAGGCCTACTACAAGGGCTTGAACCTGCTGCTCAACGAACAGCACGACAAGGCAATCGACGCCTTTATCGAGGCCGTCCAGCAAGACCCCGACACCTCCGACCTGCACTTTGCGCTGGGCAACCTGTTCCGCCGCCGCGGCGAGTACGAACGCGCGGTGCGGGTGCACGAACACCTGCTCAACCGCGCCGACCTGCCCAAGGCCGAACGCACGCGCGCCCAGCACGCACTCGCGCAAGACTTCATGAAGGCCGGCTTGTTCGACCGCGCCGAGCAGGCCTACCGCGCGCTGCACGGCACCGCATTCGACACCGAGGCGCGCCTGGCGCTGCTGAACCTGCACGAACGCTCGCGCGACTGGCAGGCCGCGGTCGATGAGGCGCGCGAGCTCGAACGCATCGGCACCGCGTCGTTCGCCGCGCGCATATCGCACTACGGCTGCGAGCTGGCGCTCGAGGCTGACGCCAAGCAGCAGCCGGCGGTTGCCGACGAAGCGCTGCGGGCCGCACGCGAAGCCGCGCCGCGCGCCGCACGCCCGCTGGTGCTGGCTGGCCAGCGTGCCGCCGCGGCGGGCGACCACGCGCTGGCACTGTCGCTGTGGAACGAACTCTCGGCCGTGCAACCCGACGCGTTCAGTCTGGTCGCGCGCGACTACGCCGCCAGCGCCATCGCCTGCGGTGAAGGCGGCGCCGCACTGGGCAAGCTGCGCGCCCAGCACCTGCGCACACCGACGATGGACCTGCTGCAGGCGATTGCCGCGCTCGAACCCAACCCCGAACGCCAACGCGAACGGCTGCTTGCGCACCTGCGTGACCAGCCCACCTTGTCGGCAGCGCAGGCGCTGCTGGCCCAGAGCCACGGAAGGACCTTGAGCGAAGCCGAGGCCGACAGCCTGCGCGACGCGCTCGGCCGTGCCGCGCGCCCCTTGCAACGCTACCGCTGCGCCGCTTGCGGCTTCGAGGCGCAACACTATTTCTGGCAATGCCCGGGCTGCCTGAACTGGGACAGCTACCCGCCGCAGCGCCTGGAGGACCTGGGATGAACAAGGCCGCGAGCGTTTCGCCGGTCACCCGCGAGCGGCTCGCGCAAGCGCGCGTGCTGGTGGTCGGCGACGCGATGCTGGACCGCTACTGGTTCGGTGCCGTCGATCGCATCTCGCCCGAGGCGCCCGTGCCGGTGGTGCGTGTGAACCGCGAGGAAGAGCGCCTCGGCGGTGCCGCCAACGTGGCCTTGAACGTGAAGACCTTGGGCGCGCAGGCCACCTTGCTGACCGTCGTCGGCGACGACGAGCCGGCCCGCAAGCTGCGCCAGATGCTGGCCGCGCACGGCGTCACCGCGCTGCTGGGCAGCGACCCCCAGCTGTACACCATCGTCAAGCTCAGAGTCATCGGCCGCTCGCAGCAGTTGATCCGGGTGGACTTCGAAAACCAGCCCGATCACGAGGTGCTGGCCAGCATGCTGAGCGACTACGAAGCCGCCTTGCCCGACCACGACGCGGTGCTGTTCTCCGACTACGGCAAGGGTGGGCTGGAGCACATCCCGCGCATGATCGAGCTGGCCCGCCAGCTTGGCAAGCCGGTGCTGGTGGACCCCAAAGGCAGCGACTACAGCCGCTACGCCGGCGCCACCGTCGTCACGCCCAACCGCGCCGAGCTGGCGCAGGTGGTGGGCTCATGGAACAACGAAGCGCAGCTGCACGAGCGCGCGCAGGCCTTGCGCAAAGCGCATCGCCTGGACGGTCTGTTGGTGACGCGCTCCGAAGAGGGCATGTCACTGTTCGACGATGGCGTCGATGGCGGCCACGTGCAAGTGCCGGCACAAGCACGCGAGGTGTTCGACGTGACCGGGGCCGGTGACACGGTCATCGCCACCCTGGCCACCATGCTGGCCGCCGGGCTGAGCCTGCGCGATGCGATGCCGATTGCCAACCGCGCCGGCGGCATCGTGGTGGGCAAGTTCGGGACGGCCAGCGTGAGCTACGAAGAACTCTTTGCATGAGGAGCAACACATGAAGGTCGTGGTCACGGGCGCCGCCGGCATGATCGGGAGCAACCTGGTGCATGGGCTCAACGCGATCGGCATCGACGACGTGATCGCCGTCGACGACCTGACCGACGGCCCCAAGTACCGCAACCTGCTCGGCGCGCGCATCAGCGATTACTTCGACAAGAGCGAGTTCTATGCGCGCTTCACGCGCGCCGAGTTCGGCGCCGTCGACGCCGTGCTGCATGAAGGCGCGTGCTCCGACACGATGGAGCACAACGGCCGCTTCATGCTCGACACCAACTACCGCTGCTCCAAAGACCTGCTCGACGCCTGCCAGGCCCAGGGCACGCGCCTGCTGTACGCGTCGTCGGCGGCCACCTACGGCGGCAGCGCATCGTTCCGCGAGGAGCCGGCGTTCGAGCAGCCGCTCAACGTCTACGGATACTCCAAGCTGCTGTTCGACAACGTGGTGCGCCGCATGCTGCCGCGCGCCACCGTGCAGGTCGCCGGCTTTCGCTACTTCAACGTCTACGGCCCGCGCGAGCAGCACAAGGGCCGCATGGCCTCGGTGGCCTTCCATCACTTCAACCAGTATCGCGAGACCGGCAAGGTCAAGCTGTTCGGCGAGTACAACGGTTATGCGCCCGGCCAGCAGTCGCGCGACTTCGTATTCGTGGGCGACGTCGTCGCGGTCAACCTGTGGTTCCTGCAGCACCCCGAGCGCAGCGGCATCTTCAACCTGGGCAGTGGCCGGGCCCAGCCGTTCAACGATGTGGCCGTGGCCGTCGTCAACACGGCGCGCGCGCTCGCCGGCCAGAGCGCGCTGTCGCTGGCCGAGCTGGTGGCGCAGGGCGTCGTCGAGTACATCGACTTTCCGCCAGCGTTGGTCGGCAAGTACCAGTGCATGACGCAGGCCGACCTGAGTCGCCTGCGGGCGAGCGGTTGCGATCTGCCGTTCGCCGACGTGGCCACCGGCGTGCGTCAGTACGTCGAGCGTCTTTCGCAGGCTGCCTGATCACGGGGCTTCACCCTTTCGGGGGACGCCTTTGGAGGTGGCCCGCCATGGTGATTTTCAGCCGGGGCGAGCCTGGGAAGAATCCGTTCCGAGCCTGCAATCACGCAGCTCGCCACTGAACGGAGATGTCCCCATGAGTACCTTCACCACGCTGATCAAGACCCTCGTCGCCACCGCCTTCGCGCTGCTCGCCAGCGCGTCGTTCGCGGCGGTCGATGCCAACCAGGCCAACCAGGCCGAGCTCGAAGCGGTCAAGAGCATCGGCCCGGCGATTGCCGGCCGCATTCTCGACGAGCGCAAGAAGGCCGCGTTCAAGGACTGGGGCGACATGATCGACCGCGTCAAGGGCGTCGGGGCCGGCAATGCGGCAAAGTTTTCCGCCCAGGGATTGACCGTCAACGGCTCCGGCTTCGATGGCGCGGTGGCGGCCCCCGCGGCGACCGCGGCGACCCCGAAGAAGAACGCCGGCGAAGCGAAGCCACCCGCGCAAAAGAAGCCTTGAGCCGGTTTCGTCAACGCACCCGCCGCGCGGCCCGTTGTAGGCCCTGCGGCGGCGCATCCAGGCCGCCTCCATCCGGCCTAGACCCTGCTCGACGGCCTTCAGCGCTCCCAAACCCACCGAGGAAGACACATGATCAAGAAACTCCTGGCCGCCATGCTGGCCCTGTTCGCCGCTGCCGCATTCGCCGCCGTCGACGCCAACAAGGCCACCCAGGCCGAACTCGAAAGCGTCAAGGGCATCGGCCCGGGCATTTCCACCAAGATCATCGACGAGCGCAAGAAGGCGCCGTTCAAGGACTGGAACGACATGGTGGAGCGCGTCAAGGGTGTCGGTGACGGCAACGCCGCGAAGTTCTCGACCGAAGGCCTGACGGTCAACGGCGCAGCCTTCAAGGGCGCCCCGGCGGCCGCTGCCCCGATGGCCAAGAAGGATGACAAGCCGGCTGCCGCTGCCGCCGTGGCTGCTGCTCCCAAGGCCGAAGAGAAGAAGGCTCCGGCCGCAGCGCCGGCCACCGCCGCTGCGCCGGCCGCCGTCGCTGCGCCGATGGCCAAGGCCGATGACAAGAAGGCCGACAAGCCTGCCGCACCGATGAGCGCCGACGACAAGAAGGCTGCCGCCAAGGCCGAGAAGGAAGACAAGGCCGCCGCGAAGGCGAAGGAAAAGGAAGAGAAAGCTGCCGCTGCGAAGAAGGCCAAGGAAGAGAAGGCCGCCGCAGCAACGAAGGCCAAGGATGACAAGCCTGCCGCAGCCGCTGCTGCCAAGCCCGTCGCTGCCAAGGCTTCGGAAGCCAAGCCGAAGTAAGACACGGCAGAGGCAGATACACCCGAACAAGCGCCCCGCATCGCGGGGCGTTTTTATTTCTCTACTCGAACTCGGTCAACTCGAACCCGCTGGGCACCGCTTCCGAGCGCGCGCGCCGCCTGCGCTCCCAGCCGAAGAAGCTCACCACTTCGTCGCGCCGGTTCATCGTGTCGGCCACACCCAGCGCCACCAGCTCGCGCGTGTAGGCCGACTCGAACAGCAGGTAGCTGGCCAAGGCCGCGCCGCGCGCGTCTTCACCGCGGCCCGACACGCCCACACCGCGCAGCATCGCGCGGATCGGCGCGGGCAGGCTGCCCAGGTGCTTGGCAGCCAGATCGTCCAGCCGCTGGCTGGGCGCGATCACCAGCACCTCGATCGGCCGCAGGCTGGTGCGCGCCAGCGCGTGCGGCGGCAGCAGCTTGAGCGTGCTGTTGATGCGTTGAAGGCGCTCCACGTCAACCGCCAGCGCATCTAGAAAAATGTTCGACAGCGCGTGCCCGGCGATCTGCGCCAGGTTGGGGTATTCGCTGCTGCTCGCGCGCGGCCCCACCGGCTCGTGCATGCGCCCGGCCCCGACCACGAGGATGCGCTGCGCGCCCAGGTGCACCGCCGGCGAGATGGGGGCCGACTGGCGCATCGAACCGTCGCCACAGTACTCGGTGCGGCCGTCGATGTTCAGGGCCTGGGCCGGGAACACGAACGGGATCGCCGACGAGGCCAGCAGGTGCGCCACGGTGATCCCATCACGCACGGCAATGCGCTGCGAGCGCGTCCACGGCACGATGTCGGTGGCCGCTTCATAGAAGGTCACGTGCAGGCCCGAACCGTAGCTCGACGCGGTGACGGCCAGCGCCTGAAGGTGCCCTTCGCGCATCATCTGCTGGACCCGCTCGGTGCTGACCAAACGCCCGAGCAGCATCGACAAGGGCTCGTTGTCGAGCAGCGAACGCGGCTTGGCACGGCGCCAGCGGGCGATCAACCAGCCGAGCGACATCATCGTCAGCCAGCGCGCGCCGGTGCGCAGCACGCCGATCGAGTCGGCGCGGTAAACCTGCTCGGCGTGGAAGTTCTCCCACACCTGGCACAGCATGTTCACCGCGCCGTCGAAGTCATCGGCCCGGCAGGCCAGCGCCGCGGCGTTGATGGCGCCCGCCGAGGTGCCGGTGATCACCGGAAAGGGGTTGGTGTGCGGGGCGCCGCAATCGCGCCGGATCTGCGCCACCGCCTTGAGCACGCCGACCTGGTAGGCCGCGCGGGCGCCACCGCCGGTCAGCACCAACCCTGTGATTGCCGCCGTTTCACTCATTGCGCGCCATGCCCAGCCCCTTGCCGCCCTGGCGGCAACCCACAACCAACCGCCCCTGGCGGCAATGGTAGGTCAGGCAGCGGCGTGCCGAGCTTTCCGGAATGCCGACAAATCGACGCTCACTGCCAGCATTCCTCGGCCGACTTGCTCGTGTCTGCCACGCCGCGCGTACCGCTGTGGTCGAGCGTGAAGCTCTTGCAGGCATCGTTGGCCTGCGCGTCCCGCGGCGTGGCCCTGAGCGTGAATCTCGACACTTCCTTGACAGGAAGCGTCAAGGTGTAGTGGCCGTTCTCGCTGCGATCGGCAAACACGCCGCCGGTGCCCAGGGTGGCGGTCGAAAAACCTTTGGTCGGGTTCTCGGTGGCGAAGCGTTCGAGCATCTGCGCGGCCGAGGTCAACGCCGACTTGGCCTCGGTGCGGCGCGCCTTCTGCACATAACTCTGGTACGACGGCAGCACCACCACGGCCAGGATCGCCACGATCACCACCACGATCATCAGCTCGATCAAGGTGAACCCGGCCCGCGCAGCGCGCGAAGTCGGGCGCGGGCGATGGCGCCGATGGCGGCCACCCTCACGGCACATAAACGATGCCCAAGGTCTTGCGATCGGCCACCCCGGGCGCCAGGGTGAACTCGACCCGCTGCCCCTTGCCGAGCGCCTTGGCCTGCACCGGCCGGCCCTGCCGGAACAGCCGGGTGGTGCCCTCGGTGACCCGCAGCCAGCTGCCGTTGATGAAGAGCCAGTCGGCGTTCGGGCTGACGTCGGCCACGACGCCCCGGCGCAGGCTGCTGCTGTCGTCGGCCTGGATGGCGGGGTCGGGCAGCGGCGCGTTCACCACCGCCGCGCGCGTCGGCGGCGGCACGTCGATGGCACGCGCCGCATGGCCCGGCGCCGATGCGAGCAGCGTGCCCAGCAAGGCGGCGAGCAACGTGCCCAGCACCTTGAATCCATGAATTGCGTTCATTGGGTTACGCCCTTTCGTAGCCAGCCTGCAAGGTCACCGCACTTCGCGCCACATGGCCCGCCCGGCGCGCGCCGGGTCTGCCGGAACCCCCACGGTGGGGCGTTCGCCGTCACCCGTGCCGATCACCCGCCAGGCGATCTTGCCGCTGCCGATGGTGGCGGGCCGCGACGGCACGGCGTCGAAGGAGCGGCCCGAGACGTTGTTGCCGCCGCTGCCCGAGAGCGGGAAATCGACATAGTCCGTCAGCGTGAAGTCCCGGTCGCCATTGGTGTCGAAGGTCACGCTCTCGAGCCGGTTGCCGGTCAGCGCGTCGAGCTCGATCAGCCAGCCGGTTCCTCCTGTCGAGCAAGGCGACGAGGTGTCCGGAATCATCGTCACCAGAATCAGGCGGCCCCCGCGGAACTGGGCGTCTTCGATCACCCGCTCGCCGCTGGTGGGCAGGTTCACGTACCAGCCCTTCTTGTCGGCAAGGTAGACGGGGTTGGAGATCGTGTCGTCACCGTCGATGCGGTTGTCGGCCGGCGAGCCCACCGCGTGGGTGCTCAGGCGGTAACGCACACCGCCGCGGGTTGCCGTCTGCACAAAGCGCTGCTGCTGCAGATCGGCCAGTGCCACCGTGGCACCGGTACCTTTGTCGACGATGGCATAGATCGACTGCGCGGCGGTGTTGCTCTGGTCATCGGTGGCCAGGTAGCGGCCGGTGCCGAAACCCACCAGGTAGGCCCCGCCCGGATAGCGGGTCACGTCGGGCCGCACGGTGATGGGCTGGCCGCCCGGCGTGCTGAACAAGGCCAGCGCCCCGTTGCCGAGCGACCAGCCGGCCACCGTGGCGCCCCGCAGGTCGAACTTCCACAGGTTGCCGTTCAGGTCACCGGCATACACCACGTCGGCAATGCCGTCGGCGTTCACGTCGATGGCCGCCGGCGCCGACAGGCCGTTCGGGCTGGCCGCCGTGCCGACGGTGGTGTCGATCTTCTTCAGCAGCGCGCCGGTCTCGGCGTCCAGCACGAACAGCATGGCGCGGCCGGACGCATTGCCTGCGTTGTAGCCGCCGCTGACGATCACCGACCAGCGGCCGTTGTTGGTCTTGACCAGCAGCGGCTGGCCGAACACGTGGCCCAGGTCGGGGTCCTGGAACTCCCAGCGCACGATGCTGCCGGCGTTGCCTTCGGCAAAGCTCGCCGGGTTGGTCACGTCGAGGGCGTACACCCCTTTGGCACCGGCGCGCATGCCGGCCACCAGCAGTGTGTGCCAGGCGCCGCCGTAATACACGTCGCCCACGGTGGGCGGCCCGTCGACGCTGAAGCGGTGGTTGAAACTCAGCGAGCTCAGGTTCGAGAGCGAGTCGTACACCGCCGCCGGCACGTAGCCGAACAGCTCCTTGCCGGTGTTCGCGTCGATGGCATGCAGCATGCCGTCGTTGGCGCCGACATACAGCACCGGCGTGCGGCCGCGATACGTGTTGACGAAGCTGCTGTAGGGCGCCGCCTCGAAGTCGTCGAAGTAGCCGAAGGCCGGCGCCGCCACGTAGTAAGGCGTGGAGTTGACGATGTCGCCCAGCGGGGTGGTGGGGCGGTTGCGGAATTGCGGCGCCACGCACGGTGGCGTACCGCAGCTACGCGCTTCGCGCGACGGATCGCCGCGCAGGAAGGCCAGCCGCGCGGCGCCGAATGAGTCGGCCGTGCCGTTGGCATCACGGGCCAGCGCCGTGATCTGGTCGGGGTCCAGTTCGGTCGTGCGCGGGCTGGCCGGGTCGATCGGCCAGCGAAAGGCGATGCCACGCGAACCGAATGGCGCCGAAGGCTTGTACGTGATGATGTTGCGCTGAGTGTCCCAGTTCTGCCCCTTGATCTCGACGGCGGCATTCCAGGCCGGCGTGGCGCCCACCACCCCTGCCGCGCTGATCGGGTAGGCCTGCAGGCTGCCCGACCAGTCGGTGCTGTCGAACTTGGCCTGGTAGACCGAGGCACCCGCCGTCCAGGTGCCGGTGTTCAAGGCCACCGCGGCGTTCGCAGCGGTCTTGCCCTTGATGTCGGCGACGATGGTCTGGAAGGCGCTCTGGATCGAAGCTGCACTGTTGCCCAGGAAAGCGCTCGGGTGGGCGTTGCCCAGGCGGGCCATCTCGTGCAGCGCCGCGACCGAACTTTCGTTGGCCACCGTGTCACCCATGCCGATGACGTAGGTCTTGATGTCGAAGTTCTGGTTCGCAGGCGCTCCGGCGCTGATGTTGGGGCCTGTCAGCGTGGTGCTGCGCAAGGCGCTGATCTGGGCGAAGACGTCTTGCTGGGCCTGGCCCCAGGTCCACAGGCCGGTCGCCGGGTCCTTGGTATTGACCCATTGGCTCGGGTTGTATTGCGCACCGCCGGTGGTGCCGGTCGGGTTGCCATCGGTCGTCAGCACGACGAAATTGGATTGGCAGACCTGCTCGATCGGGCTCTTGATCGTGGCCGACTGCCCTTGAGCGAAGTAGCTCCTGACGGTCTGCAACGATCCGGTGAGCGGCGTGAACACGGCCGAGTTCTTGATCTCGCCGGTGTTGCCGTTGGTCTCGTCGGCCAGCCGGCTCATCAGGCGCGCGATGTGCGCGTCGGCACCGGCCTGGACCGGCTCGACGATCTTGCCGGCGCCGGTGATGTTGCTGTTGTAGCCCCAGCCGCGGGTCTCGAACAGCGCGCGTGAATACGGCGCCTGCGGAAAGAAGCCGGCGTCGGTGGGCGTGAAGGTGAGGTTTTGCGGCGTGCCGGTGAAGTCGGAGACGGCCCAGCCGGTGGTGGCATTGCGCGAAGGCCACAGCGTAAAGCTGGCCCCGCCGGTGCCCAGGCCGTACACCTTGCTGGTGTCGCTGGTGTAGTACACGTCGTTGACATCACTGTCGTCGCCCGACTTTTCGTAGGTGATGAACCGGACGCCGTGGCCCTTGTAGGGGTCGGCGATGCAGCGCAGGTTGCCCAGCGGGCCGACCACGTTGGACACCCCGTTCACGCAGGTGTCGGTGTAGAGCATGGTGTTGCTCTTGCCCAGGTAGTAGGCCTGGGTGCTGAACAGCAGGTCAGAGGTGGTCTCGAACGTCGTCAGGCCCCAGTTGAACGCGTTCCGGTTGGTGTCGATGATGTTGCGCAACACGCTGCGGGCGATGTTGGAGCGGGTGCTCGGGTCGTTGCCGGAGATCACCTTGCCCGCCATCGTGCCGTCCATCGACTGGGAGTTGTCGAGGATGACCATCAGGTTGGGCTTGACCGTGGGTGCGAGCACCAGCGGATACGGCGCCATCTGGAACGGCGGCGCAGCGAAGCCGGCGCCGCAGAGGCCTGCGAGCAGCACCGCCAGGCTCCAGCGCGCAAGGGCTGCGAAGCTCGCAGTGTTCTTCATCGGGTGGCCCTCATGGTTTGGTGTAGATGGACTGCAGGACCACCACGGTCTCTTCGCGTGCGCCGGTGCCGCGCGCCGTGATGCGGTAAGCCACCGCCGGCCGTTGCCCGGGGTCGCTGCCCAGCACTTCGCTGCGTTCGCCGCTGGCCGCGCCGACGTAGCCGAGTTGCTCGATCACGTAGCGCGGCTGGCCGTCTCTGTGCACGCCGGGGAACGGCGCAGCGCCGGTGTAGGCGCCGTACAGACGAACCTGGCCGGGGTTGGTCCAGAACGCGTCTTCCGAGTAGACCGGGACCGATTGGGGCACCGCCAGCCGGGCCGGCGGCAGGCACAGCCCCGCGGCGCAGGTGGGCGAGAACACCGAGCCGGCAGGCAGCTTGCGCACCAGGTCTTCTTCACCGTCGCGCAAGGCCGCTTCGGCAGCCTGGAACGCCAGGTCGCGGTCCTTGGTGTTGCCGATCACTTTTTCCTGCATCACGTTGACGCTGAGCACCGACACACCCAGCATCAGCGCCGCCACCATGAACAGCAAGGTCGTGATCAGCGACAGGCCGCGCTGGCGGCGCGCGCGCAGCGGGCGAAGTGCGGCAAAGGCGGCGTGCGTCATTTGGCCGCCGTCCTGAGCGTGACGACTTCGGTCAGCGGGTTGCGAACGCGCCGGTCGGTGGCGGTCACGTCCTGGCCGTCGAAGCGGTAGGTCTGGCGCGCCGTGGCCATGTTGTCGCTGGGCGTGGCGGGCAGCAGTTGCACGCGGGCCGAGACCACGCGATCCCAGGCCGGCACCGCCGCCGCGTCGACGTAGCGGGTCACGTCCTGATCGGCCACGGTGTTGATGCCGTACCTGACCAGCAGGCGGTCGATGCCCTTGGCCACCTCGACGGCCGCGGGTTCGCCCGAGCGCGCCGGCACCGACAGGCGCCAAAGCGAGTAGGTGTTGTCGCCGGTGGTGCTGCGTGCCACGAAGTAGTGACGCGTCTGAACGCGGTAGACGGTGGCGCCCTTGCCGTACGTGTGCCCCAGGCCCGGCTGCTTGTTGCGCAGCGCCCCGGCCTGCACGGCATGGCCGAGCAAGCCGGTCGCCGGATCGACGCTGGTGACCCTGAAGAGAGTTGCCTGGGTGCAATCGGCGATCAACAGAATGTCGTCGGCTACCGGAGCGGCCGGCCCGCTGAAGGCGCCGGGGTGCAACCTGGGATTGGCGTCGGCTGTCGCCATGGAGTCGGTCACGTCCCACGCGCCCTCGTCGGCCGGAACACGCACCGAAAGAATGTCGCTGTCCATCTGCAACGTGCGGCCAAGTCCCATCGTCTGCAGCAGCGTGGCATTCGGCGCCGGGCTGAAGCCGCCGCTGGCATCGCCCTTGTAGCCCCGCAGGCCCAGGCGGCCGTCGATGATGAAGTCGTCGCTGGCCGAAGCGTTCAGCACATCGGGCCAGGCCTGCTTGCGCAGCGCCAGCGGCCAGCAACCGGCAAAGCCGCTGTTGCGCAGTTCGGTGTGCAGCGTGTCCATCGCCAGGCGCGCGTTCTCGCCCATGCGCGTGGTGGAGGCGTTGACCACGTTCAAGGTGCGCGTGCTGACGAAGGTGGCAATCGCCACAGTGGCCACGAACAGGCCCACCGCCATGCCCACCATCAGTTCGACCAGCGTCATGCCGGCCACGGCCCGCAGCCGGCGCGGGGCGCGCTTGAGGGTCTCGACGGTCTTGACAGTCTTGACGGTGTAGACGCCCTCGGCGCCCTTGCCGATCAAGGCCCTCATGGCGCCGTCTCCCGCGACGTGCGCACCAGGGTCACGAAACGCGACGGCAAACCGGTGGAGACGTTGTCCGACCAGCCCACGTTGACCGTGATCACGTTGCCCACCCCGTCGCAGACCGGCGTCTCGGGTGTGCTGTCCTTGCACACCACGCCGGTGCCGCCGGGCAGTTGATCGGTCACGTCGCGCAGCCATTCGGCGTAGTCCGACGTTGCCACCGCGGCCCCACCGGCGCAGCCTGCGGTGGACGAGAGGCAGGCGTTGTTGTTGCTCGTGGTCAGGTTGTCGTAGGCACCGGCATCGGCGCCGGCCTGGTTGGCGCGGATCCTGTCGGTCATCTGATAACCCAGCAAGGTGGCCTTCTGGCGCAACTGCGCGCTGGCGTTGAGCTTCATGCCGAAGGTCTGCATGCGCGCCGCGCCGATGAAGCCGACGGCGGCCACGATCACCGCGATCATCGCCTCGAGCAACGCATAACCGACGGCGCTGCGGCGCCGGTTCATCATGAGCCGGTTCTTCATGAGCATGTGGTCTGCTCCTTCACGTCGGTCAGGCCCACCGATTCGAGGTTGATCTGGTAACCCTTGCGCTGGCCCGCCTGACCGCACAGCGTGAACTGCACCGGCAAACCGGCCAGAAAGCCGCGCGGCGTGAAGCGGGCCATGGTCACATTGGCCGGCGTCGTCCCGAATCGCTGCCCGCCGCTGAGCGCCGGGTAGCTGCGAACGATGTCTTCGCCGGCATCGAGCACGCCATCCCGGTTCTTGTCGATGAACACCTGCCAGCCGCCGCTGAACTCGGCGCCGGCGACGATCGCGCCGCGGGCCGCCACGCCAACGAACTCGCCGCGCCGGGTGGCCTCGCTGCGCGCCAGCATCAGTGCCGACACAAATTCGCCCTGCGATGCACGCAGCCGGCTGTTGTTGACGAAGCTCACCATGTTCGGCGCCGCCAGCGCCAGCAACACGGCCAGCACCACCAGCGGGGTCAGCAGTTCGACCAGCGTGAAACCGCGCTGGACGGTGGTGGCCGGCGGTGCCGCCCGCCCGTCAATCCTCTTGCGTCTCATCAGCATGGGGCTTCTCCTCTGAAGGGCGGCGCCGGCCCGATTGACGGACAAACGACCACCCGGCCCGTAAGACTTTGTTACGAAGGATTGTGGACCCACCCCCCCAGTTCTTGGGGGATTCCACCGATAAACGGTCAGATGATGCCGATCGGCGGTCGCGAATTGGCGCCCGTGCGGGAGCAAGTGTTGCGTCGCGGTCTCACTCGGGGTGGTGCGACCTCAACCCGAGCTCAGCCCGAATTCAGTCGTAAACGATGTCTGCGCGACCCCGGCTGGCGCCGGCCCGCCAGCGTTCGAGCGCGGCGTCGCACGGGAAAAACCGCGCGCCGTCGCCCAGGTCGAGCTCGGCGCTGACCTGCTGGCGCTGCAATTGCAGGCGCACCGCCAGCCCGAGCGGCAGTTCGCCCTGCTCGGTGATCCGCTTGCGCATGGGAAAGTCGCGCAGCACCTCGGCCACCGGCGGAATGCTGCCGTTGACCTCGACGCGCAGGTACTTGCCGAAGCGGCAGCGAGCGCCGGCCAGGTCCCAGACCTGCTGCACGTTCAGGCGCATGCCGCCCGAAAAGCGGTCGGGCTGCACCTTGCCGAGCACGATGATCAGCTCGTCGTCCTTGAACAGCTCTTTGTGGGCGTTGAGCAGCTCCTCGCTGGCCACCGCTTCGATCGGCTCGGTCTTGTCGTCGATCTTGAAGATCGCCACGCGGCCACGCTGGCCGTTGACGATGCGCAGGTCCCCCACGATGCCGGCCAGCACCTGCGGCTCGCGCGTGTCGATCAGGTCGGCAATGCGGCGCTTGGCAAAGCGGCGCACCTCGTCGGCGCTCTGGTCGAACAAGTGGCCCGACAGGTAGTAGCCGAGCGCCGTCTTCTCCAGCAGCAGCCGCTCCTTGATGCCCCAGGGCTCGGCCGCCACCAGCTCGGGCTCCCGGGTGCTCGCGGCATGCTGGTCTTCGTCGTCGGCGCCAAAGTCGAACAGGCCCACCTGGTGCGCGTTGGCGGTCTGCGAATCGGCAAACTCGAAGGCCAGGCCCACGCTGGCCATCAACGACGCGCGCTGCGGCGTGAGGGTGTCGAACGCACCGGCCTTGATCAGCGCCTCGACCACACGCTTGTTGATGCGGCCGCGGTCCACGCGGGCGCAAAAGTCGAACAGCGACTTGAACGGGCCACCCTCTTGACGGGCCTGCAGGATCGCCTCGATCGCGCCCTGCCCGGTGCCCTTGACGGCCCCCAGCCCGTAGCGCACCACCTTGTCGGCCACCGGCTCGAAGCGGTAGCCGCAGGTGTTGATGTTCGGCGGCTCGAATGTCAGGCCCAGCGCCACCGCGTCGTCATGAAAGATCTTCAGCTTGTCGGTGTCGTCGAGCGCCACGCTCATGTTGGCCGCGGCAAATTCGGCCGGGTAGTGAACCTTGGCCCAGGCCGTGTGGTAGGCCAGCAGCGCGTAGGCGGCAGCGTGCGACTTGTTGAAGCCGTAGCCGGCGAACTTCTCCATCAGGTCGAAGATCTCGTTCGCTTTCAACTCGCCGATGTTCTTCTTCGCCGCACCTTCCGCGAACGTAGCGCGGTGCGTCATCATCTCCTCGAGCTTTTTCTTGCCCATCGCGCGGCGCAGCAGGTCGGCACCGCCGAGCGAATAACCGCCGACGATCTGGGCCACCTGCATCACCTGCTCCTGGTAGACCATGATCCCGTAGGTTTCGCGCAAGACCTCTTCCATCAACGGGTGCGGAAACTCCACCTCCTCGCGGCCGTGCTTGCGCGCGCAAAAGGTCGGGATCAGGTCCATCGGACCCGGGCGGTACAGCGCCACCAGCGCGATCACGTCTTCGAACACGCTCGGCTTGGCGTCGCGCAGCATGCGCTGCATGCCCGAACTTTCAAGCTGGAACACGGCAACGGTCTTGCCTTCGCTCATCAGCTCGTAGGCGCCGCGGTCGTTCAGCGGCAGCTTGTCGAACGTGAAGTCAGCCTGGTCGGCATGGCGCGCGCGGATCAGGTCCTTGGCGAGCTCCAGCACGGTGAGCGTGGCCAGGCCCAGGAAGTCGAACTTGACCAGGCCGATCGATTCGACGTCGTCCTTGTCGAACTGGCTCACCGCCGAGTCGCTGCCGGGCTGCATGTACAGCGGGCAGAAGTCGGTGATCTTGCCCGGCGCAATGAGCACCCCGCCGGCGTGCATGCCGACGTTGCGCACCAGCCCTTCCACTCGCTCGGCCAGCGCCAGCAATTCGGCCACTTCTTCTTCGGCCTTCTCGCGCTGCTCGATCTCGGGCGCCTCCAACCGCGCGTAGATCACGCTGCTGTCAGGGGGTGACGGAGGGCGCTTCAAGGTCACCGTCTTGCCCGGCGGCGCCGGCACCAGCTTGGCGATGCTGTCGACGTGCCCGTAGCCCATGCCCAGCACGCGGCCCACGTCGCGCAATGCGGCCTTGGCGGCCATGGTGCCGAAGGTGGCGATCTGGCTCACCGCGTCGCGCCCGTACTTCTGCTTCACATAGTCGATCACGCGGTCGCGGTTGGCCTGGCAGAAGTCGATGTCGAAGTCGGGCATCGACACCCGGTCGGGGTTCAGGAAGCGCTCGAAGAGCAGGTTGTAGCGCAGCGGGTCCAGCCCGGTGATGTTGAGCGAGTAGGCCACCAGCGAGCCGGCGCCCGACCCCCGCCCCGGCCCCACCGGGCAGCCGTTGGCCTGCGCCCAGTTGATGAAGTCGGCCACGATCAGGAAGTAGCCCGGGAAGCCCATCTTCAGGATCGTGTTGATCTCGAAGTCGAGCCGCTCCACGTAACGTGGGCGCTGCGTTTCGCGCTCGGCGTCCGCCGGGTAGAGCTGCTTCAGCCGCACCTCCAACCCTTCGTGCGAGGCGACGCGGAAGTACTGCGCAATCGGCAGCCGTTCACCATCGACCATCGGGGTCGGAAAGTCGGGCAACTGCGGCTTGCCCAGCACCAGGCTCAGGTTGCAGCGCCTGGCAATCTCCACCGTGTTGCGCACGGCGCTGGGCAGGTCGGCGAACAGCGCTTCCATTTGCGCCTGGGTCTTGAAGTACTGCTCGCGGCTGAAGCGCTTGATGCGTTTCGGGTTGCTCAGCATTTCGCCTTCGGCCACGCACACTCTCGCTTCGTGGGCCTCGAAGTCGTCCGGCGTCGAGAACTGCACCGGGTGCGTGGCGACGACCGGCAGCTTGGCCGCCGACGCCAGCGCCACCGCCGCGCGCACATGCGCTTCGTTGCCGGGCAGGCCGGCGCGTTGCACTTCAATGTAGAAGCGGTTCGGGAACAAGTCGGCGAGCCGACGCGCGAGCGTTTGCGCGCGCGCCGCATCGCCCGCCACCAGCGCCTGCCCGACCGCCCCCAGCTCGGCGCCCGACAGCACGATCAGCCCGGCCCCCAGCTCCTGCAACCAGTCCCACTAGACCCAGGCCTGTGCGCGCTGCACGTTGACCAGCCAGCTGCGCGAGATCAGCTCGCAGATGTTCAGGTAACCCGCGGTGTTCTGCGCCAGCACGACCAGCCGGCTCGGCTGCTTTTCGCCGCCGCTGGGTTCCAGCCACAGGTCCGCGCCGATCAACGGCTTCACACCCTTGCGCCGCAGCGCGCTGTAAAACTTGACCGCGCCGAACAGGTTGCTCAGGTCGGTGATGGCCAGCGCACCCTGCCCGTCGGCCGCCGTCGCGTCGGCCAGATCGTCGATCCGCAACGTGCCGTCGACGACGGAAAATTCGGTGTGGGTGCGCAGGTGAATGAAGGCCATGAACGGCATTCTAGGGACGCGCGACGGGCCGAATGGGCTTGCAAATCCGTATCAAATGCGCTCCGTAAAATGCGCGCCGTGAGCACCCATCTGAACATCAGCGCCTACAAGTTCGTGACCGTGAGCGACACCGCCGAGTTGCGCGAGAGCGTCCGCTCACACGCACTGGCGCTGGGGCTGAAAGGCACGGTGCTGATCGCCGAAGAAGGCATCAATCTTTTTGTCGCCGGCGCCCCGGATGGCGTGCGCAGCTTCGTGCAATGGCTGCGCACCGATGCGCGTTTTGCCGACCTGGCGGTCAAGGAAAGTGCGTCGGACACACTGCCCTTCGGCAAGCTGCTGGTCAAGGTCAAGGCCGAAATCATCCGCATGAACCAGCACGGCGTTCGGCCGCAGGCGCAACGTGCGCCGGCGGTTGCGCCGCAGACTGTCAAGCGCTGGCTCGACCAGGGGCATGACGATGCCGACCGGCCGGTGCTGATGCTGGACACGCGCAATCAGTTCGAGGTCGAACATGGCCGCTTTGAAGGCGCCGTCAGTTGGCACTTGGCGAAGTTCAGCGACTTCCCGCAAGCGCTGCTGCAACACCGCGAGCAGCTTCGTGGCAAAACGGTGGTGAGTTACTGCACCGGCGGCATCCGCTGCGAGAAGGCCGCGCTGTGGATGCAGGCCGCCGGTGTGCCCGACGTGGTGCAGCTCGATGGCGGCATCCTCAAGTACTTCGAGGAAACCGGCGGCGCACACTTCGACGGCACGTGCTTCGTGTTCGACGAACGAGAAACCCTGAACGCAGCATTGGCACCGCTGGCCGAGGTGTAAGGTTCGCGCTCCGCGACCGACAGGCTTTCCAGAGCCCGAGCCGAGCCATGACCAGCAACCACCCCCAAGCACGGCGCGTCGCTGCCCCCGGCGCACTGGCCGATGCCTACACGCAAGTTCGCCAGGCCACGCTGGCGCTGGCCGCACCGCTGACGGCGGAAGACTGCCAGCTCCAGTCCATGCCCGACGCCAGCCCCACCAAGTGGCACCTGGCGCACATCACCTGGTTCTTCGAGACCTTCGTGCTGGAGCGTTTCGAAGCGCGCTTCCGCCCCTTCGATGCGAGCTTTCGCGTGCTGTTCAACAGCTACTACCAGGGTGTGGGCGAGCAGCACCCGCGCGCGCAGCGTGGCCTGATCAGCCGGCCGACCTTGGACGAGGTGACGCGCTACCGCGCGCAGGTGGACGAGCGGGTGCAGGCCGTGCTGGCGGCGCACCCCAAAGGCAAAGCGCTGGCGGAGCTGATCACCTTGGGCTTGCACCACGAGCAGCAGCACCAGGAACTGCTGCTCACCGACATCAAGCACGCACTCAGCTTCAATCCCGGCCACGCCGCCTACGCACGCCGCTGGCCGATGGCCCAGGTGCAGCCGCAGCCGCTGCAGTGGTTTGCCTACCCGGCCGGGATGATCGAACACGGCTTCAAGGTCGGACAAGGCGGCGAACACCACGGCACGTTCTGCTTCGACAACGAGACGCCGCGCCACACCACCTACACCGCGCCGTTCGAGCTCGCCTCGCGGCCGGTGTCGTACGGCGAGTACCTGGCCTTCATGGACGACGGCGGCTACGCGCGGCCCGAGTTGTGGTTGGCCATGGGTTGGGACTGGGTGCGCGCCGGTCAACGACAAGCGCCCCTGTACTGGCGCCAACGCGACGGCGTGTGGCTGAACCACACCTTGCAGGGCCTGGTCGAGATCGACCCCCACACGCCGGTGTGCCACCTGAGCTTCTTCGAAGCCGAGGCCTGCGCGCGCTGGGCCGGCGCGCGCCTGCCCACCGAAGTCGAATGGGAACATGCGGCGCGCCGCCTGGGCCCCACGGCGCACAACAACCCGCGCAACAACTTTGCCCAGGTCGGTGCTTTCCACCCGCTGCCGCAACCCGACGCCGCACAAGGCGAACCGGTGCAGATGTTCGGTGACGTGTGGGAATGGACCCAGTCGAACTACAACCCCTACCCCGGCTACCGGCCCTTGCCCGGCGCGGTGGGCGAATACAACGGCAAGTTCATGTGCAACCAGTTCGTGCTGCGCGGCGGCTCCTGCGCCACGCCGGCCGGGCACGTGCGCGCCAGCTACCGCAACTTCTTCCCGCCCGACGCGCAGTGGCAATTCAGCGGGTTGCGGCTGGCAAGGGACGTGTGAACTAGGAGCGTGGGCGGCAGAAAGCGTCGAAGCGAAACGTGCGAAAACCGAGTGCCGCGGGGGAGCGCCGACAAGCCCAGGGTCTTCCCCCTGGGCGCAGGAGGTGATACCGGCGGTGCCGGTTTCTCGCGCGTTGCAGCCGACGACCTTCTGCCGCCCACGCTCCT
>JANOQS010000337.1:0-12942 GCA_031414975.1 Methylibium sp. | reverse complement strand
CAGATCGCGCTGGGCGGCGGCGAAGCAGCGCGCGCCAAACACCTGGCGCGCGGCAAGCTGCTGCCGCGGGACAGGGTGGAGATGCTGCTCGACCCTGACACGCCGTTCCTCGAGATCGCTCCCTTGGCCGCGCTCGACATGTACAAGGAGCGCGGTGGCACCGACGCCGCGCCGGGCGCGGGGTTGATCGCCGGCATCGGCCGCGTGAGCGGGGTGGATTGCCTGATCTTGTGCAACGACGCCACCGTCAAAGGCGGCACCTACTTCCCGATGACGGTGAAAAAGCACCTGCGCGCACAAGAGATTGCGCAGCAGAACCGCCTGCCGTGCATCTACCTGGTGGACAGCGGCGGCGCCAACCTGCCGAACCAGGACGAGGTGTTCCCCGACCGCGAGCACTTCGGCCGCATCTTCTTCAACCAGGCCAACATGAGCGCGCTGGGCATCCCGCAGATCGCGGTGGTGATGGGCTCGTGCACCGCAGGCGGTGCCTACATGCCGGCGATGAGCGATGAGTCGATCATCGTGAAGAACCAGGGCACGATCTTCCTGGCCGGCCCGCCGCTGGTGAAGGCGGCGATCGGAGAGATCGTCAGCGCCGAAGACCTGGGCGGTGGCGACGTGCATACGCGCCTGAGTGGCGTGGCCGACCACCTGGCGCAGAACGACACGCATGCGCTGGCCATCGCGCGTGCGTCGGTGGCGAACCTGAACTGGCGCAAGGAGCCGGCCATGCGCTGCATTGAGGCGCGCGCGCCGCTGTTCGATGTGGCCGAACTCGACGGCGTGATCCCGGTCGACACGCGCAAGCCTTATGACGTGCACGAGATCATCGCCCGCATCGTGGATGCGTCAGAGTTCGACGAGTTCAAGGCGCGCTACGGCACCACGCTCGTCACCGGCTTTGCGCACATCGAGGGCATGCCGGTGGGCATCGTCGCCAACAACGGCGTGCTGTTTTCCGAGAGTGCCATGAAAGGCGCGCACTTCATCGAACTGTGCTGCCAGCGCAAGGTGCCGCTGGTGTTCCTGCAGAACATCACCGGCTTCATGGTGGGCAAGAAATACGAAGCCGAGGGCATTGCCAAGCACGGCGCGAAGATGGTCACGGCGGTGTCCACCGCGCAGGTGCCCAAGTTCACCGTGATCATCGGCGGCAGCTTCGGCGCCGGCAACTACGGCATGTGCGGGCGCGCCTATTCGCCGCGCTTCTTGTGGATGTGGCCGAACGCGCGCATCTCGGTGATGGGCGGCGAGCAGGCCGCCAGCGTGCTGGCGACGGTCAAGCGCGACGGCATCGAGGCCAAGGGCGGGGCCTGGAGCGGCGACGAAGAGAAGGCGTTCAAGCAGCCGATCCTCGACCAGTTCGAGCACCAGGCCCACCCGTACTACGCCAGCGCGCGGCTGTGGGACGACGGCGTGATTGCCCCGGCCGACACGCGGCGCGTGCTGGCGTTGGCGATATCGGCCAGCTTGAACGCGCCGATTCCGGAGGCGAAGTTCGGGATTTTCAGGATGTGATGTACGATGTGCAGTAATTCAAAAGTTCATACACATCATGCGCACAAATATTGTCATTGACGAAGACTTGATGGCCCAGGCCATGAAGGCCGGCCCGTTCAAGACCAAGAAGGACGCCGTCGAGGCCGGTTTGAAGTTGCTCGCACGACAAGCGGCCTATCGGGAAATCCTCAAGTGGCGTGGCAAGCTCAAGTGGGAGGGCGACGAGAGCATCGACTGGACCCAACCGGCGCCAGCGCTTGAGGTGCACGAGCCGGAACCCAAGCCCTACAAGAGCAAGCGCCGTGTTGGTCGTTGACTCGAGTGTGTGGATCGACTTCTTCAACGACGTCTCGCACCCAGCCGTCGAGTTGCTCGACCAGATGCTCGATCGCGGCGAGGTCCGCATCGTCGTGCCCGACCTCGTGTTGTTCGAAGTGCTGCGCGGCTTTCGGCATGAGCACGATCACCGCAACGCCCGTCGCCTGATGGAAAGCCTGCACATCGAGAGCGCTGGTGGCGCGGGCCTCGCGCTGGTCGCGGCACAGCACTACCGCAGCCTTCGCGCCCAGGGCGTGACCGTGCGCAATGGCATCGATGTGCTGGTGGCGGCGTTTTGCATAGAGAACGACTACGCGCTCTTGCATCGCGACCGCGACTTCCAGGCGTTCGAAGAGCGGCGCGGGCTGCGCAGCTGGAGGCATTGAAGGTCGGTGATGGACAGCAGCATCTACCTCACGCCCGAACACGAACTGCTGCGCGAGCAGATCGCGCGCTTCATCGCGCGCGAGGTCGAGCCGCATGCGCTGGCGTGGGAAGAGGCCGGGTTCACGCCGCGCGAGGTGCTGCGTAAGATGGGCGACGCCGGCCTGCTCGGCTTGATGTATGCCAGCGAACACGGCGGTGCCGAGGCCGACGCGCTGACGAATCTGGTGTTTGCCGAGGCGCTGTCGCAATCGACCTTCGGCGGCTTCATCATCACCGTGCTGGTCCACACCGACATGGCCAGTCCGCACCTGCACCATGCCGGCACGGCGGCGCAGAAGTCGAAGTACATGCCGGGTGTGACCTCGGGCCGCACGATCACCGCGGTGGGCATCACCGAGCCTGGCGCGGGCTCCGACGTAGCGGGAATGCGCACCACCGCACGGCGGGACGGCGACCACTGGGTGCTCAACGGCACCAAGCTGTTCATCACCAACGGTGTGCACGGCGATCTGTACTTCATTGCCGCCAAGACCGGCTCGGCGCGCCACGCGATGTCGATGTTCATCGTCGAGAAGGGCACGCCCGGCTTCACGGTCGGGCGTTCGCTGCACAAGGGCGGCTGGTTGTCGTCCGACACGGCCGAGCTGGTGTTCGACAACTGCCGCATCCCGGCCGACCACCTGTTGGGCGTTGAGAACCGCGGCTTCTACTCGGTGATGAAGAATTTCCAGACCGAGCGCATCGCATTGGCGGCGATGGCAGTGGGCCACGCCACGCAGGCCTTGCGGCTCACCCTGGCGCATGTGCGCGACCGCCAGGCCTTCGGCTCCAGCCTGTTCGACAAGCAGGCGGTGCGCCAGCGCATCGCGATGCTCGACGCCAAGACCCGCGCGGCCCGTCAGTTCATGTACCACTGCGCCTGGCGCGTGACGCAGGGGCACGACGTGGTGCAGGAAGTGTCGATGCTGAAGGCGCTGACCGGCGAGCTCGTCAACGAGGTTGTGCAAGGTTGCCAGCAGTTCCACGGCGGCATGGGCTACATGCGCGGCATGCCGATCGAACGGCTGTGGCGCGATGCGCGCGTGCTGGCCATCGGCGGCGGTGCCACCGAGGTGATGCTCGATGAAGTCGCCAAGCGATACTGACGCTGCCACACCATGGAAACCGACACTCGCCTCGCCATCGTGGCCTCGCTGTGGGCGGCCTTTGAGGCCCGCGACTGGGCCGGCGCACGGCGCCTCTTCACTGACGCCGCGACGATGACCTGGCACACCTCGCGCGAACGACTGCTGGACGCTGACGCCATCATCCGGGTCAACGCGATCTACCCCGAAGGCTGGAGCCTGCAGGTGCTGGCGCTGAATGCGCTGCAGGACGGGCGCGTGCATTCGATCGCCGAAGTGAGGCATCCGCCCCGGTGCTTCATCGCCAACTCGCTGTTCAGATTCGAGGGCAGCCGCATTGCGCAGGTGGACGAGTACTGGTCCACCGTCGAGGCAGCGCCGGCGTGGCGCACCGCCGAGGCGATCGGTGCCTACGAGCGATTCGATGAAGTTCCAGCAAACGACTCACCGCTGCGCGACCACCTGGCCACGCTGGCGCGCTACAACGTCTGGGCCACGCGCAAGCTGTTCGAGCACGTTGACGCGTTGCCCGAAGCCGACTACCGGCGCGACGCCGGCCTGTTCTTCAAGAGCGTGCACGGCACGCTGAACCACCTGCTGGTCGGCGAGCACCTGTTGTGGTTTCGGCGCTTCGCCGCGCAAGAGTCGCCCTGGGTCGCGTTGAATGCCGAAGTCGAGCCCGATCGGGAGCGGCTGCGCGACCGGCTGACAAAGGGCGCGCAAGCCTGGCTGCCGTTCATCGCGGGCTGCGACAGCGCGCGCTTCGAAGTCCGGTTCGACTACACCACCACCCAGGGTATTGCGATGTCGCTGCCGTTTGCCGCGACACTGGCCCATGTGTTCAACCACGCCACCCACCACCGCGGCCAGATCAGCGCGGCGATCACGATGATGGGCCACCCGTGCCCCGAGATCGACCTGGTGCGGATGCTGCAAGCCGAAAGGCGCCCGTCATGACCACCTCGCTCATCGAACTGACCCGCCCCTCCGCGCACGTCGCGCGCGTGTTCCTGAATCGGCCGGACGTGCGCAACGCGTTCAATGAAGCGGCCATCGCCGAACTGACCGGCGTGTTCGCCGAGTTGTCGCAAGACACGGAGTTGCGCGCCATCGTGCTGGGCGGCCACGGCAAGGCCTTCTGCGCCGGTGCCGACCTGGGCTGGATGCGCGCGATGGCCGACTACACCTGGGACCAGAACCGCGCCGACGCGCAGGCGCTGGCGCACATGCTGTGGACGATCTACCGCTGCCCGGTGCCGGTGGTGGGGCGCGTGCATGGCGACTGTTATGCCGGCGGCGTCGGCCTG
Organism: Methylibium sp.; assembly: GCA_031414975.1. GTDB lineage: Bacteria > Pseudomonadota > Gammaproteobacteria > Burkholderiales > Burkholderiaceae_C > LGRD01. The sequence goes on along the minus strand of JANOQS010000337.1, from coordinate 8,303 downwards.
GCGGCGGTGTGCGACGTGCTCGTGGCGGCCGAAGGCGTGCAGTTCTGCCTCAGCGAAGCGCGTCTGGGGCTGCTGCCGGCCACGATCAGTCCCTACGTCATCCGCGCCTTGGGCGAACAGGCCTCGCGACGCTACTTCACCACCGCCGAGCGCTTCGGCGCAGCGCAGGCACACGCGCTGGGACTCGTGCACGAGGTCTGCGCCGCGGACGCACTCGATGCCAAAGTCGACGAGCTCGTCGCCGCACTGGTGGCCAACGGCCCGATGGCCACGCGCGCCTGCAAGGCACTGGTGCAAGACGTCGCCGGTCAACCGCTCACCCCCGCGCTGCGTGAAGAGACCGCGCGGCGCATTGCCGACATCCGCGCCAGCGCCGAGGGCAAGGAAGGCGTTCAGAGTTTCCTGAACAAACGCACACCGGCGTGGCTGCCCGGCTCACCCGCCGGTTGAGCGCTTGAGAGGCAAAGCGGCAGGGTGCAGCATTGAACCGATGCGGAGGCAGACATGACGGACTTGAACCTGGACACCCCCCAACTACTGGCCGTCGCCGCGGCGCTCGGCTGGGCCAGTGGCCTGCGGCTGTACGCGGTGCTGTTCTGCACCGGCATCGCGGGTTACCTCGGCTGGGTCCCGTTGCCGAGCGGGCTGCACCTCTTGCAGTCGCCGGTGATGCTCGGTGCGAGCGGCTTCATGCTGTTCGTCGAGTTCTTCGCCGACAAGATCCCGGGTCTCGACTCGCTCTGGGACATGGTGCACACGCTGGTGCGCATTCCGGCCGGCGCCGCGCTCGCAGCCAGCGTGTTCGGCGCCGACCAGTCTTCCTGGGCCATGGCCGCGGCGCTGATCGGCGGCACGCTGGCTGCTACCAGCCACGTGGCCAAGGCCACCACGCGCGCGGCGGCCAACACCTCGCCCGAGCCGTTCTCCAACATCGGCCTGTCCTTGCTGGGCGACAGCGTGGTGCCGGCGAGTCTGTGGTTGTCGTGGGAGCACCCGTATGTGTTCTTCGCGGCGCTGGGCGTGGCGCTGGTCGTGATGGTGGCGCTGATCTGGGTGTTCGGACGATTTCTGCGCCAGTTGGCAAGCCGCTTCTCGGGTTGGTTTGCGGCCGGTCAGCCTTCCACATGAACGCCAATTCCTTCACCGCAGAGGCGCAAAGGACACAGAGGGCCGCAGAGAGCGCACAGAGGGCTCCTTCTTCCTCTGCGGCCCTCCGTGTCCTCAGTGGCTCTGCGGTGAGGCGGTCTTCTTTCTCGTGAGGCTCCAATGTTCAAGAAGATCCTGATCGCCAATCGCGGCGAGATCGCCTGCCGGGTGGCCGCCACCGCGCGCAAGCTCGGCGTGCGCACCGTGGCCGTCTACTCCGACGCCGACGCCAACGCCAAGCACGTGCTCGCCTGCGACGAGGCGGTGCACATCGGCCCTTCCGCACCGAAGGAAAGTTACTTGCGCGGTGACCGCATCATTGCCGCCGCGCTGGCCACCGGCGCGCAGGCGGTGCACCCGGGTTACGGCTTCCTGAGCGAGAACGAAGACTTCGCGCAGGCGTGTGCCGATGCCGGCCTGGTGTTCATCGGCCCACCGCCGTCGGCCATCAAGGCGATGGGGCTGAAGGCCGAATCGAAACAGTTGATGGGCCGGGCCGGTGTGCCGCTGGTGCCCGGTTACCACGGCGCCGACCAGGACCCGGCGCTGCTCCAGCGCGAGGCCGATTCGATCGGTTACCCGGTGCTCATCAAGGCCAGCGCCGGCGGTGGTGGCAAGGGCATGCGGGCGGTGGCGAAGTCAGAAGAATTCGCTGCCGCGCTCGCCTCGTGCAAGCGCGAGGCGATCAACAGCTTCGGCGACGACGCGGTGCTGATCGAACGTTACGTCACGCGCCCGCGCCACATCGAGATCCAGGTGTTCGGCGATTCGTTCGGCAACTGCGTCTACCTGTTCGAGCGCGACTGTTCGGTGCAGCGGCGCCACCAGAAAGTGCTCGAAGAAGCGCCCGCACCCGGCATGAGCGAAGCACGCCGGCGTGAGATGGGCGCGGCGGCGGTGGCAGCGGCCAAGGCGGTGGCTTACGTCGGCGCCGGCACGGTGGAGTTCATCGCCGAACCTACCGAGGCTGGCGACCTGCGCTTCTACTTCATGGAGATGAACACAAGGCTGCAGGTCGAGCACCCGGTCACCGAAGCGATCACCGGCCTGGACCTGGTGGAGTGGCAATTGCGCGTGGCCTCGGGCGAAGCGCTGCCGTTGAAGCAGGAAGACCTGCGCATGCACGGCCACGCGATCGAGGCGCGCATCTGCGCCGAGAACCCCGACGCGCAATTCCTGCCCGCCACCGGCAGCTTGAACGTGTATCGCACGCCGGCCGCCGTGAGCTTCGAGCGTGCGGCGGCCGCGGGTGCGCCAAGCGCACCGGTGCGCTTCGACGCCGGGGTGCGCGAGGGCGATGTCGTGTCGCCCTACTACGACTCCATGCTCGCCAAGCTGATCGTCTGGGGCCAAGACCGCGAGCAGGCGCTGGCGCGGCTCGACGCAGCGCTGGCGCAGACCCACATCGTCGGCCTGCACACCAACGTGGCCTTCCTGCGCCGCGTGGTGGCCAGCCCATCGTTCGCGAACGCCGACCTCGACACCGCGCTGATCGAACGCGAGCGCGCGCTGCTGTTCGACGCCGCCCCGCTGCCGCTCGAAGTGGCCGCGGCCGGCGTGGTGGCGCATGCGCTGGCGGCCGAGCGCGCACTCGAAGGCGCCGACCCCTGGTCGCGCCGCGACGGCTGGCGCCTGCACGGCGCGGCGACGCGGCGCTTCGACCTGCAGGTGCAAGGCACGCACCACATCGCGAACCTGGTGCGTACGCACGGCGGCGCGCAGGAGCTGGTGCTGGGCGCGCAGCGCTGGCCGTTCAGCGCAAGCTCACGGGGTGGCGACCTTCACGACGTGACGGTCGGCGAGCGCCGCTGGTCGCTCACGGTGTATGCCACCGGCGAGCGCATCAGCGTCTTCGCGCCCGAAGGTGCGGCGGTGGTCGACCAGATCGACCCGATCGCCCATGCCGGCGAAGGCGCGGCCGAAGGTGGCCGGCTGACGGCGCCGATGCCGGGCAAGGTGGTGGCCTTCCTGGCCAAGGTGGGCCAGGCCGTGAAGCTGGGCCAGCCACTGGCGGTGATGGAGGCGATGAAGATGGAGCACACCATCGCCGCGCCGCGCGACGGTACCGTCGAAGAATTGCTCTACGCGGTGGGAGACCAGGTGAGCGAAGGCGGCGAGTTGCTGCGCCTGGCCGCGGTCTGACCGGGTCGAGGGGCGCCTGCTCAGGCTCCCCCGCGCTGCGCACTGCCCTTGAACCAGCGCAGCGGATTGAAGCGGCGTGCCGCGCGCGGCATCTCGTTCGGTTCTTCGGGCAGGTGCAGTGGGTGGGTCAGGCCGAAGCCCGAGGTGTCGAAGCTCCAGGGCATCTCGTTCGCGGCGGCGCCGCCTGCCGCACCAGCGACGGCACTCATCAACGCTTCTTCGCGCAGGCGCGTCTCTTCCTTGGCGTGCAGGTGGTTGGCGTGGGCCAGCAGGCGGGCCAGCGCGATCAGCTCGGCGTCACCGGTGGCCCTGCAGAGCCACAATCCGTCATGGTTGCGGGCGCGGCTCTTGAGCAGGTGGCTGACTTCGATGTCCTGGCCATAACGGCGCAGCAGCAGAAAGTGAAGTCGGGTGGCGGTACGCAGCCGGTAAGTCGGGTCCATGGACGTCCTTCGTCTCGTTCTTGGTGTCATCTCGGCGATTCGATCGTCGTGTGACGCCAAGTGCCGTCCCATCCCCGAGATGCGGGGGTGGTCGAGGGAGGGCAGGGCCAGCGTGAAAAAGTCACGGGTTCAAAATAGGGGGTCTTATGCAAGAGGTAACACGATGATCCCGACTCAAGTCACCCTCGTCGACGTCGGCCCGCGCGACGGCCTGCAGAACGAAAAGCAGCCCGTGGACACGGCCCACAAGGTGGAGTTGGTGCACCGGCTGCAGGCGGCCGGGCTGCGCGAGATCGAGGTCACCAGCTTCGTCAGCCCCAAGTGGGTGCCCCAGATGGCCGACAACGCCGCCGTGATGGCCGGCATTCAGCGCCAGCCCGGGGTTCGTTATTCGGTGCTCACGCCCAACATGAAAGGGCTGGAGGCGGCGCTGGCGAGTCAGCCCGACGAGATCGTCGTCTTCGGAGCCGCGAGCGAAGCGTTCAGCCAGCGCAACATCAATTGTTCGATCGAAGAATCGATCGAGCGTTTTGCGCCGGTCGTCACGGCCGCGCACGCGCACGGCATCAAGGTGCGCAGCGCCATCTCGTGTGCGCTCGGTTGTCCCTACCAGGGCGAGGTGAGCCTGGACGAGGTCGAGCGCGTGGTGCGCCTGATGAAGCAGATCGGCGTCGACCACTGCGGCGTGGCCGACACCATCGGCGTGGGCACGCCCAAACGCGCGCGGGCCGCGCTGGAGCGGGCGCTGAAGCACTACCCGCTGGCCGAAGTGAGCGGCCATTTCCACGACACCTACGGCCAGGCGCTGGCCAACATCCTGGCCTGCCTGGAACTCGGCGTGCACACCTTCGACACCAGCGTTGCCGGCCTCGGCGGTTGCCCGTACGCCAAAGGCGCGACCGGCAACGTGGCCACCGAAGACGTGCTGTTCATGCTGCGCGGCATGGGCATCGAAACCGGCATCGACCTGGACCGATTGGTCGATGCCGGCGCGTTCATCTCCGGCGTGCTTGGCCGCCCGCCGGTGTCGCGCGCCGGCAAGGCGCTGCTGACGAAGCGCGAAAAGGTGGCGGCATGATCGACGAGAAAGAAGCCCGGCCAGAGGGTTTTCAACGCGTCTCGCAGGCGCTTGCACAGGCCGGCCACGCCCACGCGCCGCTGTGGCTCACGGTCGCGGCCCGCACCTCGCAGGAAGCAGCCGATGCGCTGGGCGTGCAGGTCGGCCAGATCGCCAAGAGCGTGATCTTCAAGCGCAAGAGTGACGACGTGGCGGTGCTGGTCGTCACCTCGGGCGACCGGCGCGTGGACGAGAAGAAGGTGGCCGCACAGACCGGCGCCATCGGCCGCGCCGATGCCGGGTTCGTGAAGGCCAAGACCGGCTTCACGATCGGGGGCGTGGCGCCGCTCGCGCATGCGAGCGCGGCGGTCACCTTGATCGACCGCGAGCTGTTCCGTTTCGACGAGATCTGGGCCGCCGCCGGCCACCCCAATGGCGTGTTCCGGCTGCGCCCGGCCGACCTGGTGGCCCTGACCGGCGCGCCGGTGTGTGACGTGACGCCTTCGACGTGACCACGCCCAGCCCCAGCCCCTGCATCAGCGTGTGCCGCATGCACGAGCCCAGCGGCTGGTGTGAAGGCTGCCTGCGCACGCTCGACGAGATCGCCGAATGGTCCGCAATGGACGACCGCGCCAAGCGCGCCGTGTGGAAGCTGTTGCCGCAGCGCCGGCGGCAATTCGAACTCGGCGCGCAGCCCGATCCGGCCAAGGCCCCCGAATGAAGCAGCTCACCTTCTGGTTCGATCCCGTTTCGCCGTTTGCCTACCTGGCCTTCGAACGCTTGCCGCAGGCGCTCGAAGGCCTGTCTTACAGCGTGCGCTACCGGCCGGTGCTGTTTGCCGGCATGCTGAATCACTGGGGCCAGAAGGGCCCGGCCGAGATCGAACCCAAACGCGCCTGGACCTTCCGCCACGTGCACTGGCTGGCGCACCGCCACGGCATCGAACTGCAGACCCCGGCGCAGCACCCGTTCAACCCGCTTGCCCTGCTGCGCCTGCTGCTGGCCTGTGCCGACGACGGTATGGCCCCCAACCGGCATGCGTGCGAGCGCGTCCTGCGCCATGTGTGGCACGGCGGGCATGACGCCAATCACCCGGCTCGCCTGGCCGCGCTGACCCAGGCCCTGGCACCGGCGGGCGACCCGACCGGCGCGGCCGTGAAACAGGCGCTGAAGTCGGCCACCGACGATGCCGTTGCGATGGGCCTGTTCGGTGTGCCCACGATCGAGGTCGACGGCCGCCTGTTCTGGGGCATCGACTCGCTCGAGATGCTGGCCGCCTGCCTGCGCGGCGAGGCCTGGTTCGACGGCCCGGCGTGGCAGCAGGCCGGTGCGCCGCGGGCCGGCATCACGCGCTGAGCTTCGCTTGAGTTCCCGGGTTCCCGGCCCTGCTTGACGCAGATCAACGCGGCTGCGCCTGGCCGATGCATCGGCCGGCTTGTCAGTTGACGATAAGCGTAGCGTCAGCCCCTGTTGGTTTCGCGTCAGAGCGTGGTCAGTCGCCAAGCTCATGATTCGCGTTCTGACGGTTGGCACAACAAGGAGACAAGCCATGGACACTCAACTCGTGCAGCGCATTGCCGCGCACCCCAAGTACCAGGAGCTCAAAGCCAAGCGCACCCGCTTCGGCTGGTGGCTCACGCTGGCGATGATGGTCGTGTATTACGGCTTCATCCTGCTGGTGGCCTTCAACAAGGAGTTCCTGTCGCAACGCCTGGGCGACGGCGTGATGACGATGGGCATTCCGATCGGCTTCGGCGTGATCGTGTTCACCGTCGTGATCACGGCCTACTACGTGAACCGCGCCAACGGCGAGTTCGATGATCTGTCCGATGCCGTCGCCAAGGCGGTGCTGAAATGAGCCGCGCCCTGTTCGGCATCAACGACCACAGCCGCCGCCTGCTCACGCTGCTGGCACTGTTCGGCGTGTCCGCGGTCGTCTATGCCGCTGGCGCCGACCTGGGCCAGGCCGCCAAGCAGGCGACCAACTGGACTGCCATCGGCATGTTCGGCGCGTTCGTCGTGGCCACCTTGTTCATCACCAAGTGGGCTGCTTCCAAGACCAAGTCGGCAGCCGACTTCTACACCGCCGGCGGCGGCATCACCGGCTTCCAGAACGGCCTGGCGATCGCGGGCGACTACATGTCGGCGGCGTCCTTCCTGGGCATCTCGGCGGCGGTGATGGCCAGCGGCTTCGACGGGCTGATCTACTCCATCGGCTTCCTCGTCGGCTGGCCCGTCATCACCTTCCTGATGGCCGAACGGCTGCGCAACCTGGGCAAGTTCACCTTTGCCGACGTGGCGGCGTTCCGCTTCGAGCAGAAGCCGATCCGCATCTTCGCGGCCTCGGGCACGCTCGTGGTCGTGGCGTTCTACCTGATCGCGCAGATGGTCGGCGCGGGCCAGCTCATCAAGCTGCTGTTCGGGCTGGAGTACTGGATCGCGGTCGTGATCGTCGGCTCGCTGATGATGGTGTACGTGCTGTTCGGCGGCATGACGGCCACCACCTGGGTGCAGATCATCAAGGCCTGCCTGCTGCTGGGCGGGGCCTCGTTCATGGCGCTGTCGGTGCTGTGGCACTTCGGCTTCAGCCCCGAGGCGATGTTTGCCGAAGCGGTGAAGATCAAGACCGACCTGGCACTGAAGGACGGCAAGATCGCCGACGCCGCTGCCAAGATCGGCCAGTCGATCATGGGCCCGGGCAATTTCGTCAAAGACCCGATCTCGGCCATCAGCTTCGGCATGGCGCTGATGTTCGGCACCGCCGGGCTGCCGCACATCCTGATGCGCTTCTTCACCGTGCCCAGCGCCAAGGAAGCGCGCAAGAGCGTGATGTGGGCGACCGGCTGGATCGGCTACTTCTACCTGCTGACCTTCATCATCGGCTTCGGCGCCATCACCTTCGTGCTGACCAACCCGCAGTTCCTCGACGCCAAGGGCGGCCTGCTGGGCGGCGGCAACATGGCGGCCATCCACCTCGCCAACGCGGTCGGCGGCAACGTGTTCCTCGGCTTCATCTCGGCGGTGGCGTTCGCGACCATCCTCGCGGTGGTGGCGGGGCTGACCTTGTCGGGCGCCTCGGCGGTGTCGCACGACCTGTACGCCACGGTCATCAAGAAGGGCAAGGCCGACAGCGCGGCCGAGCTCAAGGTCTCGCGCTTGACGACGGTGGCGCTGGGCGTGCTCGCGGTGCTGCTGGGCATCGTGTTCGAGAAGCAGAACATCGCGTTCATGGTGTCGCTGGCGTTCGCGATCGCCGCGTCGGCCAACTTCCCGGTGTTGTTCATGAGCGTGCTGTGGAAGGACTGCACCACCAAGGGTGCGGTGATCGGCGGCTTCCTGGGGCTGATCTCGTCGGTGGCGCTCACGGTGGTGTCGCCCTCGGTGTGGGAAGCCACGTTGGGCAACCCCAAGGGCTCGGCGCTGTTCCCGTACACCTCGCCGGCACTGTTCTCGATGACGATCGGTTTTGTCGGCATCTGGCTGTTCTCGATCCTCGACCGCAGCGCGCGCGCCAA
>JANOQS010000336.1:0-12320 GCA_031414975.1 Methylibium sp. | reverse complement strand
GGGCGAGATCTTCGCCCTGCTCGGTTCTTCGGGCTGCGGCAAGAGCACTCTGTTGCGCATGCTGGCGGGGTTCGAGACGCCGACGTCAGGAAAGATCATCCTTGACGGCAAGGACCTGGCGGGCCTGCCGCCCTACCAGCGTCCGATGAACATGATGTTCCAGAGCTACGCGCTGTTCCCCCACCTCACGGTGTGGGACAACATCGCGTTCGGCCTGCGCCGCGAGGGCCAGTCGAGCGATGAGGTCAGCCAGCGTGTCGAAGCCACGTTGAAACTGGTGCAGCTGGGCAAGTACGCCAAGCGCAAACCGCACCAACTCTCGGGCGGCCAGCAGCAGCGCGTGGCCTTGGCGCGCAGCCTGGCCAAGCAGCCGCAAATGCTGCTGCTCGATGAGCCGCTGGGGGCGCTGGACAAGAAACTGCGCGAGGAGACCCAGATCTAACTCGTAAACACCATCGATAAAGTCGGCGGCACCGGCGTGTTGGTCACGCACGACCAGGAAGAGGCGATGACGATGGCCTCGCGCATCGCGATCATGAGCGAAGGCCGCTTCCTGCAGGTGGGCGCGCCGGCCGACATCTACGAAACGCCGTCCACGCGTTTCGTGGCCGACTTCATCGGCAACGTGAACCTGATGGACGGCACGCTGACCGACGACCACCCCGACCATGTGCTGATCGAGTGTGCCGACTGCAAACACTACGTCGGCCACGGCATCACCGGCACCGAGGGCATGAATGTCACCGTCGCGCTGCGGCCCGAGAAGATCCAGCTCGGCCGCGACATTCAGCCACCGGCCGATGGCGAGCCCGATGGCGGCTTCAACAGAGTCAAGGGCACGGTGAAGGATCTTTCCTACTTCGGCAGCTTCACCGTTTACCACCTGGCGCTGCCCAGCGGGCAAGTGCTCAAGGTGAGCCAGAGCAACACCGAGCGCCACCGCGACAACCAGCTCACCTGGGGCGACGCCGCGTGGGCGAGTTGGTCGCCGTCGGCCCACGTGGTGCTGACGGCATGAACTGGATCAGGCGAGTCGGCTCGATGCTGCGCGGCCGCTCGGCCGTGATCGGCATCCCGTACTTCTGGCTGCTGCTGTTCTTCATGTTCCCGTTCCTGATCGTGTTGAAGATCAGCGTGTCGGAAATGGAGAACGTGACCTTCAAGGACGTTCTGACCTTCAAGGAAGGCGTGCTCGCGCTGAGCCTGAAGCTGAGCAACTACGTCTTCCTCAGCGAAGACGACCTCTACGTCAAGACCTACCTGTCGAGCCTGAAGTACGCCGCGGTCACCACGGCGCTGTGCCTCTTCATCGGCTACCCGTTCGCCTACTTCATGGCGCGTGCCAAGGCCGCCGTGCAGCCGGCCCTGCTGATGCTGGTGATGCTGCCGTTCTGGACCTCGTTCCTGCTGCGCGTCTATGCGTGGAAGGGGCTGTTGAGCGAAAACGGCTGGGCCGCCAACTTCATCAGCGCGACCGGGCTGGACCACCTGCTCGCCGCGGGCGGGCTGATCCCGGCGCCGGGCCAGTTGATGAACACGCCGTTCTCGCTGGTGCTGGGCATGACCTACACCTACCTGCCCTTCATGATCCTGCCGCTGTTCTCGAACCTGGCCAAGATGGACCTGCGCCTGCTCGAAGCCGCCCAAGACCTGGGCGCCACGCCGTGGGTGGCGTTCTGGAAGGTCACCGTGCCGCTGTCCAAGGCCGGCATCATCGCCGGCTCGATGCTGGTGTTCATCCCCTGCGTCGGTGAATTCGTGATCCCTGAACTGCTGGGCGGCCCGCAGACGCTGATGATCGGCCGCGTGCTGTGGGACGAGTTCTTCAGCAACAACGACTGGCCGATGGCCTCGACCGTGGCGGTGGTGATGGTGCTGCTGATCATCGTGCCGCTGGCGATCTTCAACAAATACCAGGCCGAAGCGACGGAGAAGCGCACATGAATCTGGGTCGCTACTTCGGGCGTGGTTGGCTGACCTTCGGTTATGCGTTCCTGTACCTGCCCATCGTCGCGCTCGTCATCTACTCGTTCAACGACTCGCCGGTGCCCAACGTGTGGCGCGGCTTCACGTTCAAGTGGTACACCGCCCTGGCCAACGACGGCGAGATGCTCGGCGCGCTGTGGCTGTCGCTGAAGATCGCCTTCTTCACCGCCTGCGGCTCGGTGGTGCTGGGCACCTTGGCCGCGTTTGCGCTCGTCAAGTACAAGCGCTTCACCGGCCGCACCCTGTTCAGCGGCATGGTCAACGCACCGCTGGTGATGCCCGAGGTGATCGTCGGGCTGTCGCTGCTGCTGATGTTGGTCTCGATCCAGCGCGCGCTGGGCTTCCCCGAGCGCGGCGTGCTGACGATCTGGATGGGCCACCTGCTGCTGGGCATGGCCTATGCCACCGTGGTGGTGCAGGCCCGGCTGCAAGACCTGAACCCGCAGCTCGAAGAAGCCGCGATGGACCTGGGCGCGCGACCCTGGCAGGTGTTCACCCTGGTCACCTTGCCGATGATCTCGCAGGCGCTGCTGTCGGCCTGGCTGCTCACCTTCACCCTGTCGCTCGACGACGTGGTGCTGTCGGCCTTCCTGTCCGGCCCCGGCTCGACGACGATGCCGCTGGTCATCTTCTCGCGCGCCCGGCTGGGCCTGAACCCGAGCGTCAACGCAGTCGCCGCGGTGACGGTGGCGCTGGTGGCCATCGGCGTGATCGCCGCCAGTTACTTCATTGCCCGTGCCGAGCGCAACCGTGCCCGCGAAATCGCCGACGCCAACCGGGTCGGTACCTGATCGAAACACTTCACATCCACAAGAGGAGATACCGATGAGACTCTGGCAACCCACCGCCCTGGCCTTCGCGCTTGCCGCGACCTTTCCGTCGCTGGCCACGGCCCAGTCCACCGCCGACCTGGCCAATGAGCTGAAGGCGCTGAAAGACCGCATCGGCCAACTCGAAGAAAAGCTCAAGGCCGCCGACGCTGCGAAATCGGCCGAAAAGCAGGCGCCCGAGAAGCAGTGGGGCATGACGCCCGAGCAGGCGGCCGAGCAGAACCGCATTCGCGTGAAGACCGAGTCGATCGAAGACAACCTCGAAGCACAAGGCTACAAGGGCCTGAAGATCAGCGGCCAGATGGACCCGACCTTCATCTACAACCGCGCCCAGAGCCGGGCCGGCTTCCAGTTCCTCAATTCGGTCGGCGACGACGGCTACAACTACGACAACTCGTACTTCGGCATGGCGATGATCGACTTCCAGAAAGAGATGGAAGGCGGCACGCGTTGGCGCCTGACCCTGGCCCCCAACCGCGGTGTCGGTTCGGTGTTCGACGCCGACTCGCGCTCGCCGGTGCACGAAGCCAGCGTCTCGGTCCCGCTGACCGACCTGCAGACGCGCCTGATCGCCGGCCAGATTCCCGACTGGTCGGGCTACGAATACCTGCAGCCCACCTTGAACAAGCTGATCACGCACAACCTGCTGTTCGACTTCACCCTGCCCACCGCCTACACCGGCGCCGGTTTGGAAGTGACCAGCGGCAAGTGGATCATGAAGGGCGTGCTGGCCAACATGAATGTGTCCAAGCGCGCCGCCGGCGAAAAGGCCCCGGTGATCGCCTACCGCGTGGACTACTCGCGCGGCGAGTACCAGGGCTTCGGTTTTGCCGGCGTACACGGCAAGGCGGCCAACTTCCGCGCCGACGATGGTGTGGGCAACCCCGTCACGCTCGAGCCCTACAGCCTGCGCGATACCGCGCTGCACCTGTTCGAGTTCGACGGCTACTTCATCCGCGGCGACCTGACGGTGCAGGGCCAGGTCAGCGTCGGCACGCAGAAGAACGCTGCCATCACGGCCGACCCGACCACGGGCGAATTGCGCAACAGCCAGTGGATGGGCGTGTCGGCGCTGGTCGCCTACAAGTTGATGCCGCGCCTCGAAGGCATCGTTCGCGCAGACGTGCTTCGCAACAAGAAGAACGGTGGCGGCCTGCTGGGCTACACCTTTGCCGACGGCCGCAACGGCATCGGGCCCGATTCGCTCGGCGACCCCGAGATCGGCGCGAACCGCTTGGCGGTTTCATTGGGTGCGCAGTACCTGTACAACCTGAACACCACGTTCAAGGCCGAGTACCGCATGGACCGTGCGAGTCAGCCGGTGTTCGAGTACGGCGGCGGCACCAGCTTCCGCAAGTCGAACCACATGCTCGGCGCCTCCATGCTCGTGAGCTTCTGACGCTCTGACGGCGGCCCGCGTGCCGCCAACGCGTGGAAAAACGGGTGGCGCAGGCGCAAGCTCTGCGCCATCATCGCTTTGAAGGGAACCCTCATGAGCCACCCCACCATCGACTGGCACGCCGCGGCCGCAGCGCTGAAGCCCGACGGCCGCATGTTCATCGCCGGCCAGCGCCAAGACAGCGCCAGCCGCGAAACCTTTGCCTGTGTGTCGCCGCTGAACGGCCAGCCGATCGCCCAGGTGGCGCGCGGCCAGGCGGCTGACATCGACGCCGCTGTCGCGTCCGCACGGCGCGCGTTCGACGACGGCCGCTGGGCTCGCAAACCACCGGCCGCGCGCAAGAAGGTGCTGCAGAAGTTCGCCGACAAGATCCTCGCCGCCAAAGACCAACTGGCGCTGCTGGAAACGCTCGACATGGGCAAGCCCATCCAGTACAGCCTGGCGGTGGACGTGCCGGCCGCCGCGCGCTGCATCGCCTGGTACGCCGAGGCCGTGGACAAGGTCTACGATCAGATCGCCCCCACCGGCCCGAACGCGCTGGCGCTGATCACGCGCGAGCCGATGGGCGTGATCGGCGCGGTGGTGCCCTGGAACTACCCGATGATCATGGCCGCGTGGAAGCTCGGCCCCGCACTCGCGGCCGGCAACTCGGTGGTGCTCAAGCCGAGCGAGAAGTCGCCGCTGACGGCCCTGCGCCTGGCCGAGCTGGCCATGGAAGCCGGTTTGCCCGAAGGTGTGTTCAACGTCGTGCCCGGCCACGGCGGTGAAGCCGGCGAGGCGCTGGCGCTGCACATGGATGTGGACGCGGTCGGCTTCACCGGCAGCACGCGCGTCGGCCGCAAGATGCTCGAGTACGCTGGCCGCAGCAACTTGAAACGCGTCTACAACGAGCTCGGCGGCAAGTCGGCCTTCCTGGTGTTCCCCGATTTCGACGACATCGCGCGCGCCGCCAAGACGGTGGCCGGCAGCATGTTCTTCAACCAGGGCGAAAGTTGCAACGCGCCGTCGCGCGTGTTCGTGCACGAGAGCATTGCCGATCAGTTCCTCGCCACGGTCGCTGCTGAAGCGCCGAAATACCAGCCCGGCGACCCGCTGAGCGGCCAGGCCGAGATGGGCGCGCTGGTGGACGACACACAACTGCGCACCGTGATGGGCTACATAGCCGCCGGCCGCGACGAAGGCGCGCGCGTGCTCGTCGGCGGCAGCCAGGTGCGTGCCGAGACAGGCGGCTACTTCGTCGAGCCCACGGTGTTCGAAGGGGTGGACAACCGAATGAAAATCGCGCGCGAAGAGATCTTCGGCCCGGTGATGAGCGTGATCCGCTTCAAGACGGAAGAAGAAGCGGTGGCGATGGCGAATGACTCGTCCTACGGCCTGCAGGCCAGTGTCTGGAGCCACAACATCAATCGCGCTCACCGCGTGGCGCGCGCGCTGCGCGCCGGCACGGTGCACGTGAACCAGTACGACGAAGACGACATCACCGTGCCCTTCGGCGGCTTCAAGCAGAGCGGCAACGGGCGCGACAAGTCGCTGCATGCGTTTGACAAGTACACCGAGCTGAAAACGACCTGGCTGCGCATTGATTGACCCACCCCCGAAGCGGCTTCGCCGCTCCCCCTCAAGGGGGCGCCGCTGGCGGCCCGGCAAAGCCGGTTCCGCGGCGTCCGCTTGAGGGTGCTTCATCGAAACTTGTGAGCTGAACGAGGAGCAGATCCATGAACCACTCCCAAAACGAACAACTGATGGCCCGCAAGGCCGCCGCCACACCGCGCGGCGTGGGCGTGATGGGCACTTTCTTCGCCGACCATGCCGAGAATTCGGAGCTGTGGGACGTCGAAGGCCGCCGCTTCATCGACTTTGCCGGCGGCATTGCGGTGATGAACACCGGCCACCGCCACCCCAAGATCGTGGCCGCGCTGCAAGCGCAGCTGGAGCGCTTCACGCACACCTGCTACCAGGTGGTGCCCTACGAGGGCTACATCGCGCTGGCCGAGAAGCTCAACGCGATGACGCCGGGCAGCCACGCCAAGAAGACCGCGCTGTTCTCGACCGGCGCCGAGGCAATCGAGAACGCGATCAAGATCGCGCGCTCGTACACCAGGCGCTCCGGCGTGATCGCCTTCAGCGGTGCGTTCCATGGCCGCAGCCTCTTTGCCGTGTCGCTGACCGGCAAGGTGCAGCCCTACAAGGCCGGCTTCGGGCCGTTTGCGCCCGAGGTCTACCACGCGCCTTTCCCATGCCACTGCGCCAGCCTCGACGAGGTGAAGAAGGCCGTACACCACCTCTTCAAGGCTGACATCGAACCCACCCGCGTCGCGGCCATCATCTTCGAACCGGTGCAGGGCGAAGGTGGCTTCACTGTGATCCAGGCCGAGGCAGTGAAGTGGCTGCGCGAGTTGTGCGACGAACACGGCATCGTGCTGATCGCCGACGAGATCCAGACCGGCTTCGGCCGAACCGGCAAGATGTTCGCTTGTGCGCATTTCGGCGTCGTGCCCGACCTGATGACGATCGCCAAGTCACTCGCTGCCGGCCTGCCCTTGTCGGCCGTGACCGGCAAGGCCGAGATCATGGACGCGCCGGCCGCCGGCGGGCTGGGCGGCACTTACGCCGGCAACCCGCTGGCGATTGCCGCGGCGCACGCGGTGATCGACGTGATGGCCGAGGAGAAGCTGCCCGAACGCGGCCAGCGCCTGGGCGATGAGCTGAAGGCCGTGCTGAACAGCCTGCGCGCCGAGGTGCCGCAGATCGCCGACATCCGCGGCCTGGGCGCGATGGTGGCGGTGCAGTTCAACCGGCCGGGCACCGACGTACCCGACGCCGACTTCACGCGCAAGGTGCAGGCCGAGGCGCTCAAACGCAACCTGATCCTGCTGACCTGCGGTGTCGACGCCAACGTGGTGCGCTTCCTGTTCCCGCTGACGATTCCGGACACGGTGTTCGGCGAGGCGATGGACATCGTGCGGGCGTCGATGCGAGCGGCGACTCAAGCGGCCGTGGCCTGACCGCGCTGATCTGCATGAAGCACCTGAAGGAGACCCTCGCCGCCCAGGGCGTTCACACGCTGATCGCGCAGTTCACCGACCTGCACGGCGTGGCCAAGGGCAAGCTGATTCCGTTTGCCCACCTCGACACCTTGCTGACCGATGGCGCCGGGTTCTCCGGTGCGTCGATCTGGGGCACCGGCCTGCCGCGCATGGGGCCGCGTTCGGAGTACTACGGCCGCGGCGCCGCCAGCACCGCGCGTGCGCTGCCGTGGATGCCAGGCTACGCGCGCATTGCCTGCGACGGCTTCGTGGCCGGCGAGCCTTTCGACGCCTGCCCGCGCCAGGTGCTGCGCCGCCAGGTGGCGCGGTTGGCCGAGCGCGGCTGGGTGTTGCACACCGGCATCGAGCCCGAGTTCTTCTTGCTGCGCCACAGCGAACACGGGCTGGTGCCGGCCGATGCACACGACCGCCTCGACAAACCGTCCTACGACCTGAAAAGCCTGCCGCGCCAACGTGAATTTCTGGCCCAGTTGGCCGACGGGTTGAATGGCTGCGGCCTCGACGTGTTCCAGATCGACCATGAAGACGCGCACGGCCAGTACGAGCTGAACTTCCACCATGCCGACGCGCTGACCAGCGCCGACCACCTGATGCTGTTCAAGATGGCCGGCCAGGTGCTGGCCGAACGCCACGGCATGGTGTTCTCGATGATGCCCAAGCCGTTCGCCAACCAGCCCGGCAGCGGCATGCACTTTCACGTGTCGCTGTGGGACACAGACGGCAAGGAGCCGCGTTCGCTGTTCGATGACCGCACGCGTGATCCTGGTTCGGAAGCCCCGACGCCGCTGGCACGCCATTTCATTGCCGGCGTGCTGGCGCACTCGGCCGCGCTGTGCGCGATCGCGGCGCCGACGGTCAATTCGTACAAACGGCTGGTGGTCGGCGAATCGCTGTCGGGCACCAGCTGGGCGCCCGCCTATGTGGCACACGGCCCGAACAACCGCACGGCGCTCGTGCGCACCTTGGCCAACCGCTTCGAGTGGCGCCTGCCCGATGCGAGCGCCAACCCGTACCTCGCCACCGCGGCACTGATCGCCGCCGGCCTGGACGGCGTTGCGCGCGAACTCGACCCCGGCCCGGCCTGCACCGACGACCTGTTCGGCTTGCCGCTGGCCGCCATCCGCGCGCGCGGCATTGCGCTGCTGCCGCAAGGCCTGGGCGAGGCCGTCGATGCGCTGCGGCGCGACGAGGTGATCTGTGCTGCGCTCGGCGATGCGCTGGCCGAACAGTTCATCGACCTCAAGCGCCGTGAATGGACCGAGTATTCGCGCCACGTCAGCGACTGGGAGCTGCAACGCTACGGCGCCATGTTCTGACAGCCCTTGCGCGGAATCTGCTTGAATTCCACTTGAACGCCAACCCGAGGAAGCGACCATGTCTACCCCGTTGAATGCGGCCAGCAGCACCACCACCGACGACGCTCGCGTGCTGCAGAGCATGGGCTACAAGCAGGAACTGTCGCGCAGCATGCGGCCGTTCTCGAACTTCGCGATCTCGTTTTCCATCATCTGCATCCTGTCGGGCGGCATCAATTCGCTGCACCAGGGCATCGCGGGGGTCGGCGGTGGCGCCATCGGGATCGGCTGGCTGGTCGGCTGCGCCGTCTGCCTGGTGTTTGCGCTCGGCATGGCACAGATCGGCTCGGCCTTCCCGACCGCCGGTGGGCTGTACCACTGGAGCTCGATCCTCGGCGGGCGTGGTTGGGGCTGGCTCACCGCGTGGTTGAACCTGATCGGGCTGGTGACGGTGATGGGCGCAATCAACGTGGGCACGTTCGGCTTCTTCATCGGCGCCTTCGGGCCGGCGCTGGGGCTGGAAGCCAACTTCCAGACCCAGGCGATCTTCGTGATCGGCATCACCGCGGTGCAGGCGCTGGTCAACCACTTCGGCATCAAGCTCACCGCCGTGCTCACCGACATCAGCGGCTACCTGATCTTTGCCACCGCCGCGCTGCTGACGATCGCGCTGCTGGCCTACGCCCCCGGCTGGGACCTGGCGCGCCTGGTCACGTTCAAGAACTACAGCGGCGCGGCCGGCGCCGAGACCTGGCCGCAAACGTCCAGCCTGCTGATGTTGTTCGGCCTGGGCTTGCTGCTGCCGATCTACACCATCACCGGGTTCGATGCCTCGGCGCACACCGCCGAAGAAACGATGGGTGCGTCGAGTGCCGTGCCGCGCGGCATCGTGCGCTCGGTGTTGTGGTCGGCGCTGTTCGGCTGGCTGATGCTCAGCGCCTTCGTGCTCGCCATTCCCGACATGGACAAGGCCGCCGCCAGCGGCAGCGGCGTCTTCTACGCCACGATGGCCGCGGTGTTGCCCGCCGCGCTGAAGAATGCGCTGTTCGCAGCCATCCTGCTGGCGCAGTTCCTGTGCGGCCTGGCGACCGTGACCTCGGCGTCGCGCATGATCTTTGCCTTTGCGCGCGACGGCGGACTGCCGGCCTCGGCAGCGCTCAAGCGGGTACACAGCACGCTGTTGTCGCCAGTGGCCGCCATCTGGACCGGTTGCATCATCTCGGTGCTGTTCACGCTTTACACACCGGCCTACACCACCATCGTCTCGGTGACGGTGATCTTCATCTTTCTGTCGTACGGCCTGCCCATCGCGCTGGGCGGTCTGGCCTACGGCACCACCTGGACGCGCATGGGGCCGTGGGACATGGGCCCGCTGTTTCGCCTGGTCTCGCTGCTAGCGGTGCTGTGCGTCGCGCTGATCTTCTTCCTGGGCGTGCAGCCGCCCAATGATGCGGCGCTGCGCATCACGCTGGTGTTCCTGGTGATCACCGCCGTGGTGTGGTTCGGCTTCGAGCGCCGCCGCTTCAAGGGCCCGCCACCGACCGACTTGAAGCGTTGAAGCAGTGACGCACTGACGCACTGACGCTCTGAAGCACGAACGCCCCGACCCGCCCGCCCGCCGCCGCCGCCGCGCCCCTTTCTTCTGACCGGCCTGCCCCCATTGCCCTGGCTTGCCTATCTGTGCCTGGCCACCAGCATGGCTGTGGTGGGCAGTTACGTGGCCTTGTCCAAGGTGCTGGTGGTGGTGTTCCCGGTGCTGCTGCTGGCCTGGCTGCGCTTCGGCATTGCCGCCATTGCGATGGCGCCGTGGGTCAGGCGCGGTGTTGGCGAGCCGCCACTCAGCGCGCGCGACCGCCGCCTGCTGTTCATCGAATCGTTCTTCGGCAACTTCCTGTTTTCGGTGTGCATGCTGTTCGGCGTGTCGATGAGCACCGCGCTGGCCGCCGGCGTGATCATGGCCGGCCTGCCCGCCGTGGTGGCCGTGCTGTCGTGGGCGCTGCTGCGCGAGCGCATCACGCCGCGCGTGGCGGCCGGCATCGTGTGCGCGGTGGGCGGCATCGCGCTGGTGTCGTTCAGCAAGCACACGCCGGCACACGACATTGCCGAAGGCACGAGCTCGCTGCTGGGCAACCTGCTGCTGATGGGCGCGGTGACCTGCGAGGCGATCTACGTCGTCGTCGGCAAGAAGCTCACCGGCAACCTGAGCCCCAAACGCATCAGTGCCCTGATCAATCTGTGGGGGCTGGCGCTGGTCACGCCCTTCGGCCTGTGGCTGGCGTGGCGCTTCGACTTCGGCAGCGTGGCGGCCGGCTCGTGGTGGCTGCTGGTGTTCTATTCGCTTGCCGCGAGCACCCTGACCGTCTGGCTGTGGATGACCGGGCTGCGCCACGTGCCGGCATCAAAGGCCGGCGTGTTCACGGTGCTGCTGCCGGTCAGCGCGGCACTCGTGGGCGTGCTGTTCCTGGGCGAGCGCTTCAGCGCGGTTCAGGCGGTGGCGTTCGCGCTCGCGCTGGTGGGCGTAGTGCTGGCCACCTGGCCGGGCGCGCCCGAAGCCAGCGCGCGCCGCGCCTCGGAAGACACGGCCGACGCGGGCCACGACTTGAGCCGGTGATCGGACCACACCTGGCGCCACTTGCGCGCGCCGGGCTGGCCGTCGCGCAGGCCCATCATGTGGCGCGACACACGCGACCACGGTTCGCCAGCAGCGGCGATGCGTTCCATGTAAGCGACCATCGCGTCTTCCACCCCATCGCGATCGGTCGCGCCTGGCGGATCGCCAAAGAAGCGCTGGTCCCACTCCGCCATGGCCCACGGGTGGTGGTAAGGCTCGCGCCCCAGCATCACGCCATCGACCTGCGCGAGTTGTTCGGCGATCTGCGCATCGGTCTTGATGCCACCATTGAGCACGATGGTCAGAGCCGGAAACTCGCGCTTCAGGCGCTGCACCGTCTCGTAGCGCAACGGCGGCAGCTCGCGGTTCTCTTTCGGGCTGATGCCTTTGAGCCAGGCGTTGCGGGCGTGCACGATGTACACGCTGCAGCCGGCCTGCGCCACCGTGCCGTCGAAGTCGCGCACGAAGTCAAAGCTCTCCGCCTTGTCGATGCCGATGCGGTGTTTCACCGTGACCGGAATATCCACAGCGTCGCACATCGCCTTCACGCAGTCGGCCACCAGCTGCGGCTCGGCCATCAGGCAGGCGCCGAAGGAGCCGCGCTGCACGCGCTCGCTGGGGCAG
The DNA here is from genome assembly GCA_031414975.1 of Methylibium sp. GTDB lineage: Bacteria > Pseudomonadota > Gammaproteobacteria > Burkholderiales > Burkholderiaceae_C > LGRD01. The sequence continues at coordinate 528 of JANOQS010000336.1, read as the reverse complement.
CCGCAGTTCAGGTTGATTTCGTCGTAACCCCACTGCTCGCCGAGCCGCGCGCAGGCGGCCAGCTCGGCCGGCTCGCTGCCACCCAGTTGCAAGGCCAGCGGATGCTCCTGCGCGCTGAACGCCAAGTGGCGCGGCACGTCGCCATGCAACAAGGCGCCGGTGGTCACCATCTCGGTGTACAGGCGGGTGCGGCGGCTCAGCAGGCGGTGGAAAACGCGGCAATGGCGGTCGGTCCAGTCCATCATCGGAGCGACGGACAGGCGCCAGGGATTGGGGGGTGGAATGACTTTCACGAGTATCTCGATCATCACACGGCGGTGACGTTGAACCGGAACCACGAGGCCTTCCCTGACCCACTGAACGCGCGCAGCCTCGCCACGCGCCGAAGCGCCGGCAAGGCCCCCCGCCGCTTGCAGACGTTCGGCAGCTGGATCGACACCTTGTACCGACCGCTTTTCGGCGCGCTGCCCTCGTGTGCGTACCGCGGAGCGCAGGCTGCCGAGATCGGCGCTGAGGCGCCTGAAACTG
>JANOQS010000335.1:0-5365 GCA_031414975.1 Methylibium sp. | reverse complement strand
CACGGCCGCATCGGCCTGCGCGGCGGCCATGTCGGGCGTCACCAGCTTGGCGTCCAGAAACTCCAGCGTGCGGCCGCGGAACACCGCCAGCGCGCGGTGCGACGGCACGCTGCGGATCGGCTCGGCGTAGTCGAAGTAGTCGCGGAACTTCGAGATGTCGGGGTGGTTGGCGTCTTTGCCGTCGAGCAGCTTGCTCTGGAACAGCCCCTCGTCCCACGACCACTCGCGCAGCTTGCGCACCAGCACAGCGTCTTCGGCCCAGCGTTCGGAGAGGATGTCGCGCACGCCGTCGAGCACCGCCGCGGCATCGGCAAAACCGCCCTCGGCGTTGATGAAGTTCAGCGCTTCGGCCGCAGGGTCCAACGCCGGGTCGGCGAACAGTCTGTCGGCCAGCGGCTCGATGCCGGCTTCGCGCGCGATCATCGCCTTGGTGCGGCGTTTGGGCTTGAACGGCAGGTACAGGTCTTCGAGTTCCTGCTTGGTCGGCGCGGCTTCGATCGCGGCGCGCAACTCAGGCGTCAGCTTGCCCTGCTCTTCCACGCTCTTGAGCACCGCCGCGCGGCGCTCCTCCAACTCGCGCAGGTAGGCCAGGCGCGCTTCGAGTTCGCGCAGTTGCGTGTCGTCCAGACCGTCGGTCGCCTCCTTGCGGTAGCGCGAGATGAAGGGCACCGTGGCCCCACCGTCGAGCAACTCCACGGCGGCGTTGACCTGGGCCGGCCGAACCTTCAGCTCGGCGGCAATCTGCAGAAGAATCTTGTTCAAGGCGAGGGCCGGGAAATTCGAAGCGGCGCAGTGTGCCACAGCACACTATTGTTTCTTGCGCGACATCAGTTGATCGCGCTCGATCCCGGCATCTGCTGCGTGACCGGCGTGAACAGCCCGCCCACATCCACCGCATCGAAGTGGTACTTCAAGCCGCAGAAGTCGCAGCCGATCTCGGCCCGCCCTTGTTCGACGACGATGCTGTCGACCTCGTCGCGCCCCAGGCTCCGCAGCATGTGGCCCACATGCTCGCGCGAGCAGGTGCACGCAAAGCGCGGCCCGTCGGCGCCGGCCTGCGGGGCAAAGCGGCGCAGCGGCTCTTCCCAGAACAGGCGGCGCAGCACGCTGTCCACGTCCAGGCCGAGCAGTTCTTCAGGCGTCAGCGTCGCAGTCAGATGGGCGATGCGGTTGTAGGCTTCATTCACGCCGATCTGATCTTCGTTGCTCTGGCTGGCCGCCGACCCGCCGATGTTGCCCACGCCCTGCATCGGCAGGCGCTGGATCAGCAGCCCGGCAGCGACCCTGTCGTCGGCGGCCAGGATCAACTTCGTGTCGAGCTGCTCGGACTGCAGCATGTAGTGCTCCAGCACCTCGCTCAATTTCTGCAGCGGCTCGCGCGCGTCGCCGTGCAGCGGCACGATGCCCTGGTAGGGCTGCTGGCCAGGGTGCCGGTCCTTCGGGTCGAGCGTGATCGAACAGCGCCCCTGGCCGCCCACGTTCAACATCGCTTCGAGCCGGTCGCCGGGCTGCACGTCGCCGACCACCTTGGCGGTGACGCGGAAGGCCAGGTCGGGCTGGACCTGCGCCACGGCCAGCTTGACCGGGCCGTCGCCGAACACCTGCAGGATCAGCGACCCGTTGAACTTGATGTTGGCCTGCATCAGCACGGCGGCCGCGGCCATCTCGCCCATCAGCGCACGCACCGGCGGCGCAAACACATCGTCGGCCGCCTCGCGCCGGCGCAGCACTTCCTGCCAGCTCTCGGTCAGGCGTACCAACATCCCGCGGACCGGCAGACCTTCGAAGATGAACTTGTGGAGTTCGCTCACCAGCCGGTTTCTCCCGTATCCACCACAAACGGGATCAGCCCGGCCCGGTAGCGGCGCGCGTTGGCCATGTAGTGTTTGGCCGCGCGCTGCAGGCCTTCGATCTGCTCGGCGGTCAGCGGGCGCACCACCTTGGCGGGCGAGCCCATGATCAGCGAACCGTCGGGGAATTCCTTGCCTTCGGTCACCAGCGAAGCCGCGCCGACCAGGCAGTTGCGCCCGATCCTGGCGCCGTTGAGCACCACGGCACCGATGCCGATCAGCGAACCGTCCCCCACCGTGCAGCCGTGCAGCATGACCTTGTGGCCGATTGTCACGTTCTCGCCCAGGGTGACCGGGAAGCCGGGGTCGGAATGCACCACGCTGCCATCCTGGATGTTGCTGCCGCGGCCGACGCGCAACTCCTCGTTGTCGCCCCGCATCACCACGTTGAACCACACGCTGGCGTTGTCACCCAGAAGCACGTTGCCGATGACCTGGGCACTGTCGGCCACCCAGGCCGAGCTGGCGACGCGGGGGATCAGTTGATCGAGTTGGTAGACCGCCATGGTGGAGCGTGCGATGAAGATCGCCGTAGGGGTGAAGCCCATAATTCTAGAGATGAAGGCCAGGTCCGAGCCAATGCATGACATCTGTGACGCCGCGAGAGCGGACGCCAGAGCGGCCGCTTTGCAGGTCTTGCGCCTGGCCGACCCCGCCACCAAGGCATTGCAGGCGCGCGCCTTGTTCGACCGGCTCGACCCGGCCCGCATCGACGCTGACCCGATCCACCCCGAGCCGCCGGCCCTGCCCGGCCGCCCCGCATTGCCGCGGCTCGTGCCGCCCAAAGACGTGCCCAGCCGCTCCCCCTTCACGCTCGAAGGCCGCGCCGCGCTGCTGCACGCCATCACGCACATCGAGTTCAACGCCATCAACCTGGCGCTCGACGCGGTCTGGCGCTTTGCCGGCCTGCCGCAGGCCTATTACGTCGACTGGCTGCGCGTGGCCAGCGAAGAAGCGCTGCACTTCATGTTGATGCGCGAGCACCTGCAGAGCCTGGGCTTCGACTATGGCGACTTCGATTCGCACGACGGCCTGTGGCTGATGGTGCAACGCACCTCGCACGACGTGACCGCCCGCATGGCGCTGGTGCCGCGCACGCTGGAAGCGCGCGGGCTGGACGCCTCGCCGCCCATCCAGGCCAAGCTGCGCAGGTGCGGCGACCTGCGCGCGGTGGAGATTCTCGACCTGATCCTGCGCGACGAAGTGGGCCACGTGGCGGTCGGCAACCGCTGGTACCGCTGGTTGTGCGCGCGCGATGGCGTGGACCCGGTCGCGCGCTACGCCGTACTGGCCCAACAATACGAGGCGCCACGGCTGCGCCCGCCCTTCAACATTGAAGCCCGCCGCGCCGCAGGCTTTACCCAAACCGAACTGGACCTGCTCTCATGAACGAGACCGGCAATCCCAAGATCTTCGTCGCCGGTTTCCACCACGAGACCAACACCTTCGCCCCGTCGATGGCCGACTGGGCCGCGTTCGAGCGCGGCGCCGGCTACCCGGGTTATGCGCGCGGCGCGGCGATGTTGCAGCGCATGCAAGGCAGCAGTCTGGCCATCGGCGGTTTTGCGCAAGCGGCGCGCGAACGCGGCTGGCGTCTGCTGCCGTCGGTGTGGGCTGGCGCCATGCCGTCGAACCGGGTCACTGCGCAAGCCTTCGAGCGCCTCTGCGCCGAGATCGTCGAGGACCTGCAGGAGGACGAGTTCGACGCCATCTACCTCGACCTGCACGGCGCCGCCGTGGCCGAAGGCTGCGACGACGCCGAGGGCGAACTGCTGCGCCGCATTCGCGCGGTGGTGGGGCCGAACATGACGATCGTGGCCAGCCTGGACCTGCACGCCAACGTGACCGAACGCATGCTGCGCCTGGCCAGCGCGATGACGGCGTTTCGCACCTACCCGCATGTGGACATGCGCGAAACCGGCGCGCGCGCCGCGCACATGCTGGCGGCCCGCTTGAGCGGTGCGCGCGGCGCAGACCGCCACCAGCACAGCGAAAGAGTGCCCTTCCTGCTGCCGCTGAACATGCAGTGCACGCTGATGGAGCCGGCGTTGTCGATCATCAAGCTGCTGGAGCGGTTGGAGGCCGAGCACGACGTCGAACTGAACTTCGCGATGGGCTTTTCGGCGGCCGACTTTGCCGAGTGCGGGCCGGTGCTGTTCGGCTACGGCAGCGATGCCGACGCTGTGCAGCGGGCCGTGCGGCGCCTGCACGATGAGGTGGTCGTGCGACGGCGGGCCGATTGGGCGATGGAGCTGCTCGCGCCGGCCGAGGCGGTGGAAAAGGCCATCGCACTCGCTGCCACTGCCGACGCGCCGGTGGTGATCGCCGACACGCAGGACAACCCCGGCGCCGGGGGCGACTCCAACACCACCGGCCTGCTGCACGCGCTGGTCAAGGCCCGGGCCGGCGAACGGCTGAACGGCAAGGTGGCGCTGGGCCTGCTGTTCGACCCGGCCTCGGCGCAGGCCGCCTGCGCCGCTGGCGTCGGCGCCACCCTGGCACTGAGCCTGGGGCGCGCGGTGCCCACCTGGTCGGGCGCGCTCACCGACCCGGCGCTGCCGGCGCTGGCCACGGTGCGCGCGGTCAGCGATGGCGTGTTGCCGCTGCACGGGCCGATGACCGCCGGCACGACCATGACCCTGGGCCCGTGCGCCTGCGTCGAGGTCGACGGCATCCGCGTGCTGCTGAGCAGTGCCAAGGCACAGATGCTCGACCTGGACCTGTACCGCTTCCTCGGCGTGGAGCCGGCCTTGATGAAGCTGCTGGTCAACAAGAGCTCGGTGCACTTCCGCGCCGCGTTCGCGCCGATCGCCTCGCACATCCTGGTGGCCAAGGCACCGGGCCCGATGGCAGCCGACCCGGCCGACCTGCCCTGGCGCCACCTGCCCGAGGCGCTTGCGCTTCGGCCCTGAGCTTGCGGCACTGCTTGCGGCCCTGATCTTGCTTGCGCGCACACAAGGCCCATCGGTGCGGCACTACACTCCCGTCCTCCAAGGGCACGCACCCTCTGCGCCGGCCCGTCCCATTTTTGAATCGAGGTTCTTCATGACGTCCCTGACCACCCGCCATTTCCTGCATACCGTTGGCCTGCTGGCCGCCGGCCTTGTTCTGGCTGCCTGCGGCAAGAGCGAGCCGCCGCCCGCCGCCACGGCGGCCGCACCCGCTTCGGCCGCCGCCCCCGCCCCTGCCCCGGCACCCGCCAAGGTCTATGCCGTCGGCACCGACGCCGCCTACGCACCGTTCGAGTCGCAGAACGAAAAGGGCGAGATCGTCGGCTTCGACATCGACGTGGTCACCGCCATCGCCAAGAAGGCCGGCATCGAGGTGAAGTTCGTCAACACGCCGTGGGAAGGCATCTTCAACACGCTCGCGCAGGGCGACCGCGACATGATCGTCTCCTCGGTGACGATCACCGACGAGCGCAAGCAGACGATGGACTTCAGCACGCCCTACTTCGACGCCGTGCAACTGATCGCCGTCAAGGCCAACAGCAAGATCGGCAAGTTCGACGACTT
>JANOQS010000334.1:0-7842 GCA_031414975.1 Methylibium sp. | reverse complement strand
TCCCAGAACGCGCTGAACAGGTTCTTGCCCGGCATCGTGTTGGTGAAGAAGAACTGCCCGATCCAGCCGACGATGGCCAGCGACATCGCGATCCAGACGCCGCCGGAGAGCAGCAGCAAGAGGATCAACAGCAGCAACCCGCCAACGGCGATCAGGCTCATGAAAGCGTGCTCACAGATCTTCCGAGAAGTCGCCGCGCGCGTGGCGCTCTTCGACCAGCCGCACGTAGGTGGGCTTCTGGCCACTGAGCACGATGAACAGTTCATCGAGCACCGCCAGCAGGAACAGCGCCGCACCGACGACGAAGCTGAGCTGCGGGATCCACATCGGAATGGCCACCATGTTGGTCGCCATGTCGTTGAACTTCCAGCTCTCCCAGGTGAAGCGCGCGGCCCAGAAGGCCAGGTAGCCGATCGCCAGCGACGCGATTGCGAGCGACCCCGCTTCGAACCCATGGCGCACGCGCGGGTTCAGGCGGTCGAGCAGCAGGGTCACGCGCACGAAGTCGCCATGCTTGAAGGCATGCGCCATGGCCAGAAAGGCGGCCGCCGCGCACAGCCATGACACCACGTCGTTGACCCAGCCGACGCGCCATGCGGCCACGCGCCCGACCGACGCGGCGATCATCAGCACGAAGATCGCCAGCACGCACAGCGCGGCCAGTTGGCCGGCCAGTACGAACAGCTTGTCGAGCGCGCGGCGCATGGTCACGAAAGCAGGGTCACAGGCGCGACTTACATCTTCTTGTAGGCGTCGACCACCGCCTGCCCTTCGGGGCCGGCCTTCTCGAGCCATTCCTTCAGCATCGTGTCGCCGACCTTCTTCATGTCGGTCGTCAGCTGCGCCGGCGGCGCGACGATGCTCATGCCGTTCTTCTTCAGCAGCTCGATGTACTCGGTGTTCTTGGCTTTGGACGTGGCCCAGCCGCGCGTCTCGGCGTCGGCGCCGGCCTTCAGCAGGGCGGTCTGGGTGGGCTTGTCGAGCGCGTCGAACGCGCCCTTGTTGACCAGCACCGCGTTCTTCGGCAGCCAGGCCTGCGTGTCGTACCAGTACTTGATGTGCTCGTAGGTCTTGGTGTCGTAGCCGGTCGAGCCCGAAGACATGTAGCTCTCGATCACGCCGGTGGCCATGGCCTGCTGCAACTCAGCCGCCTGCACCGTGACCGGCTGCGCGCCCACCAGTTCGGCGATGCGCGCGGTGGCCGGGCTGTAGGCGCGCCACTTCACGCCCTTCAGGTCGGCGGCCGAGGCGATCGGCTTCTTCACGTAGATGCCTTGCGGCGGCCACGCCACCGCGTACAGCAACATCAGGCCCTGCTCGGCAAGCTTCTTTTCCATCACCGGCTTCTGCGCGGCATAGAGCTTCATCGAAGCGTCGTAGCTGTCGGCCAGGAAGGGCAGGCCGTCGATGCCGAAGAGCTGCCATTCGTTCTGGAAGTTGGCCAGCAGGATCTCGCCCATCTGCGCCTGCCCGCCCTGCACGGCGCGCTTGATCTCGGGCGCCTTGAACAGAGACGCGTTGGCGTGCACGGTGATCTTGAGCTTGCCGGCGGTGGCTTTGTCGACATCGGCCGCGAACTGGGCCAGGTTCTCGCTGTGGAAGTTGCCGGCCGGGTCGGCGGCCGGCAAGTCCCACTTGGTCTGGGCCGAGGCGGTGCCGGCACAGGCCAGCAGGGCGGCGGTGAAGATCGAGCGACGGGTCAGGTTCATGAGCACTCCATTCATCGGTGAGTTCAGCAGCAGCGGGTTGGAAAGAAGAAAAGCATAGAGCGTGCCGGAGCAGCCTTGCATCCGCTCTTGCCCGTACTTCGATGCCGCGCCTCGATGCCGGACTGCGCTTGCAGTCTAGAGACTATTCAGATAAATTGTCAATAACTTGTAGATGATTCAAGCCGAAGAAAACCAGCATCCAAGGGAAAGCACGCATGGTCCGCAAAGCAGCCGTGGCCGCTCCGGCCGCCCGCACACCGGTCGCAGCCAAGAAGCCGGCGCGCGGCATCGTGTCGTCGTCGCACCTGGTGTCGCCGCGCAGCGTGGAGTTGTCGGAGCTGGAGTTCGGGCTGATCGTGGCGTGGAACGCGTTCTCGCGCTGGGCCATGCGTTGCATGGCCGCCGCCGGTTGCCCCGACCTGACCATCACCGACGTGCTGGTGCTGCACCACATCAACCACCGCGCGCGCAACAAGAAGCTGGCCGACATCTGCTTCGTGCTGAACTACGAAGACACGCACGTGGTGGCCTACTCGCTGAAGAAGCTGGTCGCCGCCGAACTGGCGCAGACGCAGAAGCTCGGCAAGGAGGTGTTCTACAGCCCCACGCCGGCCGGCGAGGCGGCAGTGGCGAAGTACCGCGAGGTGCGCGAGGCCTGCCTGGTGGACAACCTGGACATGGAACGCAACCACGACATCGGCGAGATGGCGCGCCTGCTGCGCACGATGTCGGGGCTGTACGACCAGGCGGCCCGCGCGGCAACCTCGCTGTAGCCATGCTCGGTGTGCTGATGCTCGACACCCGCTTCCCGCGCATCGTGGGCGACATCGGCAACGCTGCCACATTCGACTGGCCTGTGCGTTACGCCACCGTGCGCGGCGCTTCGCCACAACGTGTCGTGCGCGAGCGCGACCCGTCGCTGCTGCAGCCGTTCATCGACGGTGGCCTCGCATTGGTGCGTGACGGCGCCAGCGCCATCACCACCAGTTGCGGCTTTCTGGTTCTGTTCCAGCATGAACTGCAAGCCGCATTGCCGGTGCCGGTATGGACCTCGAGCTTGCTGCTGCTGCCCGAACTGCAGGCCGCGTTGGCGCCGGGCCGCAGGGTCGGCGTGGTGACGGTTGATGCGGCGTCGTTGGGCGCCGATCATCTGCGCTGTGCCGGCGCCGCCGCCGACACGCCGATCGAAGGCCTGGCCGCCGGTGGCAGCTTCCAGCGCAGCTTGCTCGACGACGAAACGCAACTCGATGTCGAAGCCGCACGCCAGGCCACCGTTGAGGCCGCACTTCGCCTGGTCGGCACGCACCCCGAAGTGGCCACCATCGTGCTGGAGTGCACCAACATGCCGCCGTATGCCGATGCGGTGCGCGCCGCGACCGGCCGGCCGGTGCACGGCATCACCAGCCTGATCGCGCGCCGCTTTCCTTCGAGAGAATCACGAGCATGAAGAACCCCCACGACCGCTGGCAAATCTGGATCGACCGAGGCGGCACCTTCACCGACGTGGTCGGCCGCCGCCCCGACGGCACACTCGTCACGCACAAGCTGCTGAGCGAGAACCCCGAGCAGTACCGCGACGCGGCGGTCGCCGGCATCCGCCACCTGCTGGGTTTGCGTGCCGACGAGCCGATCACGCCGGCGCAGGTCGAGTGCGTGAAGATGGGCACCACGGTGGCCACCAACGCGCTGCTGGAGCGCAAGGGCGAGCCGACGGTGCTGGTGATCACGCGCGGTTTTCGCGATGCGCTGCGCATTGCCTACCAGGACCGGCCGCGCATCTTCGACCGCCACATCGTGTTGCCCGAGTTGCTGTATTCCAGGGTGATCGAGGCCGACGAGCGCATCGGCGCAAACGGCGAGCTGGTGCAGGCGCTCGACGAAGCGGTGCTGCGCGCCGAGTTGCAGGCCGCGTTCGACGCCGGCTTGCGCAGCGTGGCGATTGTCTTCATGCACGGGTACCGGTTCACCGCGCACGAGCTGGCGGCACAGGCCATCGCGTCGGCCATCGGCTTCCCGCAGATCAGCGTGTCGCACCAGGTCAGCCCGCTGATGAAGCTGGTGGGGCGGGGCGACACGACGGTGGTGGATGCGTATCTGTCGCCGATCCTGCGACGGTATGTGGAGCAGGTGGCGGAGCAGATGCCGGGGGTGAAAATCTTCTTCATGCAGTCCAGCGGCGGGCTCACCGATGCGCACGCCTTCCAGGGCAAGGATGCGATCCTGTCCGGGCCGGCCGGCGGCATCGTCGGCATGGTGCGGACCGCTGAACTGGCGGCGCTGGATCTGCTTCCTCGGATCGGCGAGAAACAGGGCCCGGTCAAAGTCATCGGCTTCGACATGGGCGGCACGTCCACCGACGTGAGCCACTTCGCCGGCGAATTCGAACGCGCGTTCGAAACCCAGGTGGCCGGCGTGCGCATGCGCGCGCCGATGATGAGCATCCACACCGTGGCGGCTGGCGGCGGCTCGATCCTGTCGTTCGACGGGGCACGGTTTCGGGCCGGGCCCCAGAGCGCCGGCGCCAACCCGGGCCCGGCCTGCTACCGGCGCGGCGGGCCGCTGGCGGTGACCGATGCGAACGTGATGGTCGGCAAGATTCAGCCGGCCCACTTTCCGAAAGTGTTCGGCCCGCAAGCCGACGAAGCCCTCGACCGCGAGGTGGTCGTGCAGCGATTCACCGAGATGGCGGCGCAGATCGAACGCGCCACCGGCGCCGGGCGCGCGCCCGAGGAAGTGGCCGAGGGCTTCATCGACATCGCCGTCGGCGCGATGGCCAATGCGATCAAGAAGATCTCGGTCGCGCGCGGCTACGACGTGACGCGCTACACCTTGCAGTGTTTTGGCGGCGCCGGTGGCCAGCACGCCTGTCGCGTGGCCGATGCGTTGGGCATGAGCCGCGTGTTCGCGCACCCGCTGGCGGGTGTGCTGTCGGCCTACGGCATGGGGCTGGCCGACCAGAGCGTGATGCGCGAGGCGTCGATCGAACGCCGTCTGGACGATGGGCTCGACAGCGTGGCCGAGCGCCTGGCCGCGCTGGCGCGAGACGCGCAGGCTGAACTCTCGCGCCAGGGCGTGGCCGGCGCGCAGGTGCAACTGCTTCAGCGTGCGCATGTGCGCTACGAGGGCACCGACTCGGCGCTGGTGGTGCCGTTCGGCAGCCCAGCGCAGATCCGCACCGCGTTCGAGGCCGCCTACCGTCAGCGCTTCGCCTTCCTGATGACCGAGCGCGCGCTGGTGATCGAAGCCGTGTCGGTCGAAGCGGTCGGCCGGGCGGATGCGCCGGTCGAGCCACGCCACGCCATCGTCGACAGTGGCCCGGCACCGCAGGCCGACAGCGTGCGCCTGTTCAGCGGCGGGCGCTGGTGGAACGCGGCGCTGGTGGTGCGCGAGCAGGCGCGCCCCGGCCACGTGATCGACGGGCCGGCGATCATTGCCGAGAAGAACGCCACCACGGTGGTCGAGCCCGGCTGGCAGGCGCGCGTGACCGCGCTCGACCACCTGGTGCTCGAGCGCGTGCAGCCGCGCGAGGCACGCAGGGCCATCGGCACGACCGTCGATCCGGTCATGCTGGAGGTGTTCAACAACCTGTTCATGAACATCGCCGAGCAGATGGGCCTGCAACTGCAGAACACCGCCTACTCGGTCAACATCAAGGAGCGGCTGGACTTCTCGTGCGCGCTGTTCGATGCACACGGCAACCTGATCGCCAACGCGCCGCACATGCCGGTTCACCTGGGTTCGATGAGCGAGTCGATCAAGACCGTGATCGCGCGCAACGCCGGCACGATGAAACCGGGTGATGTCTACGTGCTCAACGACCCGTACCACGGCGGCACGCATTTGCCCGACGTGACGGTGGTCACGCCCGTGTTCATGGAGCCCCCGGACGACGGGGTACCGTCGTCCACCCCCCGAGGGGGTGCGGGCCCGGCTTCGAAGCGGCCGGGCGCCGGGCCCGCCGCCGAAGCCGCCGCGACGATCCTGTTCTACGTCGGCTCGCGCGGCCACCACGCCGACATCGGCGGCGTGACGCCCGGTTCGATGCCGCCGTTCTCGACCCGCATCGAAGAAGAGGGCGTGCAGATCGACAACGTCAAGCTGGTCGAACAAGGCCGCCTGCGTGAAGCCGAAATGCTGGCGCTGCTGCAGAGCGGCGCACACCCGTCGCGCAACCCGCAGCAGAACCTCGCCGACCTGAAAGCGCAGATCGCCGCCAACGAGAAGGGCGTGCAGGAACTGCGCAAGATGGTGCAGCAGTTCGGGCTCGACGTGGTGCAGGCCTACATGCGCCATGTGCAGGACAACGCCGAAGAATCGGTGCGCAGAGTCATCACCACCTTGAAGGACGGCGCCTTCACGCTGGCACTGGACAACGGTGCGCAGATCAAGGTGGCGATCCGCGTGAACGCCGCGCAGCGCAGTGCGGTGATCGACTTCAGCGGCACCTCGGCGCAACTCACGAACAACTTCAACGCACCCACCGCGGTGTGCATGGCCGCGGTGCTGTACGTGTTTCGCACGCTGGTGGGCGACGACATCCCGCTCAACGCCGGTTGCCTGAAGCCGCTGCAGGTGATCATCCCCGAGGGTTCGATGCTGAACCCGCGTTTCCCGGCCTCGGTGGTGGCGGGCAATGTGGAGACGTCCACCTGCATCACGAATGCGTTGTACGGCGCATTGGGAACCATGGCCGCCGGCCAGTGCACGATGAACAACTTCACCTTCGGCAACGCGCGCCACCAGTACTACGAGACCATCTCCGGCGGCTCGGGCGCCGGGCCGGGCTTCAACGGCACCAGCGTCGTGCAGGCCCACATGACCAACTCGCGCCTGACCGACCCCGAGGTGCTGGAGTTCCGTTTCCCGGTGCGGCTCGACAGTTACGCTGTTCGGCCCGGTTCGGGCGGCGCGGGCCGCTGGCACGGTGGTGACGGTGGCGTGCGGCGGGTGCGCTTCCAGGAGCCGATGACGGCCTCGATCCTGTCCAACGGCCGCGTGGCCGGTGCGTTCGGCATGGCCGGCGGCGCGGCCGGGCTGCCGGGAATCAACCGGGTCGAGCGGGCCGACGGCGGTTCGGAGCCGCTGGGCCACATCGGCTCGGTGGAGATGGGCGTCGGCGACGTGTTCGTGATCGAGACGCCGGGCGGCGGCGGTTACGGCACGGCCGCGCAATGACCCCGAGGCGTCCAAGGCTGTCGCGCGCGCGGGCTGGGCCGGGTTGGGCAGAATCGCGCCGGCCCGGTGTTTCGGGCCGCCGGCTGCGGTGGTGTAAGAAGCGCCGCGCCCCCGGCGACTCAGGTGCGTCGTCTTTCGGCGTCGGCCGGTCGACAATGTCCCCCACCGTTTTCATCCACGATCACAGGAGCTCTCCAATGAACCAACGCCTCATCGTCTCGTCCGCCCTGGCCTCTGTTCTGGCCCTGGGCCTGGTCTCGCAGGCCGCCGCGCAAGACAAGAAGGAAAAGTGCTACGGCATCGCCAAGGCTGGCCAGAACGACTGCGCCAACTTGTCGGGCACCCACTCGTGCGCCGGCCAGGCCAAGGCCGACATGGACGTGGGCGAGTGGAAGTACGTGGCTGCCGGCACCTGCAAACAAATGGGCGGCAAGTCGGCCGATGAAGCCAAGATGGCGCCGAAGAAGTCCTGATGCACTGAAGGGTGCACGCCGGAGGATCCGTGGTGGCCCCGCCGGGCGCAATGCAAGGCATGGCCGGCGTGGCTGGCGTGGCTAGCGTGGGCATTGGCCTGCGCCAGCCGCACTACGCGCAGGTGCTGCAGGACCCTCCGCCGCTGGGGTTCATCGAAGTCCATTCCGAGAACTTCTTCGCCGACGGCGGCGCGGCGCTCGGCGTGCTGCACCAGGCGCGCGAGTCTTACGCCGTCAGCCTGCACGGTGTCGGCCTCGGCCTGGGCTCGGCCGCCGGCATCGACGCCTGGCACCTTGACAGGCTGGAGCGCCTGGTGCGGCGCATCGAGCCGGTTCGCGTGTCGGACCACGCCTGCTTTGCGCGCGCACCGCTCGCGCCGGGCCAGCCGGTGGTGCATGGCAACGACCTGCTGCCGATTGCCTTCAGCCCCGCTGCGCTGGACATCATGGTGCGCAACGTGACCCAGGTGCAGGAGCGCCTGCGC
>JANOQS010000333.1:0-7200 GCA_031414975.1 Methylibium sp. | reverse complement strand
GGCGTGGCGCTGGCGGCCAGCCTGTACCTGCCGCGCAGGCCGCAGCCGCCGCTGGCGACGGTGCTGATCCGCCTGCCCTACGACCGCCTGCACTATGACGAGGCGGTGCGCTCGGCGCTCTGGTTTGCCCGCCATGGTTACGCCGTGCTGGTGCAGGACGTGCGCGGCAAGTTCGGCTCGCAAGGCCAGTTCGCCCCCTGGGAACACGCCACCACCGATGGCGCGGCCACGCTCGATTGGATCGTTCGCCAGGGCTGGTCGAACGGCAAGGTCGGCAGCTTCGGCTGCTCGGCACTGGGCGAGCTTCAGTACTCGCTGGCGCGCGCCCGCCACCCCGCTCACGCGGCGATGATCGCTGCCGGCGCCGGCGGCGCGTGGGGCGGCGCAGCGCCGAACCTGGACCCGGGCGGCTTCCACGAAGGCGGGGTGCTGCACCTGGCCGGCAGCTTCGGCTGGTCGCTGGCCCACGGCGCGCGCGACCCGAAGGCCGCACTGGCACAGGGTGTCGACATCGCCGCGGCGCTGAAGACCCTGCCGCTGCAGGACATGGTCGGCCGCCTGCAACCGGGCCACAACGTCTTCACCGACTACCTGCACATGGGGCCCGCCGATGCCGGCTGGCGCCGCTTCGACCTGGTGCAGCCCGAAGACCGGGTCGACATGCCCGCGCTGGTCATCAACAGCTGGGGCGACCCCACCATCGAAGCCACCCTGGTGCTGGCCGAGAAAGTGCGGCGCGACGCCACCGCCGCCGGCAAGGCGGTTCAGCAGCACGTGGTGATCCCGCCCGGCAACCATTGCGACTACATCGGCACGATGGCGTCGGGCAAGTTCGGCGTGCTCGACGTGGCCAACGTCAAACGGCCGTATGGCGACTGGTACCTGCGCTGGTTCGACCGCCAGTTGCGCGGTGTCGGGCCGGGCCTGGCTGAACTGCCGGCCTACCAGTTCTACGTGGTCGGCGAGGGGCGCTGGCTGGCGGCGTCGCAATGGCCCCCTGAACACGCGCAGGTCCAGCGCTGGGCCCTGGGCAGCGGCGGGCGGGCCAACTCACGCGACGGCGACGGCACGCTCGGCCCTGCGGTCGGCCCTGCGCTCGGTCCAGGGCACGGACTTGCACCCGCACCCGCTCCCGCCAACGCAGCACCCTTCGACCGCTTCGTGGCCGACCCGATGAACCCGGTGCCCTCGCGCGGCGGGCCGATGTGCTGCACCGGCAACCCGGCCGACCGCCCCGGCCCGGCCGACCAGGCCGACGTCGAGAAGCGCCAGGACGTGCTGGTCTACACCTCGGCGCCGCTTTCGCAGCCTCTGCGCATTGCCGGCTCGCTGCGCGCGCACCTGAACCTGTCGTCTTCGGCCCTCGACGCCGACGTGGTGGTGCGCCTCGTGCACGTGTGGCCCGACGGCCGCGCCACGAATATCCAGGAAGGTGCATTGCGGCTGCGCTACCGCGACGGGCCGCAGCGCGCCGCGCCGCTGACGCCGGGCCAGCGGATCACGGTCGAGGTGCCGATGCGCTCGATCGCCTACTACCTGCCCGTCGGCCACCGCCTGCGGCTGCACGTGGCCGGCAGCAGCTTCCCGCGCCTGGAACGCAACCTGAACACCGGCGGCAACAACTACGACGAGACCCGCGGCGTGGTGGCGCACAACCTCCTTCATCACACCGACGGCGCGCTGTCGTACCTCGAATTGCCGGTGCTGGGCGACGCGCACGCCGAAGACGTGGCCATCGCTCACTGAAAGTTCCGCCGCCGCGCCGGCTCGGCGTTCAGCTCTTCTGGCGCTGCACCGACCGGCTCAGCACCGCAGCCTTGGCCCAGGTGCCGGCCTTGGCCGCGTCGCGCCAGGGGCTCGCGCCGACCGGCGTCGGCGCCACGCCGAGCTTTTCAAGGTGCGGGCGGGCGACGCGGTTGAACGCGATCGTGCGGCGCCAGGCCATGCTCTGGTTGGTGTTGAAGGTGATCGACAGCGAGATCGACACGTCTTCGCTGCCGTTGCGCACGTAGTGGCCGGCCACGAACGGAATGTGCACCGACTCGCCCGGACTGAAGTCGAAGCGCGTCGCATGCGCGTCCATCTCGGGCGCCCAGGGCAGCTTGGTCTTGCTGTAGGCCAGATACTGCTCGCGGTCGGGCGCGCTGACGACGCGCTCGTCCCACGACGGGAAGATGCACACCTCCTTGCTGCCACGGGCCTGCATCAAGATGGTGGAATAGCGGTCGATGTGAAACGGCGTGAACGCGCTGGGCGAGGCGATGAACAAGTGCAGCGAGGTGTCGATCGCGGCATGGCCCAGGCCCTGCTGCTTCATCACCTTCTCGACGTCGCTGACCAGTTCACGGTGCAGGTCCTGGAACGACGGGTCGAGTTCGGGCGACACCACGTAGATGTAGGAGTTGGAAACCCGGATCGACTCGATCGTCTGCTCGATCGACAGGCCGTTGCCATGCTCGTGCTGGGCGTTCTCGAAATCGTCGCCGTTCTTCAGCAAGCCCTTGGAGTAGACGACCTTGTTCTTCGGGTGCGCCAGAATCAGGCGCGAGATGTTCTCGAGCGACACCGCCGGGTGGCTGGTCAGCTTGTGGCCGAACTTGCGCGGTTCCTGGTCGATCGGAACGGCACCGAATTCATCGTTGAAACACTTGAACATGGATCCCCCTAACTTGAAGTCGCGGATATTGCTTGCCTATGAGGCATTGGGCATCCCCGCTCTCAGGGTGATTCGCCTGAAAAGCCGGGCATTCCGTGACTTGAAACACCGATCCCTGCTGCGAGGAGGCCCGCTCTGCTGCGCCTGAATGCCCCCGCGCCCTTCGATCTGTGGCCTTTTTCTCTATTGGAGGCACCCGCGCCGGAGCGCCTGGCCTTGCTGTCGGCCGCCGAGCGCGACCGTGCAAACCGTTTCGTGTTCGAGCGCGACCGGCGCCGCTACCTGGCGGCACACGCCGGGCTGCGCGAGCTGCTGGCGGCGCGCACCGGCGTGCCGGCGGCGGCGCTGGTGTTCGAGGAGGGGCCGTTCGGCAAGCCGGCGCTGGCCGGCCAGCATTGCTCGTTCAACATGAGCCACAGCGAAGACGTGGCGCTGGTCGCCCTGGCCGATGCCGGCGTGGGCGAGATCGGGGTGGACGTGGAAATGCTGCGGGCCATGCCCGACGCGGCAGCGCTGGCTCGGCAGAACTTCAGCGCGTCCGAAAACGCCGAGCTGGCTGCACTCCCATCGGGGGATCAATCACTGGCGTTCCTGCTCGGCTGGACGCGCAAGGAAGCGTGCCTGAAGGCGATCGGCAGTGGCCTGAGCATCGCGCCGAACATCTTCACCGCCGGGCTGGGCCTGGGCCCGCGCAGCGTGCTCATTGACACACCGGCCGGCACGGCCAGCGTGTGGGTGCAGTCGTTCCGCCACGGCACCGACGTGGTCGGCTCGCTGGCGCGCATCGAGGCAATGCGCTGAGCGTTTCGCTTCGGTCGTCGCCTCAGCCCGACTTGGCCAGCAGCGTGAAGTGCTCCACCACCGGCGGCGCCGCGAAGAAGGGCCCGACGATGGCGCGCCACTGCGGAAAGAGCGGGCCCTGGCGGAAGTCCACCGTGTGGTTCTCCAGCGTGTCCCAGAAGATCTGCAGGATGTAGCGCTCGGGCGACTCCATGCCTTTGTTGACCTTGAAGCCGCGAAAGCCCTTGGCCTTGGAGGCGACGGTGGCAATGCCGTGCTGGATGGCGGCGTCGAACTCGGCCTGCTTGCCGGGCGGAATGCGGATGTCGGCGATTTCGAGAATCATCGGGTTCCTTTCGGGTGGGAAGAGGTATTCAGACACCGAGCCAGCGGGTCAGCGCGTCGTGGTCGCGCGCCAGGGCGGCCGATTCTCCGTCAAGCACGATCAGGCCTTTTTCGAGCACCAGCGCGCGGTCGGTGTGGGCCAGCACCCGGCGGTAGTCGCGGTCGACGATCAAGGTGCTGATGCCGGTGCTGCGAATCTCGCCGATCACGCGCCAGATCTCGGCCACGATCAGCGGCGCCAGGCCTTCGGTGGCTTCGTCGAGGATCAGCAGTTGCGGGTTGGTCATCAGCGCGCGGCCGATCGACAGCATCTGCTGTTCGCCGCCCGAGAGCTGCTGGCCGCCATGGCCGAGCCGTTCGGTCAGGCGCGGAAAGGTGGCGAGCACACGCTCGAAGGTCCAGTCGCGCCGGCCGTCGGTGCCGGCGCGCGCGGCCATCACCAGGTTCTCGCGCACCGACAGGTTGGGGAAGATGCCACGCCCTTCGGGCACGTAACCCAGGCCGAGGCGCGCCATGCGTTCGGGCGGTGCGCCGGTCACGTCGGCGCCTAACCAGCTGACCTTGCCCGAGGCCGCGCGCACATAGCCCATCAGCGAGCGGATCAAGGTGGTCTTGCCCATGCCGTTGCGGCCGAGCAGCCCGAGCGCCGTGCCCTTGGCGAGCGACAGGCTCACGCCGCGCAGGATGTGGCTGTCGCCGTAATAGGTGTTGAGATCGTCGATGGCGAGCAGGGTCTGCATGGTCAGTGCGCTCCGTCGGCGTCGCCCAGGTAGGCCACCTGCACGTCGCGGTTGTTGCGGATGCGCTCCGGCACGTCGCTGGCGATGACCTCGCCGTTGACCATCACGGTGATGCGGTCGGCGATGCGGAACACCGCGTCCATGTCGTGCTCGACCAGCAGCACCGCGTGGGTTCGCTTCAGCTCGGCCAAGAGGCCCAGCATGCGGTCGCTCTCTTCGGCGCCCATGCCGGCCAGCGGTTCGTCGAGCAGCAGCACCTGCGGGCGGGTGGCCAGGCACATCGCGATCTCGAGCTGGCGCTTGCCGCCGTGGCTGAGCGTGCCGGCGGTCTGCGCGGCGGCGTGGCTCAGGCCGGCGTCGCGCAATGCGTCGGTGGCGGCTGCCAGGCTTTGCTCGCAGCGCTGCGCGCCCTGCCACACGGCCCAGGCGCGCGGCAGCGCGGCCTGCGCGCACAGGCGGCAGTTCTCGAGCACGCTGAACTCGGGGAAGATCGTGGTGCGCTGGTAGCTGCGCCCCACGCCGGCCTGCGCGCGGCGCGGCTGCGACCACTGCGTGATGTCTTGCCCGGCCAGGTGGATCGTGCCGCTGCTGGCCGGCATCTCGCCCGACAGCATGTTGATCAAGGTCGACTTGCCCGCGCCGTTGGTGCCGATCACCGCGTGCACCTCGCCGAGGCGCCAGTCCAGGGTCACCGCGTTGACCGCGGTCAGGCCGCCGAAGCGGCGTGTCAGTGCCGAGGCACGCAACAACGGCTCGGATCGCGCGTCGGCGCGGTGCGGCGTGGCCTCAGCCATGGCCGGCCCCTCGCACGCGCGCGCTCAGGCCCACCAGCCCCTTGGGCAGCCACGCCACGAAGGCGATGATCGTGAAGCCCAAGGTCATCTGCCAGTGGCTGGCCAGCGGGCCGAGCAGCGCCTCGGACTGAAACAGCTCCTTCAGCAGGGTAAATGCCACCGCGCCGATCACCGCACCGCGCAGGCTGCCGATGCCGCCCAGGATCAGCATCAGCAACACCGCGCCCGACTCGTGCCAGCTCAGCAATTCGGGGTTCACCGCGCCGTCCTTCACCGCCAGCAGAAAGCCCGCCAGGCCGGCCAGCGCACCGGCGATCACGAAGGCCGCGAGCTTGTAGCCGTAGGTCGCAAAGCCCGCCGCGCGCATGCGCTGCTCGTTGACGCGGATGCCCGCCAGCGCATGGCCGAAGCGCGAGGCCTGGATCAGCGCCAGCAGCGCGTAGGTGCCCACCAGCGCGGCCAGCACGGTGTAGTAGAGGTGGCGCTTGTCGTCCAGGTTCAGCAAGGTGCTGCCGGCCACGGCGAGCACCGGCTTGGCGTAGAGGAAGATGCCGTCGCTGCCACCGGCCAGCTTGGTGTCGTGGAACACGAAATAGGCCATCTGCGCGAACGCCAAGGTGACCATGATGAAGTACACGCCCTTGGTGCGCAGGCTCAAAGCGCCGACGAACAGCGCGTAGGCGGCCGCGCAGGCCACCGCCAGCGGCGCCAGCCACAACATCGAGCGCGCGTCGCCGTCGCCCGTGCCCAGCACGGCCACGTACGCGCCGATGCCGAGGAACGCGGCATGCCCCAGGCTCACCAGGCCGGTCACGCCGACCAGCAATTCCAGGCTCAGCGCGAAGATCGCGAACACCGAGATCTTGACGACCAGGTCTTGCGTGTAGGGCGTCAGCACCAGCGGCAAGGCCGCGAGCAGCACCGCCACCGCGGTCGGGACGAACCAGCCGCGCGCCACGTCAGTAGCCCCGCTTCATCAAACCCTCCGGTCGCCACACCAGGATCACCGCCATCAGCAAGTACACACCGACACCACTGAACTCGGCGAAGAACACCTTGCCGAAGGTGTCGACGAAGCCCACCAGCAGCGACGCCACCAGCGCCCCGGTGATCGAGCCGATGCCGCCGATCACGACGACGACAAAGGAGATGATCAGCACGCTGCTGCCCATGCCCGGGAAGACCGAGGACAGCGGCGCCGCGATCATGCCGGCCAGTGCCGCCAGCGCCACGCCGCCGGCGAACACCACGCGGTAGAGCATCTTGATGTCAATGCCCAGGCCACGCACCATGTCGCGGTTGCTCGCGCCTGCCCGGATCATCATGCCCAGCCGCGTGCGGTTGACGACGAAGTACAACGCGATCGCCACCACGACGCACGCGACCGACGCGAACACCCGGTACCACGGGTACGACATCAACTCGCCGAGCTTGAACCCGCCCGCCAGCCAGGCCGGCGGCTGCACACCGTGCACGTCGTTGCCCACCAGCAGGCTGCGCGCTTCTTCGAACACCAGGATCAGCGCGTAGGTCATCAACACCTGCTGCAGGTGTTCACGCTGGTACAGGAAGCTGAAGAACACCCACTCGAGCACGAAGCCGAACACCGCCGCGAGCAGCACGCCCACCAGCATGCGCGCGAGGAACCAGTCGCCGAAATACGGCGCCAGCACGAACGCCATGTAGGCGCCGATCATGTAGAAGCTGCCGTGCGCCAGGTTGATGACGCCCATGATCCCGAAGATCAAGGTGAGGCCGCTGGCCACCAGGAACAGCAGCAGGCCGTACTGCACGGCGTTCAGGCACTGGACGAGGAAGGTGGCGAGGTCCACGGGGTGTACCGGGCGGCCCCCCGCCGCGGGGGCGCAAAAAAAGAGAAGGGCGG
>JANOQS010000332.1:0-3889 GCA_031414975.1 Methylibium sp. | reverse complement strand
ACTCGTGCTCGCTGCGCACCGCGCTGCCGTGCTGGCGGGTCTGGTGGGTGTGCGTCTTCACGCGTTCTGCCTGAACGTGCTCGGCGTCGAACTGCAGCACCTGGGCCTGGGTGTGGTCGACGAACGCCACGGCGTGGAGGGTGGTCATGGGGGAGGGTTCTTTCAAGGTTCAGATCGTGGCGAGCGGCGGCGCGGCGTGGCGGGCTTCGAGCGCGCCCTGGCAGGCCACGCAGCGCAGCACATGCGGGTGGTTCTGCAGGCGTTCGAACGGAATGTCGGTGCCGCAATCGCTGCACAGGCCGTACCTCGGGGTGTGCAGGCGGCTCAGCGCCGCGTTGACCGCGCCGAGTTCGGCCCGGTCGAGGTCGCTGCGTGCCAGGTCCACCTCGCGGTCGGCGTCGCGCGCGGGCGCGTCGTCGCCGTCCTGCAGCAGCATCTCACGCGCATGCTCGGTGCGCGTGCTGCCCTGCAGTTGGTCGGCGATCTGGCGTTCGAGCCGCTGGCGCTGTTGCAGCAGCGCCGATTCCATCAGGGCGCGCTGGCCGGGGGTGAGGTGGGTGCTCATGGGGGCCTCGGGTAGGGCGCCCATCGTGGCAGGCGGGCTCCGCGGCCGCCTTGACAGTCGTCAACTCAACGCGCCGCGGGGCGCGGGCAGCAAGCGCCGCAACGCCTCGAAGAACAGGTCCGACTGTTCGCGTTCGCCCTGGATCTGCGCCGCCACCCGGGTGGCCATCACAGCGTTCACCGGCGCCAGTGGCCGGCCGGTGGACTGCGCGATGACCTGGTGCATGCAGGTGCGCTCCAGGTAGTACAGGTCGTCGTAGGTGTGGGCAATCGTCGCACCCGCCACGATGACGCCGTGGTTGGACAGGAAGGCCACGTCCTTGCCCTGCATGCCATGGGCGATGCGTTCGCCCTCGGCCCAATCGAGCGCCAGGCCGTTGTAGCCGGTGTCGATCGCGATGCGGCCCATGAAGCGCATCGCGCCCTGGCTCAGGGTCGGGTCGAGTGCGCGGTCCACCGTCAAGGTCAGCGCGGTGGCGTAGGGCATGTGGGTGTGCAGCACCACCGCGCGGCCGGTGATGCGGTGCACCGCGGCGTGAATGAACATGGCCGTCGGCTCGACCCGGTGGCGCCCTTGCAGCACCTTGCCGTCGATGTCCACCAGCACGATGTCGTCGGCGCCGATCTCGCTCCAGTGCAGCCCGCGCGGGTTGATCAGGAAGCGCTGCGAGTCGTCGGGCAGCATCACGCTGAAGTGGTTGCAAACGCCTTCGGACAGGCCGTGGTGTGCGGCGGCGCGCAGGGCCAGGGCGAGGTCTTGCTTCAGGGCGGGCAGGGGGTCTTGGGCGAAGTCACGAACAGTGGACATGGGTGGGCTCCGGTGCAGCGGATCGCAAGCTTCTCACATGCCGATCAGCGGCGCTGCTGCGCGGTGTGCCACACCTGCAACACCTGCACCTCGTCACCACGCACGCGGTAGGTCAGCAGGTAGTTCTTGTGCACCACCAGTTCGCGCGTGTCCTGGTAGCCGCCGACGCGGCCCATCAGAGGAAAGGACTCGAGGTTCATGGCCTTGTGGCCGATGTCTTCGACCAGCCGGATCGCGGCGGGCGGGTTGTCGATGGCGATGTGATCGGCGATGCGGCGAAGGTCGCTCAACGCACGCAGGGTCCACACCAGCTTCATTTGCGCTTCGCCGGGCTGGCTCGGCGAGCACGGGTCACCGCCTTCGATGCCGGGGCCTTTTCTGCGGCATAGCGCGCGAACACGGCTGCCGTTTCACGCTCGCTGGCGAACTCGCCGCGGTCGGCCGCAGCAACCGCCTCCTTCAGATCTTCGATCTGCGGTGTGCGCCAGGTCAGGTAGTCGGCCAGCGCCTCCATCGCCACGTACGATTTGGTGCGCCCGGTGAGCTGGGCGTAGGTCTCCAGCCGGTCCTTGAGTTCGGTGGGAAGGCGAACGCTGACCTGGCTGTCCTTGATCGTCGTCGGCATGCCAATCTCCTGGGTGTGATGCAATGTAGTGCATTGTAGGGCGCGCTGGGATGGAGCCTTCCCGACCCCAGCACAATGGCGTCTCAGCCCGCACCCTCGTGACCGACCCCTCCCCCCACTCTCTCGCCGCGATGCGGCAGCGCTACGGCCCGAACTACCGCTGGCGCGTGCTGCTGACGGTGATGCTCGGCACGATGGCGTCGATCATGGCCTCGACCATCATCAACGTGGCCGTGCCCGACATGAGCCACGTGTTCGCGCTCGGCCAGGAGCGCGCGCAGTGGTTGTCGGCCGGCTTCATGGCGGCGATGACCTTGTCGATGCTGACCACGCCGTGGCTGCTCGACCGCTACGGTTACCGGCACACCTACGCCGGCGCGGTGCTGCTGCTGCTGGCCGGCGGCGTGACGGGTGGCTTGAGCGGCGGGTTCGAACTGGTGCTGGCAATGCGCGTGACCGAAGGGTTGGCGGCCGGTGTGCTGCAACCGATTCCGGCCATCATCATCTTGCGTGCCTTCGAGCCGCACGAGCAGGGCAAGGCGATGGGCATCTTCGGCTTTGGCGTGGTGCTGGCGCCGGCGCTCGGGCCGAGCGTGGGCGGGGTGCTGGTCGAGTGGTTCGGCTGGCGCTCGATCTTCTTCGTCGTGGTGCCGTTCTGCCTGGCCGCGCTGGTGCTGGCGCGGCGCTACCTGCCGGTCACCGCGCCGGGCGGCGTGCCGGCCAACCGTGCCGGTGCGCAGCTCGATGTGCTCGGCCTGGCGCTGATCGCGGTGGCCGTGTTGTGCGTGCTGAACGGCCTGGTCGGCCTGCACGCGGCGTCGCGCGGACCGGCGCTGGCGTTGCTGGGAGGCGGCGCTGTGGCGGTGGTGCTGTTCATCGCGCACCAGCGCCGCAGCGCCCAGCCGCTGATGCGGCTGGAACTGTTTGGCCACCGCTCATTTTCGATGGGCGGCTGGGTGGCCTTCATCTACGGCATGGCGCTGTTCGGCTCGACCTACCTGGTGCCGGTGTTCATGCAGCTGGCGCTCAAGCTGCCGCCCTCGCAGGCCGGCGCGGTGCTGCTGCCGGCCGGGCTGGTGCTGGCGGTGACGATCCCGCTGGCCGGGCGGCTGGCCGACCGCGTGGCCGTGAACCGGCTGGTGTCGGCCGGGCTGCTGTTGCTGGCTGCCTCGTTCGTGCTGATGGTGTTCGTCGGCACCACGACGGCGCTGTGGGTCATCGCGCTGTTCGCCATTGTCGGGCGCATCGGCCTGGGCTGCGTGCTGCCATCGCTGAACCTGGGCGCGATGCGCGGCCTGCCCGAAACGCTGATCTCCCAAGGCTCCAGCAGCATCAGCTTCCTGCGCCAACTCGGTGGCGCGGTGGGCGTGAGCCTGGCCGGCATCGTGCTGGAGTGGCGCCTGCAGGCCTTGCCGGCCGCGCCGCTGCGTGCGTTTCACGAGACCTTCGTGCTGCTCGGCGCGATCACGGCGTTGGCGATGTTCGCGGCCTGGCGCATGACGCCGCCCGCGCCATCACCCGCAGCGTGAACCCGCCTGCCTAGAATCTGCCCAGACTTTTCCATTCTCATGAACCTCGGCATCGAACTTCTTCCTTCCGATTGCGACGTGCTCGTGATCGGCGCCGGCCCGGCCGGCAGCGCCGCGGCGTTGACCCTGGCCCGCGCCGGGTTGCAGGTGGTGCTGGTCGACCAGCACGCCTTTCCGCGCGACAAGGTCTGCGGCGACGGGCTGATTCCCGACGCCCACAACGCGCTGTGAAGCGCACCGGCGCGAACATGCGCGCACCGGCGGCCACGGCGGCGCCGCACAGAATGTGATCGAGCTGCTTGCGCGGCAGCACCGCCAGCACGCCGGGCACGTCAACGCGCCCGCCGCGCGGGCCGATGCAGC
>JANOQS010000331.1:0-19615 GCA_031414975.1 Methylibium sp. | reverse complement strand
GGTGGTCTTTCACTCACCGATCGACGCGGCGCGGCACGGCATCGTCTGCGTGTTCCAGGAGCTGTCGCTGATCCCCGACCTGTCGGTGGCCGACAACATCCTGCTCACCAACGCGCCGCACCGCGGGGGTTTCGTTGATCGCCAGGCGCAGCGTGCGCGGGCCGAAGCGCTGCTCGAACGGGTGGGCTGCGCCGACATCCACCCGCTCGAATTGGTGCGCAACCTGCCGCTGTCGCGCCGCCAGATGGTCGAGATCGCCAAGGCGCTCGGCCGCGAGCCGAAGCTGCTGATCCTGGACGAAGCCACCTCGGCGCTGACCGCCGCCGACGTGGACAAGGTCTACGCCATCCTTCACCGCTTGCGCGAGCAGGGACTGGCGATCCTGTACATCTCGCACCGCATGCACGAGATCAAGGAACTGGCCGACACCTGCTCGGTGTTTCGCAACGGCCGCCATGTCGAGACCTTCGCCACCGGCACGCGCAACGACGAGCAGGTGGTGCAGTTGATGATCGGGCGCGACCTGGCCAAGACCTACCCGCCCAAACCGGTGCTGCCCGCCGACGCGCCGGTGCGCCTGGAGGCCAAGGGCCTGCAGTGGGGCGATCGGTTGAACGATATTTCACTGACGATCCGCCAAGGCGAGATCGTCGGCCTGGGCGGGCTGGACGGCAGGGCCAGCGCGAGCTGATGCTGGCGCTGTTTGGCGTGCTGCGCGGCGTGGGCGGGCAACTGAGTGTGCACGGCAAGCCGGTGGCGCACATGAGCCCGGGGCGCGCCAAGTCGCCCGCGCTGGGGCTGGCGCTCATTCCGGAGGACCGCAAGACCGAAGGGCTGATCCTGCCGATGTCGATTGCCGAGAACTTGTCGATGGCCGCGCTGAGCCGCTTGAGTGCCGCAGGCTGGGTGAACCGCGGCGCCGAAAGCACGGGCGTGGCCGGGGCCATCGCCAAGCTGCGCATCAAGATCGGCGCGGCGGCCGACGCGGTGGCCACCTTGTCGGGCGGCAACCAGCAGAAGGTGGTGATCGGCAAATGGCTGATGACCAACGCGCGCGTGATCCTGCTCAACGACCCGACGCGCGGCATCGACGTGGGCACCAAGCAGGAGATCTACGTGCTGCTGCGCGAGCTGGCCGCCGAAGGCGTGGCGGTGCTGCTGTATTCCACCGACTACGAAGAGCTG
Source organism: Methylibium sp. (assembly GCA_031414975.1). Taxonomy (GTDB): domain Bacteria; phylum Pseudomonadota; class Gammaproteobacteria; order Burkholderiales; family Burkholderiaceae_C; genus LGRD01. Next base: position 18,430 of record JANOQS010000331.1, on the reverse strand, counting down.
ATCGGCCTGTGCGACCGCGTGCTGATCATGTACGGCGGCGCGATCACACGCGTGCTCGAAGCTGAGCACATCACCGAAACGAACATCGTCGCGGCGGCCCTGAACCTCGCGCCCGGCGACAAGCTCGCCGCTTGAACCCGACAAGCACCCCCATGCAAAAAGACTGGCCCATCCACCTGCGCCAAAACGCCCTGCCCCTGGTGGCGCTGGGCGTGTTCGCGGTGATGTTCAGCGTGTTCCTGCACGAACATCCGCGCGCGATCAACGCCAACATCATGACCACCGCGTCGAACAAGGCGGTGCTGCTGGCGCTGGTGGCGATGGCGCAAACGCTGCCCGTCATCACGCGCGGGCTCGACCTGTCGGTCGGCATGGTGATGATCCTGTCGTGCTGCGTCTCATCGGTGCTGGTCAACGGCACGCCATTGGGTGTTGCCTTCGGCGTGCTGTGCGTGCTGGCCACCGGGCTGGCCGCCGGTGCGCTGAACGCCACGCTGGTGGTGCTGGGCCGCCTGCAGCCGATCATCGCCACCCTGGCCACCAGCGCGGTCTACTTCGGCATTGCGCTGCTGGTGCGGCCCGCGCCGGGCGGCGAGGTGAGCGAGGGCCTGTCCGACGCGTTGACGCGCACGCTGTTCGGCGTGGTGCCGACGACGTTGGTGCTGCTGGCTGGTGTGGTGGCGGTGATCTGGGTCCCGCTGCGCCGCTCGCTGATCGGCCGCGGCTGTTATGCGGCCGGCTCGGCCGAAGGCGCGGCTTACCTGTCGGGCGTGAACATCAAGCGCTCCAAGTTCGTCGCCTACACGCTGGCCGGGCTGCTGGCGTCGATCGCCGGGCTGCTGCTGTCGCTGATCTCGCTGTCGGGTGAAGCGAGTGCGCCGCAGGCCAACCTGTACACGCTGAACTCGATCGCCGCGGTGGTGATCGGCGGCACCTCGCTGTACGGCGGTGCCGGCGGCATGGTCGGCTCGATCATCGGCGCCTTCGTGCTGCGCACGATCGGCGACCTGCTGTTCGTGTTCGACGCACCCGCGCTGTGGCAGCCGCTGTTCGAAGGTTTCATCCTGCTCGCCGCGGTGAGCCTGGGTGCGCTGCGCGTGCTGCGCATCCGCAACCGGTTGGAGTTGTTTGGATGAGCGCGCTGCCCAACACCACCGCATCTGCCTCGGGGCCACAGAACGGCTCGGTCTGGTCACGCTTCGTCAAGCATCCTCCGCGCGTCGCGTTCAGCTTCTCGCTGCTGCTGCTCGTCATCGGCAGCTTCATCAACATCAACTTCATCTCGCCCAACTACCTGCTGCAGCAGCTTCAGGTCGGCGCGTTCTTCGGCATCATCGCGGCCGGCGTGATGCGGGTGGTGCTGCTCGGTCACATCGACCTGACGGGGCCGTGGACCGTGACCACCGGCGGCATGATGGCCACCTTTGCGGCCGGCGTCTGGGGCCCCGCCTGGGCCATCCCCGTCGGCGTGGGCTGCGGCTTGCTGGTGGGGCTGATCAACGGCCTGGGCGTGGCCTACCTGCGCATCCCGTCGATGATCTTCACGCTCGGCATGAACGCCGTGCTGCAAGGGCTGATGGTGCTGCAGACCGGCGGCTTCGCGCCGCAAGACAAGGCCACCCCGCTGATGCAGATGCTGGCCACGCAACGCACCTTCGGCCTGCCCAACGCGGTGCTGGTGTGGGCGGCGGTGTCGGTCGTGGTGATGCTGATGCTCAAGTACACCAGCTTCGGCCGCTACATCTACGCCATCGGCAATCGCGAAGGCGCGGCCTACCTGTCGGGCATCCCGACGCGCGCGGTGCTGGTCGGCTGCTTCACCTTGTGCGGCGTGCTGTCGGCCTTCGGCGGCGTGCTGATTGCCGGTTATTCGTCGAACGCCTACCAGGCCATGGGCGACCCCTACCTGCTGCCGGCGATTGCCGCGGTGGTGCTGGGCGGCACCAACATCCTCGGCGGCCGCGGCACCTTCGTCGGCACCATCGCCGGCGTGATCCTGATCGTGCTGCTGCAAAGCATGCTCGCCGTGCTGCAGATGCCCGAGGCCGGGCGGCAGATCATCTACGGCACGGTGATCGTGGTGATGTTGCTGATCTACGGGCGCGGGGCGCGAGAGGCGGGCTGAACGGCACGCCCGGTCGCGGGAGCGTCACGTTCGCGTCGGTCGGCCTCTGTAGTATCCGGGGCCTGCCGGGCCACGCGATGCTGCGGCCGGGCCGGGCTTGCGGCGCAACCGCCAACCAAGGAATCAAGACCATGCAGATCACCGAAATTCTTGCCCAGATGGGCGGCCTTCAATCCATGGCGCGCGAGCTCGGCGTCAGCGAAAGCCAGGTGGCCAGCGGCGCCGAAGCGCTCGTGCCGGCCATCCTGGGCGGCTTCAAGCACCAGGCGCAGGCGCAACCGACCGGGCTGGAGGGGCTCGGTGGCCTGCTCGGGCAACTTGGCGGCGGCGGGCTGCTCGACCAGGTGCTGGCGCCGCAGCCGACGAACGTCGGCCAGGGCAACGACGTGCTGGCTCAGATCTTCGGCTCCAAGGACGTTAGCCGTACGGTGGCGCAGAACGCTGCGTCGCAGACGGGCCTGGACACGAACCTGCTGAAGAAGATGCTGCCGATGCTGGCCATGCTGGTCGCCGGCTACATGGCCAAGCAGCAAGGCGGCGGCGCCATGCAGCAGGGCGACCCGGAGGCGGGCGGTGGGCTCGGCAGCGCGATGGGTGGCGGGCTCGGCGGGCTGCTCGGGGGCCTGCTCGGCGGCGGCGCGGGCGCCTCTGGGGCGCCCGGTGCCGGGGGTGGCGGTGGACTGGCCTCGATGCTCGACCTGAACGGCGACGGCAACCCGCTCGACGACATCCTGCGCATGGCTGGCAAGGCCTTGCGCTGAACCCGCGGCCTGGGCCGTTCGCCTCAGGCCCACATCTGCACCCGCCCCTTCTTCCTCCGGGTCTGCAAATTGAGCAGACTAGAACTAGACAGGTCGGCAGGTCCACCGACTTTGATCGGCGTTGAAGTCGAGCCGCAAATACCCGCTCGCCGAGATTTCGCCAATTGCCTCACGCCTCAAAATCGGGAAGCACACCCCACCTTGACGGCGAGCCGACAGAGTCTTAAATCCGTCGAGTGCAATGCTAGTCGCCTCCTGTGTGATCTTCAGGCACGCCGCATAGGCACCCGTTGTCTGCTCGCCTGTCAGACATTGCGGTCTCGGGACGACTTGATGAAGGTCAACATGCTTGCCATAGAAGCTCACCGAAAGGGTGCGGAAATAGTGTGGCGCGCTGTCCAGAGGCACCAGCCAATGCGCAGTTTCGGCCTCCGCTGTTGAACGTTCAGTCGCCGTGTAAAAGACCGGGATGCTGCCGTCAGTGAAGCGGCCTTGCGGCCTTCCTTGCTGTACCCGTTTGACAAATATCCATTCAAGGTGGCTTTCGGGCGTTGCATCGAGATCACGGTAGTATGCCAAGTTTTCTTCAAAATCTTCAGGGTCAACTCCCATCTCACTCAGCATATTGACGTGCGAACTCTCGGGCGCAACCAATCTGACGGCCTCGATGGGGCCATGTTCCGCGATGAGAAACTCCAGCATTCGAATCTATACGCCGGACATCTCGCGCACTTGGCATTCCAGTGCGGAGAGCTGACCACGATCGGATGAAAGCATTTGATCCAAGGCAGACGTGCCGTCCAGCCTGTCCCAAGGTGTCCTCAACCATCTACGCTCAACGGCTCTGTCACCGCCAAAAAGTGCCGACAAACGGGAACGAATGACCATAAGGCTCTGCAGGCGCGCCTGAACGTCAGTTGCCCTCATGTAGCGGGCCAGAGCGGCGGCGAGGTCAGCACCGTCCTCCTTCGGCAGGCCGCAAATAACCAGCATTTCATCTTCGGAGATTCCCCAGTATTCCTGCAGTTTCAGCACAGTTCTCAGCGGAGCGTATCCGGGAGCCAGAACCCGCCCCGCAACTCGCTCGCCTGACCGGTTGGATTCGTAGTGAGAGTTGCTTGGCTCATCCCTGATACCTACAGGTGCAGTAGGTCGAATGGGCCACGTAGGCGGGCGCTGAGCGTCCCGAAATGAACTGCGTTGTAGCAGAACGTTCCTGCCGTACGGGCTGTCGTTCTGAGTTGAGAGGGTATGCATCACGGCATTCAATCTCGATCAAGCTCCATAGAATCAAGCGCTTGCACAACTAATTCGTTGACGATTGCAGCGCGACGTTCAAACTCAGGCACCTCGAGTCGTGAAATATCGGCGTCGAAGGAAAATAGTATCTCACTTGGTTCCGTCCAGACTGGTTCAACCTCTAGGGACGCAATGACGTCGTGCTCCGGATGGCGCATTCGAGCCTTTAGACCCACGTCTACGTGCCTGCTAGACTTCCCGGGAAAGTTCACTCGCGCGAAATACTCATCGCGTGCGGAGGGGCCGTCGGTTACGGTGTAATTCACCCTACCACTTGCGCTCTCTGAAGCTGCTTTCAACGTCGGCGAGTGACCGGAAACCACGTCCATCACCTTTGAAAGTACATCGACGATGACTTTGAGGTCTTCATCGATTCTCAATCTGCTAAAGGAGGACTGAACTCCCTCAGAACTGATGGAGACGCTGCCAGCGCGATTGAACATCCAAATCCGAAGAGACCAGTCGTCAAGCAACGCGCCGTGCTGAACCAAAACATCCCGCGCCTGTATGGAGTACGTCTGCCCAAGCCGCTCAAGGAGCAGTTCCAGCAAACGACTTCCCGGACCGACCAAGTTGGGAGCAAGCCGTGGAAAGCGAACGTTGTGAGAAACGTCGAAGATCTTCCGATTTATCTTCACTTGGCTTGCTCCATTCAGACATGGTACCGAATCAAGAGTAGAGACGCTGGCTGCGTCGCTCAGGCCTGCATCCTCACCCGCCCCTTCTCCTCTTCCATCGTCTTCGCCAGCAACTTCACCAGCGCATAGGTCGCGTTGATGTGCGGCGTCGGCGTGCCGGTCAGCTTGCCGAGTTCGACAACAGATCCCACCAAAGCATCGATCTCCGGCGCGCGCCCCGCCTCCACGTCCTGCAGCATCGAGGTCTTGTGCTTGCCGACCTTCTCGGCTCCGCCGATGCGCTTGTCGATGCTGACGCGGAAGGTGATGCCGAGCTTGTTGGCCACTTCCTGCGCCTCGGCCATCATGCTGGCGGCGAGTTCGCGCGTGAGCGGGTACTGGCAGATGTCGACCAGGGTCGAATGCGAGAGCGCGCTGACCGGGTTGAAGGTCAGGTTGCCCCACAGCTTGAGCCAGATCTCGGAGCGGATGTTGTCGAGCACCGGGGCCTTGAAGCCGGCCTTGACGAAGCAGGCCGACACCGCGTTGACTCGCTCGCTGCTGCTGCCGTCGAGCTCGCCGACCGGGAAGCGGTCGCCTTCGATGTGGTGCACCACACCTGGCGCAGTCAACTCCGAGGCCGGGTAGACCACGCAGCCGATCACCTGGCTGGCCGGGATCTTCTGGCCGATCAGCCCGCTCGGGTCGACCGTCTGCAGCCGGGTGCCGGCGAGCGCGCCGCCGTGCTCGTGGAAGTACCAGTAAGGCACGCCGTTCTGCATGGTCACGATGCTGGTGTTCGGGCCGAGCAGCTTGGGCACGTCGCCCGCCACGGCTTCGAGCTGGTGTGCCTTCATGGCCAGAATCACCATGTCCTGCACGCCCGCTTCGGCGTAGTCGTTGGTGGCCTTCACGTTGCGCGCCACCTGCTCGCTGCCGTCGTGTTCGACCAGCTTCATGCCGTTCTTGCGGATCGCCTCGAGGTTGGCGCCGCGCACGATGAAGGTCACGTCTTCACCCGCGAGCGCGAGCTTCACGCCGACGTAGCCGCCGATGGCACCGGCACCGATGATTGCGATTTTCATGAGAGTCAAAGCTCCAGGAGAGTGGGAAATTTCTGGGTGACAGCAGGCGCGCAGGCGTGCAAGCGGCGCGCTACTCGAAGCGGTTGACCAGCGTACCAATGCCGTCGATCTGCACTTCGACCGTGCTGCCGGGCTTCATCGAGCCGACGCCGATCGAGGTGCCGCACAGGATCACGTCGCCGGGCAGCAGCGTCATGTCCTGCGAGACCATGCTGACCAGTTGCGCCACGCTGAAGCGCATGTCGCTGACCGGGTAGTCCTGCCGCAGGCTGCCGTTCAGCGTGGTCTTGACGACCAGCGTGGCCGGGTCGAGCCCGGTGGCCACCGTGGGGCCGAACGGGCAGAAGGTGTCGTGGCCCTTGGCGCGCACCCACTGGGCAAAACTCGGGTCGCGGTTCAGCTCGTCGGCCGAGGTCACGTCGTTGGCGCAGGTGTAGCCGAACACGTGGCCCATCGCGTCGGCCTCCGACACGCCCTTGCACAGCGTGCCGATGACGATGCCCAGCTCGCCTTCGAACACCACCTTGCCGTCGCCCGGCGGCTTGACGATGGTCTGGCCGGGGTTCAGGAAGCTGTTCGGCGACTTCAGGAAGTACAGCGGCTCGTTCGGCGCCGACAGGCCCAGCTTGTCGCCCAGCGCCTTGAAGTTGTTCCACAGCGCGACGATCTTGCTCGGCTGCGTGGGGGCGAGCAAGCTCACGTCGGCGAGCGCCAGCACCCGGCCGGTGGCCACCGGCGCATCGAACATCGAACCGCTGTGCTCCTGCACTTGCTCGGCGTCGAGCGTGCCAAAACCAACCGCACCCGCGTGCATGAAACGAACCCACCTTCTGGACATCTGCGCCCCCTGAAACCAAAGGCTCGATTGTGCCGGTTGAAGCTTGCCCGCACGGCTTGTGCGTGGTCGGCCGGCGACAGCGCTCGACGCACCGGGCAGCGTCCGCTGCCAGGGGGGTTTTCCCACCGTTGACGCCCGGGGGACGCATCTCTATCGTGCTTAGAATTGGTAAGGCCACTTGACCCCTGGAGCAAACACAGAATGAGCAACCGACTGTCAGGCAAGACCGCGCTGGTCACTGCCGCGGGTCAGGGCATCGGCCGCGGCACGGCCGAGGCGTTTGCGCGCGAAGGCGCGCGCGTCATCGCGACCGACCTCAACGCCGCGGCGCTGGCCGAGCTGAAGGGCACGCCAGGCATCACCACCCGTCCGCTCGACGTGACCGACCCCGAGGCCATCAAGGCCCTGGTCGCAGACATCGGCCCGGTGCAGGTGCTGTTCAATGCCGCCGGCTTCGTGCACTCCGGCTCGATTCTCGAATGCGAAGAGGCCGACTGGGACTTCTCGTTCAACCTGAATGCACGCTCGATGTACCGGCTGATCCGCGCGGTGCTGCCCGGCATGCTGGCGCAGGGCGGCGGCTCGATCATCAACATCGCCTCGGTGGCGGGCAGCATCAAGGGCATTCCGAACCGCTTTGTCTACGGCGCGTCGAAGGCGGCCGTGATCGGGCTGACCAAGGCGGTGGCGGCCGACTTCATCACCCGCGGGATCCGCTGCAACGCCATCTGCCCCGGCACGATCGAGTCGCCGTCGCTGCGCCAGCGCATCGAGATCCAGGCCAAGGCCACCGGGCAGACTCCCGCCCAGGTGGAGGGCATGTTCATCGGCCGCCAACCGATGGGGCGCCTGGGCACCACGGCCGAAGTGGCGGCGCTGGCGGTGTACCTGGCGTCGGACGAATCGAGCTTCACCACCGGCACGTCGCAGTTGATCGACGGCGGCCTGTCCAACTAGCCTGAGGAGACGCACGATGGCCCCGTTCGGAACGCTGGAAGGCACCGGCCTCGAAGTGCTCGACCGCGAATTCGGCGGCCTGCTGGCCGGGCCCGAACGAGTGCACCGCCTGTGGACCGGCGGGCGCTGGTGCGAAGGCCCGGCGTGGTTCGCCGCGCACCGCACGCTGGTGTGGTCGGACATCCCGAACAACCGCATCATGAAGTTCGACGAGCAGAACGGCACGGTCGGCCTGTTCCGCGAAGACTCGAACAACTCCAACGGCAACACGGTGGACCGCGAGGGCCGGCTCGTCACCTGCGAGCACCTGGCGCGCCGCGTGACGCGCACCGAGCACGACGGCCGCATCACCGTGCTGGCCGACCGCTGGCAGGGCAAGCGGCTGAATTCGCCGAACGACGTGGTGGTGCGCTCGGACGGCTCGGTGTGGTTCACCGACCCGAGCTACGGCATCCTGTCCGACTACGAAGGCGCGCCGGCCGAAAGCGAGATCGGCGCCTGCCATGTGTACCGCATCGACCCGGCCACCGGCGCGGTCGACAAGGTGACCGACGACTTCGTCAAGCCCAACGGCCTGGCGTTTTCACCCGACGAGTCGCTGCTCTACATCGCCGACACCGGCGCCAGCCACGACCCCGACGGGCCGCGCCACATCCGCCGCTTCAAGCTCAGCAGCGACGGCCGCAAGCTCGAACAGGGCAAGCTGTTCGCCACCTGCACCAGCGGGCTGTTCGATGGCTTTCGCGTCGACCGCGGCGGGCGCCTGTGGTGCAGCGCGCACGACGGCGTGCATGCCTACGCGGCCGATGGCCGGCTGATCGGCAAGATCCTCGTCCCCGAAACGGTGGCCAACGTCTGCTTCGGCGGGCCCAAGCGCAACCGGTTGTTCATCTGCGCGACCTCGTCGCTGTACTCGCTGGTGCTCAAGACCAACGGCCTCTGACCTTCCTTCCCCGACCCCAGAAAGACACCCATGAAACTGATGCGCCACGGCCCCAAGGGAGCCGAACAACCCGCCCTGCTCGACGCGCAAGGCCAGGTCCGCAGCCTGACCAAGGCCTTGCCCGACATCAAGGCCAGCACCTTGTCGCCCACCAGCCTGCAGCGCCTGCGCGAACTCGACCCGAGCAAGCTGCCGCTCGTCGAGAGTCCCGGCCGCATTGCGCCACCGTGGAGCGGCATGGGCAAGTTCATTTGCGTTGGCCTGAACTACTCCGACCACGCCGCCGAAACCGGCAACCCCATTCCGGCCGAGCCGGTGCTGTTCATTAAGACCACCAGCGCGCTGATCGGCTGCAACGACCCGGTGGTGCTGCCGCAGGGCTCGGTCAAGAGCGACTGGGAGGTCGAGCTCGGCGTGGTGATCGGCTCGAAGGCGCGTTACGTGAGCGAGGCCGACGCGCTGAAGCACGTGGCCGGTTACTGCGTGGTGAACGACCTGTCCGAGCGCGAGTACCAGCTCGAGCGCAGCGGCACCTGGGACAAGGGCAAGGGCTGCGACACCTTCGGCCCGGTGGGCCCGTGGATGGTGACGGCCGACGAGGTGCCCGACCCGCAGAACCTGGCCATGTGGCTCGAAGTGAACGGCAAGCGCGTGCAGAACGGCAGCACCCGCACGATGGTCTTCACGGTGGCTCACCTGGTGAGCTACATCAGCCGCTTCATGACCTTGTACCCCGGCGACCTGATCAGCACCGGCACACCTCCGGGCGTGGGCCTGGGCATGAAGCCGCCGATGTTCCTGAAGCCGGGCGACGAGATGAAGCTGGGCATTGCCGGGCTGGGCGAGCAGCACCAGAAGGTGCATGCCTGGGACCCGGCATTGATTGACAACTGAGTCGCCATGGCCAACACCACACCCGACAACAACCCGATCATCCGCATCCACCCGGCGGACGACGTCGTCATCGCGCGCCACCAGCTGCTTGGTGGCACCGTGCTGGCCGGCGAGGGCGTGACGGTCAGCGGCCTGGTGCCGCCCGGGCACAAGCTCGCGGTGCGCGCCATCGCAGCCGGCCAGCCGGTGCGGCGCTACAACCAGATCATCGGCAACGCCAAGGTGGCCATCGCCCCGGGTCAGCACGTGCACACGCACAACCTGGAGTTCAGCAGCTTTGCGCGCGACTATGAAGCCGGGCGCGGCGCCACGCCCACAGCCTACGTCGATGCACCCGCCACGTTCATGGGTTACGTGCGCGCCGATGGCCGCATCGCCACGCGCAACTACATCGGCGTGTTGACTTCGGTGAACTGCTCGGCCACGGTGGCGCGTGCGATCGCCGACCACTTCCGGCGCGACATCCACCCCGAGGCGCTGGCCGCGTTCCCGAACGTCGATGGCGTGGTGGCGCTCACGCACGGCGGCGGCTGCGCGACCGCGAGCGACGGCGAACCGCTGCAGGTGCTGCGCCGCACCTTGGGCGGTTATGCAAAACATCCGAACTTCTCGTCGATCCTGGTCGTCGGCCTGGGCTGCGAGACGAACCAGATCTCCGGCCTGATGGAGCAGGAGAGCCTGAGCACCGGCACGCAGTTCCACACCTTCAACATCCAGGAGACCGGCGGCACCAAGAAGACCATCGCGCACGGCATCGAGCTGGTGCAGTGGATGCTCGAAGAAGCGAACCGCGCGCAGCGCCAGCCGGTCAGCGCGAGCCACATCACGGTCGGCCTGCAGTGCGGCGGCTCCGATGGATATTCCGGCATCAGCGCCAACCCGGCACTCGGCGCGGCGGTGGACCGGCTGGTGCGCCACGGTGGCACCGCCATCCTGTCGGAAACACCCGAAATCTACGGCGGCGAACACCTGCTGACGCGCCGCGCCGTGTCTCCGGCCATCGCCGACAAGCTGCTCGCGCGCATTCGCTGGTGGGAGCAGCACTGCGAGCGCATGGAGGCCGAGATGGACAACAACCCTTCGGCCGGCAACAAGGCGGGTGGCCTGACAACGATTCTCGAAAAGTCGCTCGGCGCGATCGCCAAGAGCGGCACGACCAACCTGGTGGACGTGTACGAATACGCCCAGCCCGTCACCGCCAAGGGCCTGGTGTTCATGGACACGCCGGGGTATGACCCGGTATCGGCCACCGGCCAGGTGGCGGGCGGCGCCAACCTCATCTGCTTCACCACCGGCCGCGGCTCGGCCTATGGCTGCTCGCCGTCGCCGTCACTGAAGCTGTCGACCAACACCGCGCTGTGGGTCAAGCAGGAAGACGACATCGACATCAACTGCGGCGAGGTGATCGACGGCACGGCCAGCATCGATCAGATGGGCGAACGGATATTCCAGTTGATGTTGCGGACCGCTTCAGGGGAGAAGAGCAAGAGCGAAATACATGGCTACGGCCAGAACGAGTTCGTGCCTTGGCAACTCGGCGCGACCATGTAGGGCCGGCAAGGGGCACCGATCCGGCCCCTGACACCCGCCTCGGCCCCCCATGCACGACGCCTTCGGCAACCCGCTGAGCTGCCGCTCGACCGACGCCGTGCAGGCCTACCGGCACGGCGTGGACTGCCAACTGCACGCCTGGCCCGATCCGCTGCCGCCACTGCAGCAGGCCGTGTCGCTGGACCCCGACTTCGCGCTCGCCCACGCCGCGATGGCTCTGGTGCTGATGGCGCGCGGCCGGCCGGCCGAAGCGCGCGATGCGCTTGCGAATGCGCGCGACTCCCTGCAGGCGCTGAACGCCCGCGAGCAATCGCACGTGGGGCTGGTATCGCTGATCGCCGATGGCAAGCCCCTGCAAGCGCTCGATGCGGTGCTCGAACATTCGCGCCACTGGCCGACCGACGCACTGGCGATGTCCACCGCGCTGGGAGCGTTCGGCCTCTTCGCGTTCAGCGGTCGCATCGACCACGACAGCGCGCGGCTGGACTTCGTGCGCGCCCTGGCGCCGCACTATCCAGACGACAACGCGTGGATGCTCACGCAGCGGAGCTGGGCCCATACCGAAGCCGGCCAACCCGACCTGGGGCTGGAGCTGATCCAGCGCAGCCTTGTTCTGCGCAGTGCCAACGGCAACGCGGCGCACGTGATGGTGCATGCCCGCTTCGAACGCGGCGAGACCCACGCTGCGCTGGCGTTTCTCGACGGCTGGTCGCCGTCGTACCCCGACGACGCGATGTTGTTCGGCCACCTGCACTGGCACGCCGCCTTGTGCGAAATCGACCTCGGCCGCGCCGATGCCGCCGAGCGCCGCCTGATCATGTTCATCGAGCCGCACCTGCGCCATGCCTTGCCGCTGGTGGGCTTGACCGACATGGCCTCGCTGCTGTGGCGCCTGGGGGCGCAAGGCCGGCACCGCGTGCCCTGGCAGGCCGCCGAGGCCTTTGCGGCAACCCGGTTTGCGAGCGGCGGGAACCCCTTTGCCGAGATGCACCTGGCGATGCTCGCCGCCGCGCGGCGCGACATCGACGGCCTGGCGCAATGTGCGACGCGCCTGCAACGGTCCGCCGAAGCCGGAAGTGGCGCCGCACCGGTCGCACTGCGTTGGGTGGCCGGCCTGCGCGCGCTGGTGGCTGGCGACAGCGAAGAGGCGACCTTGCAACTTCAAGCCTGCCGGCTCGAAGCCGCCCGGCTGGGCGGCAGCCACGCACAGCGCACCGTCATCGACCGCACCCTCGGAGCACTTCGCCTGCCCGACGCATCACTCGCAGAGACCGCATGAAGATCACCCACGCCCGCGTCATCGTCTGCTCCCCCGGCCGCAACTTCGTCACGCTGAAGATCGAGACCGACGAGGGCCTCACCGGCATCGGTGACGCGACCTTGAACGGCCGCGAACTGGCCGTCGCCTCCTACCTGAGCGAACACGTGGTCCCCTGCCTGATCGGCCGCGACGCGCACCAGATCGAGGACATCTGGCAGTACCTGTACAAGGGTGCGTACTGGCGCCGCGGCCCGGTGACGATGAGTGCGATTGCGGCCGTGGACACCGCGCTGTGGGACATCAAGGCCAAGGCCGCCAACCTGCCGCTGTACCAGTTGCTCGGCGGCAAGAGCCGCAGCGGCGTGATGGTCCACGGCCATGCGAACGGGCGCGACATCGAACACACGGTCGACGAGGTGCTGCGCTACAAGCAAGAAGGCTACAAGGCGATCCGCGCGCAGAGCGGCGTGCCGGGGCTCGAGAAGGTCTACGGCGTCGGCAAGGGCACGATGTTCTACGAACCGGCCGACGCCGACTTGCCGAGCGAGCACGACTGGTCGAGCGAGAAGTACCTGCTGCACACGCCCAAGTTGTTCCAGGCCGTGCGCGAGGCGGTCGGCCCCGACGTGCACCTGCTGCACGACGTGCACCACCGCCTGACGCCGATCGAAGCGGCGCGGCTGGGCAAATCGCTCGAACCCTTCCACCTGTTCTGGATGGAAGACGCCACGCCGGCCGAGAACCAGGAAGCCTTCAAGCTGATCCGCCAGCACACCACCACGCCGCTGGCGGTGGGCGAGATCTTCAACACCTTGTGGGACTGCAAGGACCTGGTCCAGCACCAGTTGATCGACTACATCCGCGCGACCGTCGTGCATGCCGGCGGCATCACGCACCTGCGCCGGATTGCCGACTTCGCCGCGATGCACCAGGTGCGCACCGGCTGCCACGGCGCCACCGACCTGTCGCCGGTGTGCATGGGCGCGGCGCTGCACTTCGATTTGTGGGTGCCGAACTTCGGCATCCAGGAGTACATGCGACACACCGACGAGACCGATGCCGTGTTCCCCCACGCCTACACCTTCGCCGACGGCATGCTCTACCCCGGCGACGTACCCGGCCACGGCGTGACGATCGACGAGGCGCTGGCCGCGAAGTACCCGTACCAGCGCGCCTACCTGCCGGTGAACCGGCTGCAGCACGACGGTACGTTGTGGAGTTGGTGACGGCTCCGCGATGAACCGCCTGACACCGAGCGCGCTCGACGCCCTCGCCACCGCGAACGGCCCCGCCGTCATCCGCCCGCGCTACGAACGCGACGCGCTGCGCTGCGGCATCGTGCACCTCGGCATCGGCGCCTTTGCGCGCGCGCACCTGGCGGCCGTCACCGAAACCGCGCTGCAAATCAGCGGCGATCTTGGTTGGGGCATCGTCGGCGTTTCGCTGCGCCAGCGCGACACGCACGACGCGCTCGCGCCGCAAGCCGGCCTGTACACGCTCGCGCTGCGCGACGCCGCGCCCGACGGCACGGCGCGCGAGGCGCTGCAGGTGATCGGCGCGCTGATGCAGGTGCTGGTGGCACCCGACGACCCGCGCGCCGTGCTGCAGCGCATCGCCCACCCGGACACGCGCATCGTCAGCCTGACCGTCACCGAAAAGGGCTACCACCACGACCCCGCCACCGGCCGGCTGCGGCTGGACGACCCCGACATTGCGCACGACCTGCAGCACGCCGACGCTCCGCGGACCACGCTCGGCTTCATCGTGCGCGGCCTGCAGCGGCGCTTCCAGCGTGGGCTGCCGGCGCTCACGCTGCTGTCGTGCGACAACCTGCCCGCCAATGGCGACACCTTGCGCGGCCTGGTGCTGGCGTTCGCGCAGCAGGTGGACGGCGCGCTGCAGGAGTGGATCGCGGTGCGCTGCACCTTCCCGAACTCGATGGTCGATCGCATCGTGCCGCGCACCACCGATGCCGACCGCGAGCGCATCGCCGCGCGCCTGGGCCTGCGCGACGCCTGGCCGGTGGTGGCCGAACCGTTCATGGAGTGGGTGGTCGAAGACCACTTTGCCGCCGGCCGCCCGCCTTGGGAGCTGGGTGGACCCAACGGCGGCGCGCGCTTCGTCGAGCGTGCTGAACCGTTCGAGCGGTTGAAGCTGCGCATGGTCAACGGCAGCCACTCGACCCTGGCCTACCTCGGATTCATGGCTGCGCTGAAGACCGTTGACCAGGCGGTGGCTGCGCCGGCGCTGCGCCGCTTCGTCGAAGCGCTGATGCGCGAGGAGATCGAACCCACCTTGCCGGTGCTGCCGGGGCTGGACCTGGCCGACTACCGTGCCCGCCTGCTGCGCCGTTTTGCCAACCCCGCGCTGCAGCACCAGACGCGCCAGATCGCGATGGACGGCTCACAAAAGCTGCCGCAGCGTTTGCTCGGCACGGTGCGCGATCGGCTGCGTGATGGCCAGCCCATCGACCGCCTCGCGCTGGCCGTCGCCGCGTGGATCCACTACCTGCGTGGCAGCGACGAAAGCGGCCAGTCCTTCGAGATCCAGGACCCGCTCGCCGCCGCACTGGCTCACCAGCTCGCGCTCGCCGAACAGGCCGCCGCGGGAAGCGCCGACGCCGCTGACGCCACCGCACGCGAGCAGCAGCGCATCGCATCGTTCTGCGCCTTCACGCCCGTCTTCGGTGCGCTCGGCAGCGAAACGCGCTTCGTGCAGGCCGTGGCGCAGCACTCGCTGTCGCTGCGCGAACGTGGCGTGATGGCCACGCTGGAAGCCTGCGCGTGAAGGCGCGTGCGCAGACAGGGTTGGATTGCGAATCACAGGGGGTTTCCCCGCGTTGCCGCTCGTGCATCGAGATGCCAGATTCCCTCATTACCTTTTCATCGAGGAGACAACATGCTTGAGTCGAAATTCAAACCCCGCAGCCGCCGACAAGTCCTGACCGCCGCGGGCGCTTTGGGCGCTGCAGCGCTGGTTCCCGGCCTGGCGCGTGCGCAGGGCGCGTGGCCGAACCGGCCGGTCACAGTCGTCTGCCCCTGGGGCGCGGGCGGCGGCACCGATGCCACGGCGCGCATCATCGCCAGCCTGCTCGAGAAAGACCTCGGGCAACCGTTCAACGTGGTGAACCGCACCGGCGGCTCGGGCGTGGTGGGGCACTCTGCCATTGCCACCGCACCCGCAGACGGCTACACGCTGGGCATGATCACGGTCGAGATCGCGATGATGCATTGGCAGAAGCTGACCGAGTTGAACCCGACCAGCTACACGCCGCTGGCCCTGATGAACGAAGACCCGCCCGGCGTGACCGTGAACGCGTCGTCGCCGCACCAGACCATCAAGGCGCTGGCCGACGCGATCAAGGCGTCGCCCCCCGGCAAGTTCAAGGCCTCGGGCACCGGGCAGGGCGGCATCTGGCATCTGGCGCTCGTCGGCTGGCTGCAGGCCATGGGCCTCAAGCCCAACCACGTGGCCTGGGTGCCGTCCAACGGTGCCGGCCCGGCCATGCAGGACCTGGCGGCCAATGGCCTGGACCTGGTGACCTGCTCGCTGCCGGAATCGCGCGCGCTGATCGAGGCCGGCAAGGCCAAGGCGCTGGCCATCATGGCCACCGAACGCAACCCGGTGTTCCCGAATGTGCCGACCTTGAAGGAAGGCGCCGGGGTCGACTACTCCGTCGGCGCGTGGCGCGGCATTGCCGCCCCGGCGGGGTTGCCGGCCGACATCGCGGCCAAGATCGTTGCGTCCTTGAAGAAAGCGAACGACTCGAAGGAGTTCCGCGACTTCATGGCCAACCGCGGTTTCGGCGTCAAGTGGGCCGACCCGGCCGGCTTTGCCGCCTTCATGGCATCGGCCAATACCGCCATGGGCGCGGCGATGAAATCGGCCGGCCTGTTGCCGGCCTGAGGTTGCGGCACGCGCACGGTTCCAGCCGGCGACAACCGACATGAAGGTGTCCGACCGGGTGACCGGGCTGATCCTGGTCGCGCTCGGCGCTGCCGCGTACTGGGGCGGGTCGAAGCTGCCCCCGGTGCCCGGCCAGCAGGTCGGGCCCGATGTGTTCCCGATGGTGATCGGTGCCGCGCTGCTGGCCTGCGGCGTGCTGATCATGCTGGGCGTTGGGCGCACCTTTGAAGAGGAAGAAAAGATCGTCACCTCAGAAGCCGGCGACGTGGCCGTGGTGGAGCCGAAGCGAGGGTTCATCGACGGCTTCCTGCACGACGGCTGGAAGGTGCTGATCCCTCCCGCGGCGCGGTTCTTTTATTACTTCGCGTCGGAGCGACTGGGCTTCTGGATCACGGCATCGCTGATGATCTTCTCACTCGCCTGGAGCCAGGGGGCGAAGCTGAAGTGGGCCGTGGCGCTGGCCATCGTGGCGCCGGCGTTCGTACACCTGGTGTTCTACAAGCTGCTGCGCGTGCCGCTGCCCATCGGCATCCTGAAATTCCCGTGGGCCTGAGCCCTGTCGTCGACCGAGAGCCAGCATGAACCACCTGGTCGAAGGCTTCTACATGGTCATGCAGACCGACGTGCTGCTGACCATCCTGTTCGCGTCGATCTATGGCCTGGTCGTGGGCGCCCTGCCCGGCCTGTCGGCCACCATGGCCACCGCGCTGCTCGTGCCGGTCACGTTCTACATGACGCCGATTGACGCCATCTCTGCCATCATCGCGGCGTCGGCCATGGCCATCTTCTCGGGCGACATTCCGGGTTGCCTGCTGCGCATTCCCGGCACGCCCGCGTCGGCCGCGTACACCGACGAAGCCTTTGCAATGACGCTCAAAGGTCAGCCCGAACTGGCGCTCGGCATCTGCCTGTGGTTCTCTGCCATCGGCGGCATCATCGGCACGATCTCGTTGATCGCGCTGGCGCCGGCCCTGGCCGAGATGGCCTTCCAGTTCTCGACCTACGAGTACTTCTGGCTGGCGCTGCTGGGGCTGATGTGCGCGACCATGGTGGCGCGCTCGTCCCCCATCAAGGCGATCGCCGCGATGTTCCTGGGCCTGCTCATCACTTGCGTGGGCATCGAGAACCCGGCCGGCGCGCAGCGCTTCACGTTCGGCCTGGCCGACCTGCTGGGCGGCATCGAGATCATCCCGGTGCTGGTGGGCGTGTTTGCGGTGTCCGAGGTGATGCGCGCCTACAAAGCCAAAGACGTGCCGGTGATGGCGCCGCGCAAGTTCGGCAGCATCCTGAAGGGCCAGTGGGCGCTGACCAAGTCGCACCCGAAGCAGCAGATTCGCGGCAACATCGTCGGCATCATCATCGGCGTGCTGCCGGGTGCGGGCGCCGACATGGCGGCGTGGATCAGCTATGCGATGTCCAAGCGCTTTTCCAAGACGCCCGAGAAGTTTGGCACCGGCCACCCCGAGGGCCTGATCGAAGCCGGCTCCAGCAACAATGCCAGCCTCGCGTCGGGCTGGGTGCCGTCGCTGCTGTTCGGCATCCCGGGCGACACCATCACCGCCATCGCCATCGGCGTGCTGTACATGAAGGGGCTGAACCCGGGGCCGACGTTGTTCACCGAAAAGGCGTCGAGCATGTACGCGCTGTACATCGTGTTCCTGCTCTCGAACATCATCATGATTCCGCTCGGCATCATGATGATTCGCTCCGCCCGCTACGTGCTGTACGTGCCGCGCTCGCTCATCATGCCGGTGATCGTGCTGCTGTGTGCCGTGGGCTCGTTTGCCACCGGCAACAACCTGGCGCTGGTGTTCACCGTCGCCAGCTTCGGCCTGGTCGGCTACTTCATGGACAAGAACGGCTATCCCGTCGCCGCGCTGGTGCTGGGTGCCGTGATGGGCACGATGGTGGAGCAGAACTTCGTGACCTCGCTGATCAAGTCCGACGGCAGCCTGTTGCCGTTTTTCAGCCGACCGGTGGCCGCCGTGCTGGCCTTGATGACGATTGCGGCGGTGTTGTGGCCGCTGGCCGTGTGGTTCCGCAATCGGACGGTCTGACGCTGGCGCCTAAGCCGTCGAAGCGGCACTAACGTTCGCCTAACGGCCGGCGCCGAAGCTGCGCGCATCGCACTCGAAGGGCAAGCTGCGCAGGAGCGTGCAACGATGAAACCCGCCACCCCAGCCCGGCCGGCCG
>JANOQS010000330.1:0-2041 GCA_031414975.1 Methylibium sp. | reverse complement strand
CGATTGCCCGCAGCGGAAGTGCCATGTGTGTACCTTTTAGAATTGCTTAATGTTTGACTAGAATAACAGAGGCATACTATAGGGATAACACCCGTGAGCGCACCATTTGCGACTCCTAAAGTGAGTTGACCGGACAGATTTGTCCTACCACCTACGGAGACATCCCGATGCGCACATACCGTTCACTGCTTCTGGGCGCCGCTCTGGCGCTCGCAGGCCAGCTGGTCACCGCCGCCACCACCTTCAACCTGTCCACCCCCGATGCCGACAACGCGGAAATCACGGTGGCCGCGCGCAAGTTCGCGGAACTGGTGGCAGCCAAGACCGGCGGTCAGGTCGAGGTGAAGGTGTTCCCCAACGGTCAGCTCTACGGCGGCGACCCGTCGGCGGCCGTGCGCCAGCTGGCGGGCGGCTCGCTCGACATGCTGCTGCTGTCGTCGTCGCTGTACGCCAACTTCAACCCGAAGTTCACGGCCATCTCGGTGCCCTACTTGTTCGACGACAGCGCGCAGTTGCGCAGCTACCTTGCCGGCCCCCTGGGGCAGGAGTTGCTGTCCGACCTCAACGGGATCGGCATCCGCGGACTCACCCTGTGGCAGCGCCCGTTCCGCCAGATGACCAATTCGCGGCGCGCGATCACCGGCCCGCAGGATCTGTCGGGCATGAAGTTCCGGGTGCCGAACAACCCGCTGTGGGTCGACTTCTTCGGCAAGGCCGGCGCGGTGCCGACGCCGATGGCTTTCGGCGAGGTCTACAACGCGCTGCAGCTCAAGGTCGTCGACGGCCAGGAGAACCCGATCAACATCCCGGTGACGGCCAAGTTCTACGAGGTGCAGAAGTTCGCGACGCTGTCCAACCACATGGCTGACGCCTGGGTGCTGGGCATCAACCCGGCCAAGTTCAACGCCTTGCCCGACGCACAGAAGCAGGCGCTGCAGGCCGCCGCGACCGAGGCCGAAGCGTGGAAGTTCGCCAACGACACCGCCGATCACGCGAAGTCGGTCGACTTCCTGAAGAGCAAGGGCATGGAGATCAACACGCTGACGCCTGAGCAGCAGCAGAGCTTCGTCAAGCTGTCCAAGGAGCTCTACCCGCGCTTCGCCACGCTGGTCAAGGACCAGGGCTTCTTCGACAAGACGCTGTCCAGCGTCGGCAAGAAGTAAGTTGCGGGTGGCCAGCATGAATACGCCGCAGAGTGTTTCGCCCGCGCCAGCGGCCAACGCGACGCTCGGCTCGCCTTCGGGGCCGGCACGGTTGATCGAATGGGTACTGCGCCTGACCATGGGCGGCATCGTGCTGGTGGTGCTGATGCAGATCGTCGGCCGCCTGGGCGGGCATCCGTTCTCCTGGACCGAAGAGCTCACCCGCGCGCTGTTCATCTGGATGATCTTCATCGGCATGGCGGCCAGCATGCGCCGCGCCGACGCCGCCCGGGTCACGGTCGCATTGCAGTGGCTGGCGCGTCCGCTGCGTCGCATTGCGCTGCCTATCTACATGGCAGCCTGTCTCGGTTTCTTTGCGCTGATGGCGTGGACCGGCATCAGCATGGTGCGCCAGCAGGTGGCCATGAACGAGACCATTGCAACTCTGGGCTGGCCCGGCTGGGTGATCGGCTCGGTGATCCCGGTGTCGGCGCTGATCGCCATCGCCTGTACGTTGGCGTCGCTTCGCGACAGCCGGCACATCATCGCTGCAGACGAGGAGGGCGTGTCGTGAGCATCACCCTGTTGCTGGTCTTCCTGGCGCTGGCGGCCCTCGGTGTGCCGCTGGCCATCGGGCTCGGCATTGCCAGCGTGTCGGCGATCCTGATGTTCAGCTCGACGCCGGTATCCGTGCTGTCCGAGAGCATGTTCTCGGCGATGAACTCGTTCTTGCTGGTGGCGGTGCCGCTGTTCCTGCTCGTCGGCCAGCTGATGGAGCGCGGCGGCGTTGCCGACCGCATCTTCGACTTCGCACAGGCCGCGGTCGGCTGGTTGCCGGGCGGCATGGGGCATGTCAACGTCGCCTCGTCGGTGGTCTTCGGCGGCATCTCGGGCTCGTC
>JANOQS010000329.1:0-17437 GCA_031414975.1 Methylibium sp. | reverse complement strand
GGGGGTTGAAGCGATGACTGCCGTGGACACATCGAAAGCCCCCGCCTGCGCGCCGCCGTGGCGCGCCCCGCTGATCTTGCTCGCCATCGGCCTGGTCGCATGGTGGGCGCTGCCCGAACAACTCGGCCTGCTGACGCGCATCGCGATCACGGCGCTGTTCGTGCTGTCGCTCGACCTCGTCGTCGGCATCGCCGGCTTGGCCACGCTGGGCCAGGCGGCACTGTTCGGCGCGGGCGCCTACGCCGCCGGCATCTTCGCGCTGCGCGCCAGCGTCGACCCGCTGCTGGGCCTCTTCATCGGCACCGGCGCGGGCGCGCTGCTGGCGCTCGCCTCGGGCGCCTTTCTGCTGCGCTACCACGGCTTCACCTTCCTGATGCTGACGGTGGCGGTAGCGCAGATCGCCGCCAGCCTGGCACAGAAAGCGCGCGACTGGACGGGGGGCGACGACGGCCTGACCGGCTTCACGATGGGCCCGCTGCTGGGCCGCTTCAACTTCGACCTGGAAGGCCGCACCGCGTCGCTCTATGCGCTGATCGTTCTGGCCGTGGGCTACTACGTCGCGCGCCGCGCGGTCGACTCGCCGTTCGGCCTGGCGGTGCGTGGCATCCACGAAAACCGCGCGCGCATGGCCGCGCTGGGCACACCGGTGATTGTGCGGCTGCTGGCGATGTACACCTTGGCCGGGGCGCTGGCCGGCGCGGCAGGCGCGCTGTCGGCCCAGACGAACGCAATCGTCGGGCTCGACAGCCTGTCGTTCGCGCAGTCGGCCGAAGCGCTGGTGATGTTGATCCTCGGCGGCGCCGGCCGCCTGCACGGCGCGCTGATCGGTGCGGTCGTGTTCACCCTGCTGCACCACACCGCCGCGTCGATCAACCCGTACCACTGGCTGTTCGTCATCGGCGCCGCGCTGATGGCCGTGGTGCTGCTGCCGCCGCAGAAGGCGTGGGACTGGCTGCGCGCACGCGCCGGGTTCAAGCCATGAGCGCCGCCGCGATGCTCGAAACGCGTGCGCTCGACAAGCGCTTCGGTGGCCTGCACGTCACGCGCAGCGTGTCGCTGCAACTGAACGCTGGCGACCGGCTCGCGCTGATCGGCCCGAACGGTGCCGGCAAGACCACCTTGGTCAACCTGATCAGCGGCGTGCTGCCGCCCAGCAGCGGGCAGGTGTGGCTGGCGGGCGAGGACGTGACGCGCCGCACGCAAGCCCAGCGCGTGCGCGCCGGCCTGGCCCGCACTTTCCAGATCACCACCCTGGCGCCGCACCTGCCGGTGCAACGGCAAGTGGAACTCGCGCTCTTCGAACGCGAGGGCCTGACCGGCCGCGCCTGGCGCTCGATCGACGGCTACCCGGTGCTGGCCGCCGAAGCGCAGGCCCTGCTCGCGAGCTTCGGCCTCGGTGAACACGCCGGCCTGGCGACCGAACGGCTGGCTTACGGCGAACAGCGCCTGGTCGAGATGGCCCTGGCGCTCGCGCTGCGCCCGCGCGTGCTGCTGCTCGACGAGCCGATGGCCGGCGTGCCGCAAGGCGAAGGCACGCGCCTGCTCGCGGCGCTGGACAGCCTGCCGAAAGAACTGGCCGTTCTGATCATCGAACACGACATGGACCTGGTGTTTCGCTTCGCGCGACGAATCGTCGTGCTGGCCGAAGGTGCTGTGCTGGCCGATGGTTCGCCGGAAGAGATTCGGCGCGATCCGAAGGTGCGGGCGGCTTATCTGGGAGGGCATGGATGATGGTGGGCGTCCGGTCTGCATGCGTCAGGTCTTCCTGCTACCGTTGGGATCTCGCGGCGAGCGGTACCCGGCGGGGGCTCATGCTGGGACGGTCGGTGGGTACACCGACTGCGCTGCGGTGCTCGGTCTCGCGGCCCGTCGCCGAACTCACTCCGCTTGCTTCGCCGCGCTACGCTCAAACAGGCGGCGACAAGTCAGTCTACGAGCGCGCTCCGCGCGGGGCCGCAAGCCCGGAGCGGATCAAAGTCCCGGAAATCGCCCCCGCCGGGCACCGCCCGCCGCGCGCGGAACCGCTTGTGCTCTTTGCCGCAAATCGAAAAGCCGGTGCCGCAAAGGTGCGTTCGGGCAGGTCGGAGGGCGCCTCTTCGGCGCTGAGGAGCGGAAGGCTCGTGGCCCGCGCGCGCAGCGCGCATCAACACCTGACTTGTCGCCGCCTGTTTGAACGTAGAAAGCGGAGCGAGCGAACTGAGTTCGGCGACGGGCCACGAGACCGAGCACCGGAAGGGAGTCGGAGCGCCAGCGGAGACCGCCGAAGCGAAGCCCTCCGGCCTGCCGGGACGCGCCTTTGCTCGCGCGACATTGCCATGAGTGAGCGCTTGAAATGACGACGCCCCTCCTCGAACTCCACAACGTCGTCGCCGGCTACGGCCCGATCACGGTGTTGAACGGCCTGAGCTTCAAGGTAGACCCGCAAGAACGCCTCGCCATCATCGGCCGCAACGGCGTCGGCAAGACCACCGCACTGCGTGCCGTGATGGGCCTGGCGCAACTCACCCAGGGCCGCATCGTCTTCGACGGTGAAGACCTGGCCAAACTGGCACCCCACCAGCGCGCCCAACGTGGCCTGGGCCTGGTGCCGCAGACGCGCGACATCTTCCCGTCGCTGACTGTCGAAGAAAACCTGCTCGCCGGCTGCAAGAACCGCCCGCGCAGCGCGCTCGACGAAGCGTATGCACTGTTCCCGCGCCTGGCCGAGCGGCGCCGCAACGGCGGCTCGCAGTTGTCTGGCGGCGAGCAGCAGATGCTGTCGGTGGCGCGCGCGCTGCTCGGCCAGCCGCGCCTGCTGTTGCTGGACGAACCGCTCGAAGGGCTGGCCCCGTTGATCCGCCAGGAACTGCTGGGCGCGTTTGCGCGCATGAGCGGCGATGGTGGCATCACCGTCGTGATCGTCGAGCAGCAGGTGCAGGAAGCGCTGGGCTATGCCGACCGCGCACTGATTCTCGAACGCGGTGCGGTGGCCCATGCGGCCAGTGCCGCTGAGCTTCGCCAAGACGCCGCCACGCTGGAGCGGCTGGTCGGCATGGCGGTGCATTGAACATCCTGGAGATCGCCATGAATGAAACCCTGAACCTGCCCGAGCTGGACATCGACCCCTACGCGCCAGACAACCTGATCGACCCGTACCCGATGCACCAACGCATCCGCGAGGCCGGCCCGGTGGTGCGGCTCACGCCTTACGCGAGCCTGGTGGCGTGCGCGCGCCACGCCGAGGTGCACGCGGTGCTGAACGACCACGTCAACTTCATCTCCGGCGCAGGCGTGGGGCTGACCAACTTCAACCTGGAGCCGCCGTTCCGGCCCAAGAGCCTGATCCTGGAGGCCGACCCGCCCCTGCACACGCAGACGCGCACCGTGCTGTCGCGCATCCTGAGCCCGAAGGCGGTGCTGCAGATCCGCGCCGCGTTCACCGCCGAGGCCGAGGCGCTGATCGACCGCTGCGTTGCCAAGTCGGTGAAGCACGGCCAGATCGACGGCATCCACGACCTGGCGCAGCCGTACCCGCTGAAGGTGTTTCCCGACGCCGTCGGCTTGGGCGAGGACGGGCGCGAGAACCTGCTGATCTACGGCGACATGATCTTCAACTCGATGGGACCGCGCAACGAGTTGCTGGCCAAAAGCGCGGCACGGGTCGGGCCGGTCACGCAGTGGATCATGGAGCACTGCCAGCGCGCCAACCTTCGGCCGGGCGGCTTCGGCGACCAGATCTACCAGGCCGTCGACAGCGGCGAGATCGGCGCCGAGCAGGCGCCGATGCTGGTGCGCTCGTTCCTGTCGGCGGGTGTGGACACGACCATCAACGGCATCGGCAACGCGCTGTTCGCGCTGGCCCACCACCCCGAGCAGTACGCCCGGCTGCACGCCGACCCCAAGATGGCGCGGCCGGCCTTCGAAGAGGCGCTGCGCTGGGAGTCGACCGCGCAGACCTTCTTTCGCACCGCCGGGCGCGACTGTGAAATCGCCGGCGTGCCGGTGCGCGAGAACACCAAGGTGCTGTGCCTGCTGGGCGCCGCCAACCGCGACCCGCGCAAGTGGCCGGAGCCGGAGCGTTACGACATCGAGCGCCGGCCCAGCGGGCATGTGGCGCTCGGCTCGGGCATCCACGGTTGCGTGGGGCAGGCGGTGGCGCGGCTCGAAGGCGAGGTGGTGTTCACTGCGCTGGCGCAGCGCGTCAAGCGCGTCGAGGTGGTGGGCGCGCACACGCGGCGGCTCAACAACACGCTGCGGGCATTGGATACTCTGCCTTTGAGACTGATTCCGGCCTGACCGGCCCGGGCCTTGCATGGCCCTGGCGAACTTCGAGAACCATCACGATGCCCGACATCACCTTCATCCTCCCCGACGGCAGCCAGCAAGGCATGGAGGCGCCCGAAGGCGTCAGCGTCATGCAGGTCGCAACAGGCGCCGGCGTGCCCGGCATCGTGGCCGAGTGCGGCGGCTCGGCGATGTGCGCCACCTGCCATGTCTACGTCGACCCGGCCTGGGCCGACAAGCTGCCGGCGCCGCAGGGCAACGAGCTCGAAATGCTCGAGTGCACCGCCGACGAGCGGCTGCCGAACAGCCGTCTGTCGTGCCAGATCAAGCTCACCGCGGCGCTGCAGGGCCTGGTGGTGCGCATTCCGGAAAGGCAGCAGTAAGCCCATGGCCACCGCGGGCCGCTTGAAGAAGACCGCGGCCGACGACGCGCCCACGGTCGTCGACCTCGAACGCTACGTGCCCGCTTTCCTGACCTGGATTGCCAACAAGCTGTCGCGCGGCGCGTCGCAGCACTACCTCGCCGCCTTCGACGTCGGCATCGAGATCTGGCGCTGCCTGGTGCTGCTCGCGATCGAGGGCTCAATCTCGGCGCAGAACGTGTCGCGCATCATCGGCATGGACAAGGGCTCGGTCAGCCGCTGCTTCAAGAGCATGCAGGCCAAGGGGCTGATCACCTTGCGGCTCGACGCCGACGACGGCCGCCTGCGCATCGCCACGCTGACGAAGAAGGGCCGCGCGCTGCACGACCAGATCATGGGCATTGCGCTGGAGCGCGAGCGCGCCTTCCTGGCCGTGTTGAGCGGCGCCGAACGCGAAACCCTGATCGGCCTGCTCAAGCGCCTGCACGAAAATCTGCCGGCAGTGGAAGTGGCGACGGAAAGTTACGTCGCGCAGGCCTTTCCCAAGGCGGCCCGCAGCCGCCCACGCACCGAGGAGAGTGATGAATGAGTGAGGCGACGATGAATGAGGCCGGCACGGGCAAGATCGTGATCGTCGGCGGCGGCCATGCCGCAGCCCAGTTGTGCAGCGCGCTCGCCGCCGCCGGCCAGGGCGCGCGCGTGCACCTGGTGTGTGAAGAGGCCGAGCTGCCCTATCAGCGCCCGCCGCTGTCCAAGGCCTACCTGAAGAACCCGGCCGAGACCTTGCAATCGTTTCGAGCCGAGGCCTGGTTTGTCGATGCCGGCATCACCGTGCACCGCGCCGACGCGGCCGTCGCAATCGACCGCGCCGGCCGTACCTTGCGGCTGCGATCGGGCGCCGTGCTCGGTTACGACCAGCTCGTGCTGGCCACCGGAACGCGCGCGCGCCGGCTGCCGCACCTTCACGATGAACTCGACAACGTGGCCGCGTTGCGCACCGCCGCCGACGCGCTGCGCCTGCGCACGCTGCTCGACGCAACGCAGCGCCTCACCGTGCTCGGCGGCGGCTTCATCGGCCTGGAGATCGCGGCCACCGCGAGTGCGCTCGGCAAGCAGGTGACGGTGCTCGAATCGGCGCCGCGCCTGCTGGCGCGTTCGGTGTCGCCCGAGATCGCCGAACACGTGCTGCAGACGCACCGCGCCAGCGGCATCGACGTGCGGCTGGGCGTCTCGGTCGGCGGCTTCGAGGTCGAAGGCAGGCGGCTGGCGGCGCTGCACGTCGAAGGCCAGCGTGAGACGGTCGAGCTGATGGTGCTGGGCATTGGCGCCGTGCCCGAACACACGCTCGCCAGCGACGCCGGGCTGGCGTGCGAGAACGGCATCGTCGTCGATGCGTGCATGCGCACGTCCGACCCGCACGTCCTGGCGATCGGCGATTGCACCAGCTTCCCCGAGGCCCACGCCGCCGCTGCTGCAACCGCGGGCCGGCGCCTGCGCCTGGAGTCGGTGCAGAACGCCAACGACCAGGCACGCAGCGCCGCCGCCACCTTGCTGGGCCGCGAAGAGCCGTACCGCGCGCTGCCGTGGTTCTGGTCCGAGCAGGCCGCGCTGCGCCTGCAGATGGCCGGGCTGATGCCGCCCGACGGCGTGCGCCACCGCCGCCCAGGCGCCAACCCGACAAGTTTTTCGATCCTGCACAACGTGGGCGAGCGGCTGGTGTGCGTCGAGAGCGTCAACGCGCCGGTAGATCACATGGCGGCGCGCAAACTGCTGGAGACGGGCAAGAGCCCGGCGCCCGCGGTGGCGTGCGATGCGGCGGTGGCGCTGAAGACGCACGTCTGAAGCGTCACTTCCTGAAGCGTCACTTCCTGACGCTTCACTTCCTGACGCTTCACTTCGACGGCGCGCTCGCGTCATTGACATACCGGGCAGGCATCCAGCGGTAGCCTCGCCCGTCGCGCCGCAGGTGGCCCACGCCAGGGAATGACATGTGAGCCGGCGCGACGAGGTAGCCGCGCTCGGCGGCGTCGGCAAAGGCGCGCTGGCGCTGGGTGGCGGCGGCTTTCGGGTCGACGTCGTAGGCAATCGTCACCGACGGGTCCTGCAACTGCACTTCGGCCACGTGCATCACGTCGCCCCAGAACATCAACCGCTCGCCCTTGCTTTCGAGCAGGTAGAAGCTGTGCCCCGGCGTGTGGCCGGGCGCCGGCACCGAGCGCAGCCCGGGCACGATGTCGGTGGCGCCTTCGAAGGCCTGCACCTTGCCGGCCTCTACGTACGCCTGCAACGACGCGCGCGCCTGCTGGAAGAACGGCTTCAGGCCGTCCGCCGCCTTGGCTTCGTTCTGCGGGTCGAGCCAGAAGGCAACTTCGCGCTGGTCGAGGCGGATCGTGGCGTTGGCAAACACGCGCCGCGCGCCATCCATCAGCCCGCCAGTGTGGTCGGTGTGAATGTGGGTCACGAGCACATCGGTGATCTGCTCGGGCTCGACGCCGGCGGCCTTCAGGCTGGCGGGCAGCTTGTTCAGGCTCGGGCCGAACAGCACGCCGGTGCCGGCGTCGATCAGGATCAGCTTGCCAGCCGTCTTCACGAGATACGCGTTGACCGACGTGTCGAGCGGCGAGGCCACGCGGGCCAGCTTCAGCGCGGCATCGACCTTGTGGCGGTGCGGCGTCTGCAGCAGTTTGGTGTCCAGGCCGATCGAGCCGTCGGACAGCGCGATGACCTCGACCTCACCGACATTGAGCCTGTAGTATCCCGCCTGGTTTTGCGAGAGCTTGGGCGTGCCGGCTTGCGCCAGTGCGGTGGGCGTTGCCAGCGGCAGGGTCGCCAGCAGGGCGGCGGCAAGGGTTGAAAGAGCGAACGAACGCAGCGTCATGGCTGTCCTTCCGGGTGTTGACGAGGAGTGAGACTGTGGCTGCGGCCGTTCAAACGATCTACGGGCCGCGCGTCGATTCACTCTCTTCCAGGCGTTGACAGTCGGTGCTCGACAACCTGCACGAGATCCGCATCTTCACGCGCATCGTCAGCAGCGGCAGCATGTCGGCCGCGGCGCGCGAGCTGGACCTGTCGCTCGCGCTCGTGAGCAAGCGCATGGCCGCGCTCGAAGCGCGCCTGGGCATGCGCTTGTTGCATCGCACGACGCGGCGCCAGTCGCTCACCGACGAGGGCGAGGCCTTTCACGAACGCTGCCTGCGCATCCTCGTCGAGGTGAACGACGCCGAAGCGGCGATGGCCGACAGCCGCGGCCGCGTCAGCGGCCTGCTCAGCATCACCGCCACACCGGCGTTC
Source organism: Methylibium sp. (assembly GCA_031414975.1). Classification (GTDB taxonomy): domain Bacteria; phylum Pseudomonadota; class Gammaproteobacteria; order Burkholderiales; family Burkholderiaceae_C; genus LGRD01. The sequence goes on along the minus strand of JANOQS010000329.1, from coordinate 9,521 downwards.
GGGCGGCACTACCTGGTGCCGCTGGTCACCGCGTTCCGCGCCGAACATGCCGATGTGACGGTGCGCCTGATGCTCAGCGACGACGTGGTCGACCTCGTGGCGCACCGCATCGACCTGGCGTTCCGCTTCGGCGTGCTGGCCGATTCGAGCATGACGGCGCGCCGCGTGGCCGCCAACTTTCGCGTGCTGTGCGCCGCGCCCGCGTACCTGGAGCGCCATGGTGCGCCGACCCAGCCGGCCGATCTGGCCGGGCACGCCTGCATCGTCTACGGTGACAGCCTGGAAGACCGCTGGTCGTTCCGGCACGAAGGCAAACTGCAGTCGGTGCGGGTGCGCGGCCACTACAGCGTCAACGACGGCGAAGCCGCCCAGGCGCTGGCCGTCGAAGGCGCGGGGCTGCTGTTCAAGTCGGTCTGGGAGATCGGCACCCACCTCGACGCCGGGCGGCTGGTGCCGGTGATGCGCGACTACACCGCGCCGAGCAAACCGCTGCACGCGGTGTGCCCGCACCGCCAGCCACCACCGCGGGTGCGGCGCTTCATCGACTTCGCGCTCCGGCGCCTGCCCGAACTGGCGCCGCGGCTGCTCTGACCCGGCAAGCGCCGAGGCGCTCGCGGCATCAATCCTTGCCGTGCTTGCCCTTGTCCTTGTCCTTGTGCTTGTGCTTCTTTTCCTTGCCGCCGCCAGCACCCGGGTGCTCGCGGTGCTGGTGTTCCTCGTAGCGCTCGCGAACCCAGGTCTCCTGGACGAAGTAGACCGGCTGCCCGCAGGCGCGGTAGCGGCTGCAGTGTTTCGACCAGTTCTTCTGGTGCCCGGGCGGCACGTACAGATAGACCGGCTCCTGGTGAACCACGACAGGCCGCGGTTGGATGATCACCGGTTGCGCAAGGATGACCGGCGGCGGCGCCACGTTGCCGATGTCGATGCGCCCGTACACACCCGGTTGGTTGATGCCGATGGAGACGCCCACGCTGGTCTGCGCGAACGCGGGGCTGGTCGCCGCGGCGACCCATGCCAGGGCCAGTGCTGTTCTCATGCGGTGTTTCATGAGCCTCAAGGGAACGTGAACACCACCGGCGGCACGACGGCGGCCGCATCGACCGCGACCGTCTTGGTCGCGCCGTTGGACGCGGCCTGCAGCGTGTACTTGCCGGCTGCTGCAGCGTCGGCCGGCAAGGACGGCAGCGCCGGGTAGGCCGCCTTCAACGGCGCCTCCATCGGCAAATTGAACGTGAAGGCCGACGTGTCCGCATCGACCGGACCCCACGCCACTTCGACCGTCGGGCCACCCGACAAGGCCTGCAGTGCCCGCACCGTGGCGGTGGCCGGCGTGACCGTGCCCGTCACCGCGCGCGAGGCCGACGCCGGCAGCGTGATCGGCAGCAACGCGCTGTTGACGTTGGTGAATGCGGTGGTGACCACCGGCACGCCCGTCAGCACTGCGCTGACACGGTCGGCGGCCGTCACGACCAGGTCGTAGGAGCCGACCGGCACCGGGTAGAGCACGAAGCGGCCGGTGATGGGGTCGGGGACCGTGGCCTTCACCGGCACACCGTTGAACTGGACCGACACGTTGGCGCCATTGGCAAACGACGGGTCGACGTAGCCGACCACACGCAGGCCGGCGTCGGACACGACCGGGATCACCGTAACCACCGGCTTCAGGTTGTACTGGCCCGAGTTGCCGCGCTTGACGACCGACTTGCAGGCGTCGAAGTCGATCGCGAAGTCGGCCACCTGGTCGGGCGCGATGTCGATGTTCACGTTCAGCTTGAGGCCACTTTGCTGGGCGCTGGGCGTCGTCAGCGCGGTCTCGGCGCGGCCGGTGGGCGTGACCGAATTGGCCAGCGGCGTGGCGCCGCCATTGGCCGCCAGGATCAGCCGCATCTGGGTGTACTTGCCGGCCGGCAGCGCCGTCTGGCCAAGTTCTTCGAGCACCCCGTTGGTCAAGGTCAGCAGGTCGATCCGCTTGGGCGGCGCCAGCACCACCTCGGACCAGCCCGCGTCGGCATCGACTGCGCCGGCGGCCTTGTGCACGCGCACCCTCTCGATCGTCAGGTGCACGGCGTCGTATCCGCAGGCCGGCGCGTCGGTGATCGACAGGCGCATCGTGCCCTGCGTCGTGGCGCCGGTGCCTTCGATGCCGCCACCGCCGCCGCAACCGGCGATCCAGGCAGACAGCGCAACAGCAGCCAGCGCTGCCTTGGGCAAGAAGTTCATGAGTGGCCTTTCGCGGATCGCATCAGCTGATCCATTGTTCAAAGTAGTAGATGCCCAGGCCGACGCGCGCACGCGGCAGCCCGGGGTCGTCGGGTGGGTTGTCGGTGTCGTGCGCGGCGAGCCAGCGGTCGAGCTTTTCGAGCAAGACCTGCGACTGCGCAGCACTGAGCTTGCGAAACGCCGGCAGCGCGTCGGCCGGCATGCTCTGGTACAGCACCTTGCGCTGGAAGCGCGGATCGGTGGCGCCGTGTTCCACGTTGTGGTCGATGGTCTCGATCAGGTCGGCCACGTCGGCGCCGAGGATGCGCAGTTTTTCGGCCGTGCTCTCGCGCGGCACGTAGGCGTGTGCAATCAGTTCGAGGCGGCCCTTTTCGCCACGCTGCACCGCGCCCACGCGCAACAGTTCGTCGAGCACCGCGCGGGCCGGCATGTCGCCGCTGTAGCGTTTGACGAGCGCGGCAAAGCTCGCGTCGCCCTCGGGGTCGAGCGCCCGAGGCCGGCCGTCAGCGTCGATGAACTCGGCATCGCGTACCCAGCCGGTGAGCACGCGGGCGGCCCGGTTGTGCTGGTCGCCGTCTTCCGACAGCTCGGCCGGCTGCTCCGACAGCAACCGCAGGATCTCTTTGCGGCTCAGCCCGGACAATACCGATGCGCGCGAGATCGACGGCTTGCGGCCCGGAATGCCGAAGTCTTTGATCGACACATCGACAAAGGTCCGCCGCGTCAGTTCCTCGAAGGCGACATACGAAATGCCGAGCCGCAGCAGCAGCCGGAACAGCGGGCGCAACAGCTTTTCGAGCGCCTTGTTGATGGCTTGGTGAGGGCGTGCGTCGGCGTCCATAATTGGGACGATGGTCCCAAAATGAGGGGCTGTCAAGCATCGCGGTGTATCAGATCGTGTGCGCCGATGACAATGGCGCAGAAACCCGGCAACTCCGAGGACCCCTCCGACATGGGCGCGCAATGGAAAGCAAAGCACAAGGACCTGGCTGCCAACGCCAAGGGCCGGCTGTTCGGCAAACTCGCCAAGGACATCATGATCGCCGCACGCCACGGCGCCGACCCGGCCGCCAACGCGCGCCTGCGGCTGGTGCTGGAGCAGGCCCGCAAGGTCAGCATGCCCAAGGAGACGCTGGAGCGCGCCATCAAGAAGGGCGCGGGCCTGACGGGTGAGGTGGTGCACTTCGAACACGCCCTCTACGAGGGTTTTGCGCCGCACCGCGTGCCGGTGATGGTGGAATGCCTGACCGACAACGTGAACCGCGCGGCTTCGGAAATGCGCGTGCTGTTCCGCAAGGGGCAGCTCGGCGCCTCCGGTTCGGTGGCGTGGGACTTCGACCACGTGGGGATGATCGAGGCCGAACCCGCTGTCACTGTGACCGGCGCCGGTGCCGACGCCGAACTGGCCGCGATCGAAGCCGGCGCGCAAGACTTTGCCGCGGGCGACGACGGCGTCACGGTGTTCCTGACCGACCCGGCCGACCTGGACCTGGTGAGCCGCGCGCTGCCGGCGCACGGCTTCAGCGTGCTGTCCGCCAAGCTGGGGTACAAACCGAAGAACCCTGTCGACCCGACCAGCCTGAGTACCGAACAGCTCGACGAGGTGGAAGCCTTTCTGGCGGCGCTGGATGCGAACGAAGACGTGCAGCACGTGTTCGCCGGGCTGCAGGGCTGACAACAACCATGAACATCGCCATGACTGACACCCCGACCACGCCCCCTTCGACCGAGCTGACGGACCGCCCCGCCCTGCCCGACCGCCTGTCCACCGACGCACGCAGCCCGCGCCACGTGGCCGCCCTGTTCGAACAAGGCGTCGGCATCCGCTTCAATGGCAAGGAGCGCTTCGACGTGGAGGAATACTGCATCAGTGAAGGCTGGGTCAAGGTGCCCGCCGGCAAGGCGGTGGACCGCAAGGGCCACCCGCTGATGATCAAGCTCAAGGGCACGGTCGAAGCGTTCTACCGCTGAACCGGGGGCCCGCGCGAACCCGCTTCAGGCGCCGACGGAAGCGAGCATCTCGTCCAGCGCGTGATGTTCGGCGAGCATCTGCCGGATCGTGTCGGCGATCGTCTTGACCTTGAACGGCTTGAGCATCACCCGCATCACGCCGAGCTCGCGCAGCGCGAGCACCAGCTCGGCGTCGCAGGTCTCGATCATGACCGCCACCGGCGCAGACGGCGCCGACAGCGTGTGCCCGGCGCGCAGTTGGCGCAGCAGCGTCAGCTCTTCGCGCCGCTCGCCGAGAGCCAGCACGAAGGCGTCGAAACGCTGGTTGGCGGCCATCCCGTGCGCAAGGCTCAGGCTCGGCGCCTCGCTGATGCGGGCCAGCTGCAGGCTCTGCACCACCGACGCCACGGTGCGCCTCAGCACAAAGCAGGGTTCAAGCAGCAACAAGGTCGGCGCGGCCGCGCCGCCCGCCTCAGGCAGGTTGTTCATCGTGCTGCCGGGTCAGTTCGGCCACCGCCAGGTCGCGCACCGCGGCCAGGATGACGAGGTCGGTCGCGTCCAGGTGGCGCGGCCGGGTGTCCAGCACGCACAAGGTGCCGGCGACGAAGCCGCCCGGCAAGACCAGCGGCGCGCCGGCATAGAAGCGGATGTGCGGCGGGCCGAGCACGAGCGGGTTGTCACAGAAGCGCGTGTCGAGCAGCGCGTCTTCGACCAGCAGCACGCGCGGCGGGCCCTGCAGCGCATGGCCGCAGAACGAGTCGCGCCGGCAGGTCTGCTGCGCGTCCAGCCCGATGCGGGCCTTGAACCATTGGCGCTCGCTATCGACCAGCGACACCAGCGCCATCGGCAAGTCGAACTCGTCGGCGATGAAGGCCACGAGCCGGTCGAAGCGTTCTTCCGGCGGCGTGTCCAGGATCAGCAGGGCGTGCAAGGCCTGCAGTCGCAGGTCGTCGTCGGTGGGGATGGGGGCGGGCGTCATGGCGGCAGCGGGCTTTGGACGCTTTCGGCAGACGTGGCGCCGAACTTGAGCGGTATCAGCGCAAGCGGGCGGGCGACAGGTCGGAGGCCCGCACGCCCTGGGCCGCGACATCCTCTGGCAAGTCCCGCCCGAACAGCAGTGCCGCCGCGGCGCGCGCCAGGGCCGGCGCCATCTGGATGCCGTAACCGCCCTGGCCGGCGAGCCAGAAGAAGCCTTCGGCGCTCGGGTCGAACCCGGCCACCGGGGATCGGTCGGCCACGAAGCTGCGCAGGCCGGCCCAGCGGCGGTGGATGCGATCGACCTTCACGCTGGTCAGCGTCTCGAAACGGTCGACGGCGAGCGCCACGTCGAGCTCTTCAGGCACCACATCGCACGGCTCCATCAGGTCTTCGTTGGCCGGCGACAGCAGCAGTTGCCCGGCGTCGGGCTTGAAGTAGACGGTCTCGTCGATGTCGATCGTCAGCGGCCAATCCCGAACGGCGCGCACGTCGTGGCCGGCCGGCGCGGGCAGCGTGAGCGCCGTGCGGCGCATCGGCTGCAGACCGACGGTGGCCACGCCCGCCTGGCGCGCAACCGCGTCGGCCCAGGCCCCGGTGGCGTTGACGAGCAGCGGCGCGTTGAAGTCTCCCACGCGTGAGCGCACCTCCCAGCAGCCCGCCGTGCGCGCGATTTCGAGCTCGCCCGCCCCGAGTGCGATCTGCGCACCGGCGCGCCGCGCTGAGCGCAGAAAGCCCTGGTGGATCGCCGCCACGTCCATGTCGCAGCCCGACTCGTCGAGCGCCGCGCCGGCCACCCACGCCGGGCGCAGGATCGGCACGCGGGTGATCGCCTCGGCAGCGCTCAGGCGCCGCAAGCTCGATGCGACCTCCGGTGCGGCAAACATGGCCTCCAGGCGCGGCAAGCCCTCGGCATCGGCGACGAACAGCGCAGCACGCGGGCTCATCAACGGCACGTCGGCAAAACCGGCCGGCGGGTGTTCCAGGAACGCCCGGCTGGCGCGCGTGAGCGCTCGCACGGTCGGGTTGCCGTAACTCTCGAAGAACATTGCCGCCGAGCGGCCGGTGGCGTGGCGGCCGGGCTGGTCTTCCAGTTCCAGCAGCAGCACGCGGCAGCGCGGCGCCAACTCGGCCGCCAGCGACGCGCCGGCCATGCCCGCACCGAGCACGATGACGTCGAAGCGTGGGTTCATGTCGGCGACCTGCGGGGGTTCAAGCGGCGAATTCTGCCCGCCGCGCCAAGTAGCCTACAGTCGCCCCTCACCCAACGGAGCACACCATGCCGATTCGCACCTCATCGATGACCCCCCAGATCCAGAAAAACGGCAACAGACTTCACCTGGCGATGGCCTTGCGCGTGCATTCGCAAGGCGCCGATGGTTCGCCGTCCGACGCCGAGAAAGCCCTGCTCGAAGAGCGCCAGGCCCTGAAGGAAGCACGCGCCGCGCGCCAGGCGCAGGCCAAGCTGCCCAAGCCCGTGGCGGCCAAGGTAGTGAAGGCGCCGAAGGCCCCCAAGGCACCGAAAGCGCCCAAGGCCGAGAAGGAACCCAAGGAAGCCAAAGCCGCCAAGAGCAACAAGCCCTCGCGCGCCGAGAAACTGACGAAGAAGGCCGACAACCTGGAAGCGGCGAAGAAGGCCGAGCGCAAGTCAGCCAAGACCTGAGCGAGACGGCCGCGCCGCACCGGCGCGAGGGGTGGCCCGCCGCCCGGCCGGCGGGCGCTGGCGCATCTCCTTGCCGTACATCGCGGCCTCGATCCCGGCCCACTCGTCGGTCGCGTCGTTGAACAGGCTGGCCACCTGCGCGCGCAACCAGGCGTTGCGCGGCTCGTGCTGGTAGAGGCGGTGCCAATGCTGCTGCACCGAGAAGCTCGGCGGCTTGAACGGCAGGCGCACGAGTTCGATGACACCGAGCTTGGCAAAGCGAGCCCCGGTCGCGAGCGGCACCGTGGCCAGCAGATCGGTCGCTTCGATGATGGTGGGCAGGCTCAGGTGGTGCGGCGTGCTGAGCACGATGCGCCGCTCGATCCCTCGGCGCAGCAGGAACTGCTCGAACAGTGTGCTGCTGCGTGCCGGCGAGACCACCACCGCGTGGCCGGCGGCGACGTAGGCCCTCTCCGTCAGGCGCGCGCCCGCCAGGGGGTGGCCGCGGCGCACCATGCAGGCATAGGTGTGGGTGTAGAGGCGTTGCTGGAAAAAGGCCTGCGTGGCCAGGTCGGGGAAGTAGCCGATCGCCAGGTCAACGGCACCCGCCTCCATCGCTGCCGGCAGCGCCTCGGGGGCGAGAAGGCCGCAGCTCACGTTGGCATGCGGCGCGTGCTGCTGCAGGTGGCGCAGCAGACGCGGCAGGATCACGGTCTCGGCCACGTCGGCCATCGCGAGCCTGAACTCGGTGCGCGCGGTGGCGGGGTCGAACACCGGCGGCGCGAGGATGCCGTCCTGCACCTGCATCAGCACGCCCTGCGCCGTCTCGATCATCAGCTTGGCCCGCGGCGTGGGCTCCATGCCGGCCTGCGTGCGCACGAAGAGCGCGTCGCCGAAGCGCGTGCGCAGGCGCGCCAGCGCGGTGCTGAAGCCCGACTGGCTCATGCCCAGCGCATCGGCCGCGCGCGTGACGCTGCGCGTGCGCTCCAAGCTTGCCAGCACGCGCAGCAGGTTCAGGTCGAAAGTCGCGTCCATCGTTTTCACAGATACAGAGTCTCCACTCCGCGGTATTGATGGGCAAGCGGGCTGTCCCTAGAGTGAGCTGAGAACGAACTCGAGCGAAGAGACAACGATGTTCATCAGGAACTGCTGGTACGTGGCCGCGTGGGACCACGAGGTGCTGGCCGACACGCTGCTGGGGCGCACGATCCTTGGCGAATCGGTGCTGGTCTACCGCAAGGCCGACGGCACGCCGGTGGCGATGGACAACCGCTGCGCACACCGCCACGCGCCGCTGTCGGCCGGCCGCAAGGAGGGCGACTCGGTGCGCTGCCTGTACCACGGCCTCAAGTACGGCAGCGACGGCCAATGCACCGAGATCCCCGGGCAGGACACGGTGCCCGCCAAGATGTGCCTGCGCAGCTACCCGGTGGCCGAACGCGGGCGCTGGATCTGGGTCTGGATGGGCGACCCGGCACTGGCCGACGAGGCGCTGATCCCCGACGCGTTCTCGCTCAAGCACCCCGAGTGGCGTTACAAGCCAGGCTACCTGCACTACGACACCGACCACCTGCTGATCTGCGACAACCTGCTCGACTTCTCGCACCTGTCGTATGTGCACGAGAAGACGCTCGGCGGCTCGCCCAACATCGCGGTGGCCAAGCCGGTGGTGACCTTGCTCGATCGCGGCGTGCACGTGACCCGCGACGTGCGCAACACCGTGCCGGCGCCGTACCACGCGCGGCTGGGCGGCTTCAGCGGCCAGGTGAACCGGCGCTTTTCGTACGACTTCTTCGTGCCCGGCGTGCTGCTGATGCACGCCCACGTGAAGCCGGCTGACACCGCCGACGACGACATGAGCGGCGCGCTGCAGTTCCACAGCTGCCAGGCGCTGACGCCGGAGACTGAACATTCGACGCACTACTTCTTCATGCAGGCGCACCGCTTCAAGCTCGACGACGCGACGATCACCGAGTCGATCTACCAGAGCCTGTGCACCGCGTTCGAAGAAGACCGCCGCATCATCGAAGCGCAACAGCGTTTGATCGATCGCTCGCCGCCGGCCACCATGCACCCGATCGCGGCCGACCTGGCACTGGCGCAGTACCGCCGTGTCGTGCAGAAGCTGTTCGACGCCGAGCACGCGCGCGCGGTGCCTGCCTGATCACCTTTCCGCCCGACACCCACGAGACCAACCCCCATGCACAAGACCCTCTTCCGCACAGCCGCACTGGCACTCACCGCCCTCGCCACCCCCTTGGCGCAGGCCGAGATCGTGATCGGCGTCAGCTTCTCGATGACCGGCCCGGCCGCGGCGCTGGGCACGGCGCCACGCAACACGCTGCAGTTGTTCCCAGAGCAGATCGGCGGCGAGAAGCTGCGCTTCGTGGTGCTGGACGACGCCACCGATTCGACCAACGCGGCGAAGAACGCGCGTCGCTTCGTCAGCGAAGACAAGGTCGACCTGATCATCGGCTCCACCGCCAGCCCGCCGGCCATCGCCATCGCCGAGGTGGCGCGTGAATCCGAAACGGTGCAACTGGCCAGCGCCCCGATCGAGCTGCCCGAGGGGCGCGACGGCTTCACCTTCCGGCTGCCGCAGAGCGTGTCGCTGATGGCCGAAGGCACGATCGAGCACATGAAGAAGACCGGTGTGAAGAGCTTCGGCTTCATCGGCTACACCGATGCCTACGGTGAAAGCTGGTTGCGCGACATGACGCGCTACGCCGCGCCC